>CAYJAL010000020.1:0-22559 GCA_964367875.1 uncultured Desulfovibrionaceae bacterium | reverse complement strand
CCTTTTCACCATGGCCGGTATGTCACGCCATTGCAAAGGCCGCATGGTGTATGCCTCCCCTTTTACCCAGCAAGAAGCCTTTATCCAAGATCTTACACACTTTATCATCAGCCATGGCATAGATATTCTTATGCCTGTGCTGGAAGAAAGCTATACTTGCATTAAACATGAAGACACCTTGAAAAAAAGCGGCGTACGTTTTGTTTTACCAAGTTATGAACAAGTATTACAAATCCACTCCAAGGGATCACTTACAGCCCTGGCGCAAGAGCTTGGCCTAGATGTACCTCCCACGTGGGAATTAAGCCAAGTATTACAAGATGCACAGCTCAGTAAAGAACTCCCGTACCCTATTATGCTTAAACCCAAACAAGGGGGCGGCGGCTGGGGCATGCAACCTTGTGCTAATGTCGCGGAACTTTTAGACGCTGTGGCAGAACATGTGGAGCACGTGGATAATTATATGGTGCAAGCCTTGGTGCAAGGCCAGCTCATTGGCGCCTGTGGACTCTATTATAAGGGGCAATATATAGCCTCAGATACTTATGCTCTCACCTCGGCCTATCCTTTACGCGTGGGGCAATCCACCACACGCATAAGTGAACCCTACCCCAAGGCTGAAGAAAGCTTACAAAAAATCCTTGCGCATTTACAATGGCATGGCCTGTGCCAAATGGATTTTATTTATGATGCAGCGCACGACAAAAGCTACCTCATAGATGCTAACCCACGCTTTTGGGGTTCTATAACACATAACATTGCCGCTGGTATTGAATATCCTTTTTATTATGCGCTTTTAGCACAAGAAAAAACGTATTTTCAAGCTCCAAAGGCTCGTATGGGCACGCGCTCTCGTTGGTTAGGCGGCGATATATTGCGCATATTGGCAGAATTTGGCGAGGCAAAACATAAAATACAGCATGTACGCCAAGCCTTAGCCAATCCTGTACACTATGCTGCCAATGATGATTGGAATTGGCGCGACCCCTTGCCCTTTATTACCTGGGGCATAAACCTTGTACTCAGTAAAATTTTACATCGCAAAAAAGATGCTCTACCGGGCATTTGGGAATAATATGCACATTCTTTCCACAATAACATTGTGGTTTATTCTTTTCGTGTTTCTGGGACGCTTTCAAGAAATCTTTTCTTTTTTGTCACCTTTGCAATTGGGTAAAGTGAGCGTTGGTATTGGTTTGTGTGTGGTGCTCAGCCAAAATGCACAAAGCCTCAGCCTGTTGTTAAGAAAAAGCCCTATAAAAACACCGCTCATTATCATGGTTGCCTTAGCTGTGCTGGGTATTCCCTTTAGCGTCCATCCCAGTAAGGCTTTAGAAGAATGTATCATGTTTTTACAATTAATGCTCACAGCGTCCATCATTGTGGCCTTGGGAAAACAGCATATGCAAAACATGCAGATGGGTATCACTTGTGTATTGCTTTTTGTCTCCACACAAATGCTCTTAAGCAAAGCCACCGGACGCATTGCCGTAAGTAGAACTTACGACCCCAATGATATTGCTTTATTATGCATAACCTTTCTCCCCCTAACTGTAGACCTTATAAGCCAAAAAGGGTTCCTCACTAAGCTGGTGGCACTTGCTGCCAGTGGCTGCGCTGTGGCCAGCATTGCCCTTACAGGTTCTCGCGGTGGCTTTATATCCATGCTGGCTGTTGCCTTATACGCTGTAATAGTAGCAAAAAAACGCCGCATGTTACTGATTGTCCTCATAGCTCTTGGTGGCACCATCTTCGTGTCCATGGCCGGAGCAGAGCTTTGGGATCGCTTACAAAGTTTACGTGATGGCACGGATTATAATTTTGACGCCGGCGGCGGGCGTATGTTCATTTGGGAAAGTGCTTTGGAACTGGTTATTCGAAGACCCATTTTTGGCGTGGGAATTGGGCAATTTGTTACCGGCCTTGGCACGCTCACTAACGCTCCTTGGAAAGCTGCGCATAATACCTTTATTGAAATAGCTGCAGATTTAGGCGTGGGCGGCATCTATGCCTTTTTAGCCATTTTACTTTTTATCTATCGCCTTTCACTACGCGGCGGGCAAAGCGAAGCGTTGTCAGAAAAAGAAAGGAATATATACAGCTACTTACGCCTAAGCCTGCTGGGCTATTGCGTAGGCAGCTTCTTTCTCTCTCAAGCCTACTCCACCATAACCTATACATTATTTTGCTTTGCTACGGTCATGTTCTTTCGCTTAGAAAAAAAAGAAAAAGAATACGAAGCAGCACAAAACGCAGACCTTTCCTTAGAAGACGTACATACAACGCCCCCAAAAGCCCTTGTGCCTCAGCACACACTTGCGCCTGAGCCCTTATCTGTTAAGCCAAAGTATAAGCCTGCCCATGATCTGCAAAAGGCTGGCCTAGCAGCTGCGCCATGCCCGCAGCGCCAAGCCCAGTGGGAGCAAGCCGAAGCTCAAAGAAAGGTAAAAAAATCTCGCTTAGAAGCAGGAGATATGTTAATAAAAAAGAAAACGCGCGCATAATTGTAACTCATTGCACCATGGCGAACTCTGGGCGCACCTTGGGCGCACCTTGGGCGTAAATCGTTTTAAACTTATGCTTTTCACTCTTATTATGTGTTTATTTACGGAGATGATCCATGCCTAAAAATATTTATCCTCAGCATACACATACAAAGTCTTTACGCCAAAAAGTGCGACATCTATTGCAAAGCCTCTGTCCGGATTTTCTGGGGCTATTTCCCTTTTATCCACCTGAGGAAGACTACACCTCACCCCATGTGCAAGGTACACGTTATGACCATGACCAAGATCTTTTTTGTTTTGTGGCCTACAGTGCACAAGAAAATGCCTTTGAATTTTTTTTAGATAACACGGCTCTAGAGCCCATGGTCTATAAGATTTCTTGTCCGCACCATATACCAAGCCCCCTTATGCGCCATCAAATATGGGTACATATTCCACGCGGCAAAGGTTTTTTACGCGTGGAAATGCAAGAAAGCCCTTGCACGCTGTACCTGCACAATACAGTATATGAAAAGCTCTCTATACAAAGCTTGTACAATGCCTTTCCTCTGCCAACAGTGCCTTTTTATGCGCAAAAATACGCAAAGGCTTGGCTTTTTATGGATCGCGCCCATGTGGCCGATGACAATGCCGAGCATCTGTACCGTCATATACAAAAACATCATCCAGAACAGCCCATCTATTTTGCCTTACAAAAAAACTGCCCTGATTGGCAGCGCTTAAAAAAAGAGAACTTTAATCTTATAGATGTGAATTCTTTCGCCTTTAAAATTTTACTCCACGCTTGCCAGCTTATAGCCTCTTCCCATATGGACATATTTCTTTGGGAAAACATCTGGGCACACAGCACCAAGGCCAGAAAAAAACATGTACATTTACGCCATGGGGTGAGCTATATTGACCAGTCACAATGGTATAATAGTCCAGAATTATACTTTAACCTTTTAACAGCCACCACCTTTGATGAATACAAAGCCACAGTAAACAATAAAAGCCCTTACAATTACACAAGTAAAGATGTAAAATTGCTGGGCATTACACGCCATGACGCCTTGGTTCCCCACATACAAAAGCATAAAGGTACTCTTCTTATTATGCCTACATGGCGTAAGTATTTACAAGAATATAATCATGCTGAAGCCTTGGCTCAAAGCCCTTATGTACAGCATTGGGATGCGGTGCTTACCTGTGAAAAACTGCGTCATATGGCAGAGCAGCATAACTTGAAAATAGTATTCTATCTACATAATAATATGAGAGATATGCGTGAAGCATTTAGTAATCCCAAGCATATCACTTTTGTGAGCCAAAAAGATACAACCATTCAAGAACTTTTTACCGAAGCCACCCTTATGATAACAGATTATTCTTCTGTTTCTTTCGAAATGGCCTTTTTAGAAAAGCCCCTTATGTACTATCAATTTGATGCGCAGCATTTTTTTAATCACCATTGGAAAGAGGGGTATTTTTCTTTCCAAGAACACGGTTTTGGCCCCATTGCCACTACCCATGAAGAACTTATGAAAGATGTGCATGAAAGCTTAGAAAAAGGCCACGCACTTGAGCCTTATCTTTCTCGTATGCAAAAAACTTTTGCCCATAAAGATGGGAACAACTGCGCTCGCACTTATGCGGCCATGAAGCAGCTTTTCCAGCCCTTAACCACTCCCTCCCATAAAGGATAAAGCATTACTATGTACACATTTAAATTAATAGAAAAAATATGGCAAAACCTTAGTTTTAAGCACAAAAAAGTTTTACTTCTTCTCATGCTTTTCAATCTTTTTGTGGCACTACTCGAGCTTGGCGTAGCTGCCATTATATCCTTACTTGGCATTACACTCACCTCCCCACAGGAAATTCATACATTACCTATAGTAAGCACCCTTTACAGCTCTAATTTTATACAATCCATCCCTCTTGAGGAAAGCGTTAAGCCCCTTTTATTGGTGCTTTTAATTATGGTTTTGTTAATTACCGTAAAAAACGCTTACGCTGCACTGCTCTTTTTTAAAAGTGAAGAGTTTTCGCAAAAAATCAGTTGGAGTTTTGCTAAAAAACTTTTCCACAACTATTTACACGCATCCTATACATGGCATTCTCAGCGCAATTCTGCCCACTTACAAACAAATCTTGCATGGCGTTCCAGTGTAGGGATGTATTGTTCATTTTTACTTAATATTTTTTCGCAAATCTTTGTGGCCCTCGTTCTTATGGGCGGTGCTTTTTATATGGCACCTTTTGAAATGTTCATCTTCTTTAGTATGGCCATAGCCTGTTCTGGTGGTGTTTATTTGTTTACGAAGCAAAAGGCCACTCGCTGCGGCAATGCCATAAAACAAATCAACCTGGGCGCCAATAAGCTTTCTTTATCAGCTTTGCATGGCGTAAAAGAAGTACAAATATATAATCAATATACAGCTTTTAAAGAAAGCTTTGCTGCCTTCTCAAAGCCTGCCATATATAATACGGCGCGCCTGCATGCCTACCCCAATATTCCCTCGTGGGCACTGGAAAGCGTAGGCATGATCTTATTATTTGTTGTGGTACTTATCATGTATTATTCAGGCGATTCTATCACCCATATTGCCGGAACATTGGCCATGCTTGTGGCCGTTTCATGGCGCTTATTGCCGGCCATGAACAGAGTTCTCAGTAGTGTATTACAGCTTAAGCTTTATTTTCCTCAAGCAGAAAGCGTCGTTAACGACTTACACATCCAAAATACCTTACCCACAGTGCCGCGCGTGCCCTTTGCGCAAGCCCTGCAGGTGCAGCATATATCCTTTACCTATCCCAAAAATACAGAGCCCACCTTAAAAGATATAAACTTTTCCCTTAACAAAGGCCAAATGGTTGGCTTTATAGGTGTTTCCGGCGCCGGCAAAAGCACACTTATTGCCATATTAACAGGGCTTTTACCCCCAACACAAGGAGAGCTCTGGGTAGATGGTCAAAAAGTAGCCTTAGGCCCCGGTTATTTGAAGGTAGGCTATGTTTCGCAAAGTCCCTACCTCATAGATGCAAGCCTTGCTGTCAATGTGGCTTTTTCGCACTTTGACGAGTTGCCCGATGAAGAGCGCGTGCTTCAATGCTGCCAAGCGGCCGCCATGGATTTTATAGACGATTTACCCCAAGGCATACATACGCCTTTAGGAGAGCGTGGAGTACGTTTGTCCGGTGGGCAGATACAACGTGTAGCCATTGCCCGTGCTTTATATAGTAAGCCAGATATTCTTATTTTTGACGAAGCCACAAGCGCATTGGACGGCGCCGCCGAAGCTGCCATTCAAAAAACTATCCTTTCTTTACACAAAGATATGACCATAGTTATGATTGCTCACCGCCTTTCCACAGTGGAAGATTGTGACACCATACATTGGCTTAAAGATGGAAGTATTTATCGCTCCGGCTCGGCCAACTCTATTATTGCGGAATATTCTGATTTTTTACAGCAACATCAAGAAAAATAGATTCAAAAGCATGGCCTGTGCTGTACAAAAATGTGTACAGCGCTGGCCGAGCCAACAGACATTGCAGACTACGCAGAAAAGATATTTTTTATTTTGCGCAAAAGATTTCCCAATAGCTCATCTTTTTTATGTATTTTTATGCTAAAATACTTCTCCAGCCACTGTGCATCATGGCTTTTAAGCACTCTAGCAAATACAGGATAATGCTGCGCCACAAAAGTTCGAAGCATTTGCGCATCCAAAGCCTTAGCATACATTTGTAATAATGTTTTTATACAAAGATGCCGTATGGGGCCTGCCGGTGTTCTAAAGGAAATTTCGTGAAAAGTGAGTATGTGTAAATGTAGAAGATAGTCAAAATAGGCCTTGCTATCCAAAGTACTATTCATAACATTTTCCACCATTTTCATACGTATTTGCACCAAATCTTCCACTTTCTGCAGAGAAAAAGGGCTATGTAAAGCGCTACTGACGTCTTGAAAATAATAATAACACACATCATCCGTAACAGACAGGCATTGCGCGTGCCTAATAGCCTCACTTAAAAAAGCAAGATCTTCCCCTATACGCACTCCTAAGGGAAAAAATATACCCTCATCTTTAAGCATGGATGTTTTATAAATGGCTGTGGAAAATTCATAACAAAATAGATGTTTACTATTATATTTTCGCAAAGTTTCATTAATGGAAGTGGGTAAAATAAAGCCATCTTCAAAGACAGTAGCAAGACGAGCTTTAACTATATCCGCTTTTTCTTTGCAAGCTTTAGCATAAAGCTTTTCATAAAAGTCCAAATCTATCCAATCGTCACTATCCACAAAACCCACATATTCGCCTTGTGCGCTGGCCATGCCTGTATTTCTGGCTAAAGAAACGCCGCCATTTTGGGGCATATCTATAAGCGTAATTTTCCCTTTAGATTCATAGCGGCGTAATATATCCAAGGAAGAATCGGTAGAACAATCATTCACGCATATGATTTCTTTTTCTACCAAACTTTGATTACAGAGACTTTCAAGGCACTTCTCAAGATATTTTTCCGCATTATATACAGGAACAATGATGGAAACTTTTACCATCTACCCATTCTCCTTTTATACAAAGTATACATCGTTGGTATATTACAACTTTACAACTTTACCTTTTAATTTTTTTTTGTCAACCAAGCCTATTTTAAAGGCTCTGTGTACATATAATAAAATTCTGATAACATGTTACTCTGCGTATTTACAAAAAGTAACAGCTCACGTATAAATCATGGACAGTGGAAAAATACGCTCTTCCCTATGGATATAAAATAGCAATACATGACCTCATATGTCTTTTTAAAGACTACAGCTCCTGCTTTTGAGGATCATTTCCCCTATTTTATACCATGTTTTACGATATGTAGTTTTAAGATTTACGCTTTGCCTTGTCTGAGTATATTCTATGTTCTTTCAAAGCTTTTAAGGCCTTACTCTTAAATAAGGGTTGTGCGTTCTGATGGGATACAGGAGAACAATGATCAATGATCAAAGGTAAAAATTTCATAGTCTTTTCTGACGATTGGGGACGCCACCCCTTTAGTTGCCAACATATTATGCAATCCTTTTTGCCGCATAATCGCTTGCTCTGGGTAAATACCATTGGTATGCGCACACCCACCTTAAGTGTATACGACATGCAACGCGCCTTGGGCAAAATTCGCTCTTGGCTGCAGCCTACAAAAAATACGGCACAAAACCAAGAGCTGCCCCCCAATTTACGTATCATTTCCCCCTTTATGATTCCCTATAATACCTATGGGGCGGTGCGTACTTTTAATGCCAAAAATGTGGTGAAAGCTGTCAACGAAGCGGCGCAAGCCTGGGGGTTTACGGATCCTATAGTGCTCACTACCCAGCCCCTTTCTGTGGATTATATGGGAAAATTACACGAAGCGCTGACAGTATACTATTGTGTAGATGACTTTATTCACTGGCCGGGCATGAATCAACCTGAACTGGTGCAAGGTATGGAAAATAGCCTCGTAGCTCAGGCTGATCTTATCTTTGCCGTGTCCGAGAGCCTGTGCACCTCGCGCCAAAATGGTAAAGACCCCACACGCCTTCTCACCCATGGCGTAGACCTTGCGCATTTTGCCAAAGCAGCGCAAGAGCAAGAGCGCCCCGCAGAATTGGCACATATATCTCAGCCCATCATAGGCTTTTATGGGCTTATTGATGGACGATTTGATATTGCCTTGGTGGAAGATATTCTTAAAAACAAACCTCACTGGCAAATAGTCTGCATAGGTACTAAACTTATTCCTCTAGATATATTAGAAAAATATCCTAATTTTCATAGCATAGATGCCATAAGCTATGAACTTTTGCCAAGCTATGCCTCCTGCTTTGATGTGGCCTTTATTCCCTACCACATAAATGCCCAAACTGAGGCCATTAACCCTCTAAAACTCCGTGAATATATTGCCACGGGTAAGCCCATAGTCACCACGCCCATGCGTGAAGCTGCTCGCTTTGAAAAAGCCATTCATATTGCCGAGCGCGGGCCGGCTTTTATACAGGCCTTGGAAGGCGCCCTGCAAGAAAAGAAAAATCCCTCATTACGCGCCCAATACTTACAAGGGGAATCTTGGCAAGACAAGGCTGCATTGGTGGCCACATGGATAGAAGAAGCCCTACAAAAAAAGGAAAAAAGCCATGTCTAAACCGCGTGTTCTCATTGCTTTAGCCACAGATATATTAGGTGGCCCCGGCAAAGGTTTGGAGCAATTTTTACGCCATGGCGGCTTAGAGCATTGCTACCCCATTGTGCTAGACTACCATATACAAGATGCTGATAATGATACGGAATATGCTAAAGTCATGCAAAGTACAGGCGTCACTCTAGAGCCTCTTTTACAAAAAAACGCCTTAGACTTTAGCCTTATAGAACAAGGTCTCAGCCTTATAAAAAAGCATAATATAGAAATTTTGCAATCCCACGGCTATAAAAGCCATTTGCTCTGCTATCTTTTGCACCGCAAAACAGGCTTGCCATGGATAGCTGTAGTCGAAGGCTGGACCAGCGAAAACTTTAAAATTCATTGCTATACAGCCCTTGAGCATATACTTATTCACGGAGCCACAGAAATTGTGGCCGTATCAAAATCCCTACGCTCACGCCTTTGGCCCTTAGCACGTAAGCGCTGCCAAGTTATTGCCAATGCCATTGCCAGTGAAGAGTTGCAGGTGACTATACAGCGCCAAGACATGCGCCGTCAGTTGGGCATTGCCGAGGATGCCCTGGTTTTTGGTGCCATGGGGCGCCTAAGTCCGGAAAAAAATCTCCAGCTCTTTTTACGCGCCTTGGTAGAAGTGAAAAAAGTTCACCCCCAAGCCCATGCCCTTATTATGGGTGAAGGGCAAGAAAAAGACGCATTACAAAAACTCGCCAAAAATTTAGGCCTTGAAAAAAACTGCACATTCACAGGGCATATCACAGGCACAGCTAATTATTATAATACACTGGATATACAAGTTATGCCCTCGTTGTCTGAAGGTATGCCCTATGCAGCCTTGGAAGGCATGTGCATGCAGCTACCCCTGGTGGCCAGTGATGCCGGTGGCATTCCCGAAGTAGTGCTTAATGGGCAAACAGGATTGCTCTTCCCCTCCAATAATTTGGCAGGTTTTACCAAAGCCTTATTGCGCGTCAGCGGTGATGCTTCTTTACGTCAGCGCCTTGGGCAAGCCGGAAAAGAACGCATTGCCAGCCACTTTAGCCCTGAGGTTAGAACGCAGAATTTTATTCGCCTTTACCATGAAAACATACAAAGCTCCCATGCTATGGTGACCAAGCCCACTCCCCCTTATGACAAAGCCGCAAGTGTTCCGGCCAAAGCCATAGGCTCGCCCCTTGAAGAAGGACAAAAAAAACTTGAAAGCATCACAAGCACGCATAAGCCTGTGGTATTACAATTTCTTACCACGCTGAATATGGGCGGTGCCGAGCGTCTGGCTATATCCATTTTAGAGAATAATAAAGAGCATGTGCAAGGCATGGTAGGCGCCATACAGGGTGAATCCGGAGATCTGGCCACCTTGGCGCACTCACTACAAATACCCGCCTTTAGCCTACATGCAGAATCCTGCGGGCGTATTCAAACCATAATACGCCTGTACAAGATGCTACGTGAGCATAAGGTGGATCTTATACACACCCATGCGGCGTATTTGCTTAATTATGCTGTACCCGCGGCAAAATTAGCTGGTATCCCAGTGATTTTCACCGAGCATTCTATTTTTGACTTGCAGCAAATACCCGCTTTGCGCCGAGCCATTACCTGGTCTGCGCCTTTTTTAAACAGCATTACTTGCATTAGCCAGCCCATTGCCCAATATTTTGCACAGCATTTGAACATAGGCACACCGCCCATGCGTATTATTGAAAATGGCATTGATACCAAACAGTTTAGCCCCAAAGGTTCAAAGCAAAATGAAATGCCCTTACCCTTGCCTTGGCAAGAAAGCCCTATCACAAAAGACACCCCCCTCTTTATTTTTGGAACTGTAGCACGTTTATGCCCAGAAAAAGATCACCCCACCCTTTTACAAGCCTTTGCCAAGGTGGCCGCTAAGCAAGAGAATGTTCGCTTACTTATGGTAGGCGATGGCGCCGAAAGAGAACGCACTGAGGCGCTCATACGAGAGTTAGCCCTCACGGACAAAGTACATATAACAGGTAAATGCCTCAACATTGTTGAACATTTACACGCCATGGACATTTTTGTCATGTCTTCTGAACATGAAGGTTTGCCCATGGCCATTTTAGAAGCCATGGCCTGCGCCGTACCTGTTATCAGTACCGATGCCGGCGATATTGCCTCTCTAAACAGCACCGGTGAGCATGTATACCTTGTGCCAAAAAAAGATGTGAATGCGCTGGCCTTGGCCATGGAAAACATGTATAATAATCAAAAATTACGCCAAAATTTTGCAGACAGAGCCCTCAACTTTGTAGTACAAGAAAAATCTGCTCACACTATGGCAGACGCATACTATTCCGTGTTTAAAAATGCAGGACTCAGCTTCTAAGTTTATAATATAACATTTTATCAGTGAGAATATTGTATGACTATTCTTGAAAATCTCAAAAAACATCCTGCGCTTTGGGGTATTTTATTGGCAGCTTTGGTGGGCATTTATTATCCCATCCTGCCCTCCATGGTGCACGATTGGGACGCAGACCCCAATTCCTCCCATGGTTTTCTTATCCCCATAGTTTCGGCTTGGTTTGCCTATAAATCTTGGCCAGATATAAAAAATATCCCCCTACAAAACAGCCCTTGGGGCCTTGCCTTCTTAGTATTGGGCTTATTGTGTTTACTCTTTGGCACCACGGTGCATGAACTCTTTACCACGCGTGTCTCGCTGGTATTTATCCTTGCCGGCCTTAGCCTTAGCTTTTTTGGCCCGCGCATATTCCATTACCTCATGCTGCCCATTGGCTTCTTGGTCTTTATGGTTCCTATACCCGTTACCTTGTATGATGCCTTGGCTTTGCCCTTGCGTGGTTTTGTGAGTATCTTAGCCACAGAGGGCATGCAGGCTGTTGGCTTACCCGTATTGCGCGAAGGCAATATCATCATCTTGCCCAATGTATCCCTTGAAGTGGTAGAAGCGTGTAGTGGCATGCGTTCGCTCATTAGCCTTATAGCCCTGGGCACTGCCTATGCCTTTTTAATGTTAGAAGGCACATGGCGCAAAGTGATACTTATTATAGCCACCTTGCCCATTGCTGTGCTTACCAATGTGGCACGCGTTTTTGTTACAGGCGTATTAGCCAGACACTATGGCAGCGCCGCTGCTGAAGGTTTTTTTCATGATTTTGCGGGTTTTGCTGTGTTTTTCATAGCCCTTAGCCTTACTGCTTGCACAGGCTGGATTTTATCACACATCTCCCTTGGTCAAGTTAGTCAAGAGGGTCAAGGAGGCAAGAATGAAAACTAATATACTTTATGGCTTAGCGTTACTTATACTTGGCCTTGCAGCTTCTTTGGTACATAATCCCCGCCCTTTGGAAGCTCCACAAATTCCTAAGCTTGCTTCCATGCCCAAACAAATGGGCACATGGCATAGCTTGCAAGATACAGCTTTTGACCAAGCAACCTTGCGCGTTTTGCGCCCCACAGATTACCTTATGCGTACCTATGTGGATAAACAAGGAACCCCCATCACCTTATACATAGGCTATCACGACGGCTCCCCCTCAGCAGGCCCCATTCACTCGCCCAAAAACTGCCTCCCCGGCGGCGGGTGGGAATTTAAAAGCACCGAATCCATTGCCATGAATAGCAAGGATGCCCATATTCCCCTTATTCGTGCTGTGCTTTCCAAGGATGGACAAGACACCACCTTTTACTATTGGTACCAAGTGCGCGGTGAGGTTATTACCTCAGATCTTGCCATGAAATGGGCAGAATTTATGGGCACGGTCATGGATAGGCGCAAGGATGCTGCCTTTGTGCGTATCAGTATTGATACAGAAAATAAAGACAAAGAAATCCAAACCATGCGCAACTTTTTCCAACAAGCATACCCTGTGATTAAAACATATTTGCCTTCATAAGATTTTTTGCAAAAAGGATTTTTTATGCTGTTTTTTATTTCCACCTTGTTTTATGTTACTTTGCTCCTCGCTCTTACGGCTACCATTTGGATGCGTCATAATACACAAGAGCGCAAATTCCTTATGCCGGCCTTATTACTTATGACAGTTTTTGTCTGCCTTGATCAGCTTTTGTACAGTTATCCGGACAAAGCGCATATTTTTATTCCCTTACGTCTTAGTGTGCAACTCTTACTCTGCCCGGCATGGCTCCTCTTTTCAGTAACCTATGCCCGTGTTACCTCTTTGGCGCATTTTAAAAAGACAGATATATATCTCTTTATACTCTCTTTAACGCCTTTTGCTCTATCTGTATTTTTACCCACCTCTGCCTTTTATTATCAAACAGACTTTCAGGCCGAGCCCATTATCTTTTTAGAGCAAGCTTCCTTTTATTTATATTTGTATATTACTATTATCTATATAATTGCCATCGGAAACTTAGAAAGCACCTTGCGCAATAGCAATCATAACGAAAAATGGCGCATTAAAATTTCTATTTTTGGCATAGGCCTCAGTCTTGTGGCTCTCATGTTTTTTGCCTCTCAAGGGCTGCTTTACATGATTATTGATATGCGCCATGCAGCTTTGCGTAATGCAGCCCTATGCGTAGCTGCCTTACTCATGCTCTATTCTGAATGGAAAAGGCAAAGCAACGAAATACTTATTTCGCGCAAAGTGGCTTTCCGTTCTGTGGTGGCGGCCATTGCCGGCATTTACCTTGTAGGCCTTGGCCTAGCTCGCGAAGGCAATAGAATTATGGGGGATAACTTTACCCAAACTGTCCTTATTGTATCAGCCACCCTCGTAATAGGCACTATTATTTGTTTAACTGTATCACGCAATTTGAGGCGCATCCTCTCCATTTGGGTGCAACGCAATTTTTATGATGAAAAATACGATTACAGAGCCCAGTGGATGCAATTTAGTGAATATTTATCACAAGCCATGGATTATTGTTCGCTTATCAATGCATCTCTCATGAGTTTTTGCGAAACATTTGGACGCATTGGAGCCATATACATCCCCGTGGATAAAGAACATTCTACTTCCATGGGGCAAGCTTTTTATTATGAAATTGATAAAACATCAGAAATTGGCATCAGCGAAGAAGAATTTAAGCAACTTTTGCAGCTAGAGCCCATACCGCACTTTGTAAATGATACAGATTTGCACGACTTTGAGCCACATACTATTATGGCCTTATTGCGCTTACAAGTTGGTATTGTTCTGCCCATTCGTGTGGCCGATACACCCGAAGGGCTCTTGCTGCTGGGGCATCCCTTTAATGGCAAGGAAAAATACGACAATGAAGACTTTGACCTTATGGAAGCCATGGGGCGCCAAATTGGCCTTTCTGCCAAAAGCTTCCGCGTAAGCGAAGAAATTGCTCAACACAGAGAAAGTCAAGCCTTTGATAAATTGGGAACTTTTGTATTACATGACCTCAAAAACCATGTATATACCCTATCCTTGCTCACCAATAATGCACGCAATTTTATTGCCGACCCTAAATTCCAAACAGATATGGTGGATACGCTGGCCAATACTGTGGGCAATATGAAAAACCTTATTAGCCAATTGCCTCATGTGCCCCATGCCGATAATCTAGAATTGGAGCAGGCCTACTTGCAAGATTTAGCGCAAAAAGTGGCCAAGCAAATTCCGGATGCGCCCATTTCCTTCTCGGGAAGCAATCCGCCTGTGACCATTGATAGCGAACAAATATCTAAAGTGTTCCTCAATTTATACCTTAATGCCTTAGAAGCTGGGGATAATAAAGCCATTGAAGTCGTGGTGGGAGAAGAAGACTCAGTACCTTTTTTCAAGGTGCATGATATGGCAGGAGGGCTCAGTGACAAAGTGCTGGCAAAAGGTTTATTCAAGCCTTTTAACACCACCAAGCCTCGCGGCATGGGCATAGGGCTTTTCCATTCGCAAAAGATTCTTAAGGCCCATGGTGCCAAAATCAGCGTAGAAAACCGCCCTGGTGAAGGCTGCACTTTTACCGTACGCTTTGTACTAGAAGCGACTGCGCAATAGAACAGAGTGCTACAAAAGCCGACCCAAGGGGCGGCGTAGCTCCTTGGTGCTAGCGAAGAACGAGCTTTACACAAGTGGAGAACAAAGCGTGCGCCCAAGCGTTGTTTTATATGCTAACAGGACGCAGGACGCGGCCTAGCCGCGCAGCGGAGCAAGCCAAAGACAAGCCGGAATTCACTTCCGGCGCAGACGGACGCTTGCGATAGTTTGTGTCGCACAGGACGTGCGGCCAAGCGTTATTTTGATGTACGACCAAGCGTTATTATAAATGAAGGATTTTTTCCATGACCAAAAGCTTACTTATCATCGATGATAATGAAGATATATTACGTCAGCTCTATTGGGGCTTTTCTGCTGAAGAATACACGGTGTATCAAGCAAAAGATGTGGAAGAAGCTTTAGCCATACAAAAAGAAGTGCGCCCGCAAGTTGTGACCCTTGACCTTGGCCTGCCCCCCGATGCCGAAGGAAATACAGAAGGCTTTCGCTGCTTAGACGCGCTTTTAGCCGTCGACTCTTATTGTAAAGTCATTGTTATTACAGGGCATCATGACAGTAACAATGCGCAGCAATCCATACGTAGCGGCGCCTATGACTTTTGCCGTAAACCCATCGACCTAGAAGAGCTTAAAATCATTGTACGGCGCGCCTTCTTTTTATATGAGCTGCATGCTTCTGCTGCACCAAGCCCTAGTACTGAAGAACGCAAAGAATCCTTAGGCATTATTACGCAAGATGAGAAAATGCTGGACATACTGCACAGCTTACGCCGTATTGCAACTTCCGATGCACCGGTACTGATTGAAGGCGAGTCCGGCACAGGTAAAGAACTTATCGCCAAGGCAGTGCATCAATTAAGCTCGCGCAGTAAGGGGCCGCTTATCACCATCAATTGCGGTGCCATACCGGAACATTTACTGGAAGCAGAATTTTTTGGTCACGAAAAAGGAGCCTTCACCGGTGCTTCACAGCGCATTCAAGGTAAAGTGGAATTTGCGCATAATGGCACCTTATTTTTGGATGAAATGGGTGAATTACCCCTACCATTGCAGGTAAAACTTTTACGCTTTTTACAAGAAATGACCTTCCAACGCGTGGGCGGCAGGCAAGATATTGAAGTGAACGTACGTATCATTGCCGCGACCAATTGTAATTTACGCGCCATGGTGAAAAAAGGGGAATTTCGCGAAGATTTATACTACCGCATTGGCGTGGTAAAGGTTCCCTTACCGCCACTACGCGAGCGTGGACAAGATGTATTGCTTTTAGCCCAACATTTTATGGAAAAGTATAATGAAAGCGGGCAAAGCAAAACTTTTCACCCGGCCACAGAAAAGGCCCTCCTCACCCATGCTTGGCCTGGTAATGTACGCCAGTTAGAAAATAAAATCCGCCGTATGCTCATTCTTTCGGATTCCCCCATCATTCAGCCCGAATGCCTTGAGTTAAAAAAAGCAGCACCGACACCGAAAGCCACAAGCTCGCAAAGCGAAGGTGTTGCTCATGTTGAAGAGCTAAATTATGGTTCGTTAAAAGAGGCTCGAGAGGCCATTGAAAGGAAAATGCTCGTGCATGCCCTGCAACAACATTCCGGAAATGTTATGCAAGCCTCTCAATCTTTAGGCATAAGTAGGCCCACTTTTTATGATTTATTAAAAAAGCACAAACTCAGTCTCTAAAAGGTTTTACCATGAAACACAACACTTTTTGCTCCTTTTACCTACGCTTATTTTTTCTTTTACTGTGCGTGAGCTTGCCCATACAAGCCCATGCCACCGCGCAAAACCCTTCAGAAAAGCCCCTATTCAAAGTAAGAGGTATTGGCGGAGGGGGAGGCTTTTTTTCACCTGTTTTCTCTCCCTTTGATGAAGATTTGCTCTTTACTGTATGCGATATGGGCGGCGTATATCGTTCTGACAATGGGGGTAAAAGTTGGAACATGCTCAACTGGACAAATAGCCCACGCCATGCGCACTTTGCCCCTGTAGCGCAATTTCTTACTGACAAAAAAATTGTGTGGGTTGAGCGCAATTTTTACCTCATCATGAGTGAAGATGCAGGCCTCACCTGGACTCGTATCCCAGAAGGACCATGGGTAAAAGCGCCTCGCAACGAAAAGGACCCCTACAGTAAAAGCTTTGTGACATCCTTTTTGCCTCTTAATACCGAAGGTACGTCTTTTTTAGTAAGTACAGGCTATGGCATGTGGAAAGGCGGCGGAAAACAATGGACAAAACTTTCAGAAAAAGAATGTACACTTTTACAACGCATTGGTAACGAAATCTACTACCTTGAAGATGGCATTACCCTTGTTAAAAGTTCTGATAATGGACAAAGCTGGAGCACAATACCCTTACCTGCAAAAAGCCTCTCCTTTGGCGGCACGGTGGCAAAAGATGGCAGCAATATTTTTTATATTAGTGTCATAGGTGAAGGCATTTTCCGCTCTACAGATATGGCAAAAACATGGGAACTCAGCACCAATGAACATGAAAACGTCGCAAAGTTTATCTTTTTCCCCGGAAAAACCGAATTGGCCTATGCCAGACAAAAAAGACCACCACGTCCGCCCCATCTTTTACGCACCACCGACGGTGGACAAACATGGGAGCCCACCTTTCGTATGCTCGATAGCCAAACCACCTTTTGGCTGGATGTAAACGTAGAACAATCGTGGCTTCAAAAGCACTTACATTGGTCCTACTATTTTACCGATGTAAATATGTCACCCACTAATCCCAAACGCCTCATGGCCTCCACCCAAGGGGAATTATTTATCACAGAAGATGGCGGTGACACTTGGAAAACATTTTTTTCTGAGCTCTATCCTCCCATAGAAGGAGATGTGGTACCGCGCCATAAAAGTATTGGTCTTGAAGTTACCTCTGTGTGGGGATATCATTTTGACCCCCACGATCCACAAAGAGAATATATTGCATACACCGACGTAGGTTTTGCTCGCTCGGTGGACAAAGGTGAAACTTGGGCGTGGGCTGGCAAGGGCTCTCCTTGGAACAATACCTTTTACGATATAGCCTTTGATCCGGAGGTTCCGGGAAAAATGTTTGCGGCGGCCAGCAATTTGCATGACTTGCCTCACTTTTTACATATTTCACAAATTTTACCCGAGTCCCTTGTGCATCAAGGTGGCGCCTTAGTCTCTACAGATTATGGGCAAAGCTGGAAAGTGCCCTATCCTAAAAGCACCTCTTTAGGCGGTTTACCGGCGCAAGTGTGCACCAGTATTATTATAGACCCCAAATCTCCAGTAAATAATAGAACACTTTTTGCCGCTATTTTTGGAGAGGCCGACGATGAGGCCGGCGTGTATGTGTCTAAGGATGAAGGACGTACTTGGGCTAAAACACAAGGACAACCCGGTGGGCACAATAAGCATATATATAAATTACGCTTCCACCCTCTTACAGGCGATCTTTACGCCCTTATAACAGGTTTTCGTTTTGCAGACCCCCATTACTTTAATATAGATGAAGGGGGCATTTGGCGTTCTTCTGATCACGGAAAAACTTGGCAGCATATAAGTAAAGGATCTAAGCTTAGCCACTGGGCCACTTCCATGACCTTTCACCCCACAGATCCCCAAGGTATGTATGTCACGGCAGCCAGCCCTCAAGGTATCTCCGCCGGCGGTGTCTATTATACCAAGGATGGAGGAAAAAAATGGTGGAATATACTGCCAGACAAGGACATTAAAAGACTTACCAGTACAAAAAGTGGTTATGACCATTGGATGTCCAGCGTGGTGCACCCAGAAAAAACAAATATTATCTTTGCCGGCGGCACCAATAATGGTCTTTTTTTCTCGGTAGATGGCGGCAGACGCTGGCGCTGGTGCCCGGACTTTCCTTTTTCCAATGCCCAAAGTATGACCTTTAATCCGCGCAATCCTGATGAGCTTATTATTACCACCTTTGGCAGCGGAGTGTGGTCTGCTTCGCTCAAAGAGCTGTTAAAAAAATATAAGATTGACTACGACAAACTCTAATCGCTTTCGTCTTACATAAAAAACGCCCACAATATACAATGTATTGTGGGCGTTTTGCGTAGTATAAACAAAAAAATGTAACTGATCTTTTCTAAAGAGCTTGTAATATCACCTTGGCCGCACGCTCTAACAGCACCTGTTCCATTTGAGCCTTTTCTTCCGGCTTAGGATAGGAAGAAAGGGGCAAATGCAGCACCAAACGGCTTACATTTTCATCCACCACCGTATTTAAGGAGGCTGTGCCCACCACGGGGGTATTATTACGCATACGCTTGGCTTTTTGACGTACAGCCACCTGCACATCCACCACCAAGGCAAGGCCCATACCTTCGGGCATCTCGTCCTCTTCCATAACAATATTGTGAGGCGCATAAGAGCTGCCGTACTTTTCTTGCGCAGCCGCCTTTGCCGCAACATCACTCAAGGGGCCTGCATACATAACAGAAGCTAAAACCACATAACCTGCAAGACTGGGGCTAGGCGTAGGCTCAAGGGATGCAGCTTGCGCAGCTTTTGTTAAAGCTTGCTCTAAGGGAGCGTATTTATCCCCTTGTTTCATGGCTATGAGCGCCACTTTTTTTTCAGCGCTGGGTACATTTTGTAATTGTAAAGGGGCGCTTTGCTGCAATACTACCAGCGAAGCCATTTGCTCCGGACTTTGTGGCTGTTGCACACATGCGCTCAAAAAAGCGCAGCATAACACCATACATAGGTACTTCATTAATTTTCCTTCTTAAAAGCTCGTACCACAGACCATGCTGCAGTATTTTCTATATTGGCCGCCGCCGTTAAGGCATCCATATTCTGCCCTTTGGCCTGCGGCATAAGTTTGCTTGCATAATTTTTTCCTTGCCTATCTTGCACTTTAAGCTGCATCTGGGCTTGCCATACCAGCACTTCTTCTCCGCCAGTAGCCGAACCCAGCATAACGCCGGCCACCAAGCCTATACCTGCGCCCACAAGCCCACCTTTACCACTAAAGGAACCACCAATTTGCGCCCCCAGTGCGGCGCCGGCCACTGCGGGTATAGCCACTTCTGCCGTGGAAGCAGATCTACTTTCACTGCCCAATTGATGAAAAGCGTGAATGTCAACGTGAATAATATAATCGGCCTCTGCGGCGGTATCGGCCGCCATGGCGCCATATTCACTTTGCATAAGAGCCAACACCGTGCCTCGTAAATCTCCCTGCATGGCAGTTGTATTTTTCACTTCAATAAAAATATAAGGAGAGTCTGTCTTTAAGGGTACAGTAAAAGAGGCGCCGGCTTGCGCAGAAGTGGGCGGCGCAGAAGATGAAGATTGCTCTGCCCCGCATGCGCTCAAAAGAAGACAAAAACACAGCATAGGAAAAAGAAAAAGTTTTTTCATAGGTTTTACCTCTTTCCCCTTGCTACAAAAAAATGCTTACCTTGTCCAGAAAATTAGCCAAAAAGCCCTTGCTACTCTTGACGTAGAAAAATTTTGCCGTATGTTTTGGGGGCGAAAAAATATCTATACGCGAAAGAGGACGGCATGGCAAAAAATCTTATCATTGTGGAATCACCCGCCAAGGTGAAAACTATTAAAAAATTTCTTGGCACCCAGTATCAAGTTTTGGCCAGTGTGGGTCATGTACGCGATTTACCTTCCAAGGTGCTTGGTGTAGACATTGACAATGATTTCGCCCCTCAATACGAAGTTATAGATAATAAAAAGAAAGTGGTCAGCGATTTACGCGCCGCTGCTGCCAAAGCAGAAACTGTCTATCTTGCCCCCGACCCCGACCGCGAAGGGGAAGCTATAGCATGTCACGTACGTGAGCTTATCAAAGATAAAGTAAAAAATAGCGAAAATATCAAGCGCATACAATTTAACGAAATCACTGCCAAAGCCGTGCGAGAAGCCCTTGCGGACTCACGCGAGGTCAATGATCACCTGTTTGACGCGCAACAAGCCCGGCGCGTTCTTGACCGCCTTGTGGGCTATAAAATATCTCCTCTTTTATGGAATAACGTCAAACGCGGTATTTCTGCCGGCCGTGTGCAATCGGTGGCTTTACGCCTTATTGTGGAAAGAGAAGAAGAACGCCGTGCCTTCACCCCCGAAGAATATTGGCTCTTTAAAGCGCTGCTCAATGCAGGCCAAGAGCCCATTATCAAGGCCGATTTGCATAAAGTGCGTGGTAAAAAAGCGCATATTCCCGATGCAGCCAGTGCCGAAGCTTTAGAAAATGATATGGCCGGCAAGCCCTTTGTGGTAGAAAAAATTGAAGAAAAAGAACGCCAAAAAGCGCCTCTGCCTCCCTTCATTACTTCTACCTTGCAACAAAGTGCCAACCAGCGTCATGGCTATGCGGCCAAGCGTACCATGACCATTGCTCAGCGTCTGTACGAAGGCGTTGAAATAGGCGATATGGGCATCACCGCTCTTATCACCTATATGCGTACCGACTCCACACGCATTGCCGATGAAGCCAAAGCCGCCGCCGCCGACTTTATTGCCGGTCACTTTGGCAACGATTATTTGCCCGAAAAGGGTGGCAAGGCGCCGCGTAAGTCTGCCAAGAACAAGGCCAGCGTGCAAGATGCTCACGAAGCCATACGCCCTGTAGATGTGAGCATCACCCCCGAGCAGATAAAAAGCTTTTTGCCGCCTGAGCAATACACCTTATACAAACTCATTTGGGCGCGTTTTGTGGCCTCGCAAATGGCCGCCGCTCGCTATCACGACACCACAGTGACCATTACTTGCGGCCCTGCTGAATGGCGCACAAAGGGTAATCGTATGCTTTTTGCCGGCTGGACAGCGGCTTACCCTCGCTCCGCCGAAGAAAGCGATGCCGATTTACCGCCATTGCAAGAAGGCCAAGAAGTCAAACTTGAAAAGCTGAGCAAAGAACAAAAATTCACCCAGCCCCCTGCTCGCTATAGCGAAGCCTCCTTGGTGCGCGAGCTGGAAGAGCAAGGCATTGGACGCCCTTCCACCTATGCCAGCATTATCTCTACCCTACAAGATAGAGAATATGTCAGCCTTGCGGAAAAACATTTTATCCCCACAGATCTTGGCTCCATTGTGTGCGAAAAATTACGCAAACACTTTGCCACCCTTATGGATGTGGGCTTTACCGCACAAATGGAAAGCGATCTTGACAAAGTGGCCGAAGGTGAACGCGATTGGAAAGATCTTATGCGTACCTTCTACAATGATTTTGAGCCCACATTGCTTGCCGCATCCAAGGAAATGGAAGCCGTAAAAGGCGGCCTTGATGCCGGTATAGCTTGCCCCGAATGCGGTAAGCCGCTGGTGATTAAATTTGGCAAGGCCGGCAGCTTTTTAGCGTGCTCCGGCTATCCCGAATGTTCCTACACCTCTAACTTTGAGCGCGACGAAAATGGCACTGTCATTCCTGTGGCGCGTGAAAAAGTAGAGCTGGAAGTAGTAGGTAAATGCCCTGAATGCAGTAGCGACCTTGTGATCAAAAAAGCACGCACCGGTAGCCGTTTTATAGCTTGCACGGGCTACCCCAAATGCAAACATGCCGAACCTTTCTCCACAAAAGTGCCCTGCCCGCGTTGTAATGAAGGCAGCATAGTGGAAAAAAGCTCCAAGCGCGGCAAACTGTTCTATTCTTGCAGCACCTATCCAAAGTGCGATTATGCCTTGTGGGATTTACCCATAAACGAGCCTTGCCCAAAATGCGATTTTCCTATACTTACACGCAAGGTTATGCGCGGCGGCGCCGTGAAAATTTGCTGCCCAGAAAAAAGCTGCAATTACACAAAAGAAAACGACGAATAATAACCAAAAAATACATATTTATAGAAAAGGAGTCTCTTATGGCAAACCCCACCGTATTAATTGAAACCACCTCCGGTGACATCTTGGTAGAACTTTTTGAAGACAAAGCCCCCAAAA
>CAYJAL010000019.1:0-23066 GCA_964367875.1 uncultured Desulfovibrionaceae bacterium | reverse complement strand
CACAAAAGGTTTCCCCCCAGCAAATAAAAAACAAAAAATATTACTTCGCTACTTTATCAGCGCAATCATCACAAAGCTGCGTAAACAAATGCCCCATCTTATCCTTCTTGGTATGCAAATAGGTGCTATTGCATTCGCAAGCCTGAGTTTCAATGGGCACGCGTTCCACTATTTCAATACCATAGCCCTCAAGCCCCACAATTTTCTTGGGGTTATTGGTCATCATGCGCATTTTGCTAATACCCAAATCTACGAGCATCTGTGCACCGGTACCATAATCGCGTAAATCCGGCGCAAAGCCTAACTTTTCATTGGCTTCTACAGTATCAAGCCCTTCATCTTGCAAGGCATAAGCGCGAATTTTATTGGCAAGACCAATACCGCGCCCTTCTTGACGCATGTACAGCACAGCGCCACGCCCTTCTTTTTCAATTTGTGCCAAAGCCGCGCCCAATTGTCCGCGGCAATCGCAGCGTATGGAACCCAGCGCATCGCCAGTAAGGCATTCGCTATGCACGCGCACAAGCACAGGCTCTGTGCCAGAAAGGTCGCCCTTCACAATAGCCACATGCTCACTGCTATCCACGTCATTTTCATAGGCAATAATGCTGAAATTACCGTAGATGGTGGGCAATTGCGCCTCAGCCACGCGGCGCACAGACACTTGCCCGCGACGCATACGATAGCGAATCAAATCTTTCACGGCAGCAATTTTTAAATTATGCTCAGCGGCAAAAACTTCCAATTCAGGCAAACGCATCATTTCGCCATCATCATTCATGATTTCACAAATGACAGCCGCATCTTTGCAGCCGGCTAGCACGGATAAATCCACAGAGCCTTCCGTTTGTCCGGCGCGCACCAATACACCACCGGGGCGAGCGCGTAAGGGAAAGATATGCCCTGGGGTTACGATATCTTCGGGGCGAGCATCATCAGCCACGGCGGCCAAAATAGTAGTGGCTCTATCTGCGGCAGAAATACCTGTAGTCACACCGGTACGCGCTTCAATGGATACGGTAAAATTGGTACCAAATTGCGAGCCATTGCGCTGGGTCATAAGACCTAATTGCATATAATCGCAACGCTCGGCACTTAAGGGTAAGCAAATAAGGCCGCGGCCGTATTTTGCCATAAAATTAATCACTTCTGGGGTTACATGCTCAGCGGCAATGGTTAAATCCCCTTCATTTTCACGGTCTTCATCATCCACCAAAATAATCATCTTGCCTTGGCGAATTTCTTCAATGGCTTCTTCAATGGTGCACAGTGGCATAGTATATTTCCTTACAATGGTAGCGGTTTATAAAAATCCATGTTGCTTAAGTAAATTTTCTGTGACGGCGCTTTCGGCAGGGCTGCTTGCTGACTGCTGAAAAGGTTGCAGCATATGGCGCACATATTTTCCAATAATATCCGTTTCTAAGTTCACCTTAGAGCCTGCCTGCCATGAACCCACCGTGGTCACCGACCACGTTTCGGGTATAACATTCACCTCTAAAAAATCCACGCCGCAAGCATTTACCGTTAAGCTAATGCCGTCTAAGGTCACAGAACCTTTAGAAATAATTTCCGGACTATATTTGGGTGGAAATTGCAAACGAATACATCGCGACTGCCCCACTGGGGTGATGCTGACCACGGTGGCCACACAATCCACATGGCCGCTGACCATATGCCCGCCAAAGCGCTGCCCCACAGCAAGGGCTCGCTCTAAATTCACCAAAGCGCCCTGCCGCAATAAGCCTATATTGGTATGTTGTAAAGACTCAGCCGATACAAAAGCAGAAAAAGAATATGTATCACCGCTTTCCACCGTAAGACACACCCCATTCACAGCTATGGATTCGCCAATCTCTAAATGCTCTAAGGCAAAATGCGTACGCAACACAAGGCGCGTATCCGCCCCTTGTGCCTGCACAGCAGTCACTGTGCCTTGTCCTTGAATAAGTCCTGTAAACATTATTTGGGTCTCAATACTAAATGAATGTCTTCGCCGTGCATTTCATAATCGCTAATGCGCATGGACAAGGCTTCGGACATATTGGTGGGGCTTTTGCCGTCAAAAAGAGGTCTGGCTTCATTATCACCCAAGATGCAAGGAGCCAAATGCAAATGAAATTCATCCACAAGGCCAAGCTCAAGCAAGCTCAATGCCAATTTGCCGCCGCCTTCGCACAGCACGTAAGGGCATTGTAATTCAGAAAATAAGCGTCCCAATAAAATATCTAATTGTGGCAGGCGTATGGCTCCGCTTTGCGGTGCTTGCGACCACACTCTGGCGCCCATATCTATAAGGGCTTTGGCTGTGGGAGAGGCTGCTCCTGCAGGAGTAGAAAAGAAAATGGCATCCTTGGGGCGCGTTTGCAAAATGGTATTATCCAAACTCACCACAGGTAAGCGCGAAGTAACAATACAAGCCAGTGGTTGCGGGCCTTCTTCCCCTTCAGGGTAACGCACCGTAAGGCGCGGATTATCCTCGCGAAAAGTACCGCCACCAATCATAATGGCGCCGCCCACGCGAGCAATTTTCTTGCGCATAATCTGCACCCTATGGCGAGAATCTTCTCCGCTCACCCATTGCGATTGACCAGTTCTGGTGGCAATGCGTCCGTCTAAAGTGGAGGCAAGCTTTAAAAGCACATAGGGGCGTTTTTTCTCACGCCAGCATAAAAAATCTGCTAAAATATCGCGGCATAACAGGGCTTCCACCCCTTCTTCCACCTTCACCCCTTGGGAAGCTAAGTACGCAGCGCCGCCGCTGGCAATTTCATTGGGGTCGCGCAGACCAAAAACCACATGCTTAATGCCAGCTTCCAAAATGGCCTGGGTACAAGGAGGGGTTTTGCCATGATGATGGCAAGGCTCTAAGGTCACCACAAGGGTGCAAGTGCTGGGATCTATATTTTTGGCCTTGGCATCATTTAAGCACTCCACCTCTGCATGGGGGCCGCCATATTCTTTATGCCAGCCTTCAGCTACAATAACATTATCGCGCACCAACACAGCCCCAACGGTGGGGTTAGGGTATACATAGGCGCGACCTTGCAAAGCCAAAGTGGCAGCATGGCGCATATGCGGGGCAAAGGCAGATGAATCCATAAATTACTCCTGCGGATGTTTTACCTGAGTATAGGTAACGCCCGCTTCATTAAGCATTTGTAAGGCCAATTCGTCTGGATAATAATCCACATAAGAAATACTTTTTATACCACAATTTATGAGCAATTTTGTACAAATGCCACAAGGAAAAGTAGTACAGTATAAATCAGCACCGGCCAACTGTATGCCATGTATGGCCGCCTGTACAATAATATTTTGTTCCGCATGGATGGCGCGGCACATTTCGTGGCGTTCTCCCGAGGGAATATTCATTTGCTGACGCAAACAACCAATATCAAGACAATGCTCCAAACCGGCCGGAGCACCATTATACCCAGTGGCAAGAATATGATTATTTTTCACGGCTATGGCGCCCACCTTACGACGAAGACAGGTGCTACGCTCTGCCACCATAAAGGCTATACGCATAAAATATTCTGGCCATGGCAATCGTTCCATACGGTGCTCCCCTAGTTTAAAATGGCACAATACACGCTTAGCCTTGCTTTGCCAAGAAGATTTGCAAGGAGGAAATTTCTTGTGGGGATACTTTTTAAGTGCACATGGCTCAACATAGAAAGTGGCTTTATTAACGCTCCACGTTTTTTTAGGTATTTTTATACATTGAGCTCTCGTCTCCGGAAATTAATACGAATTTTATATAAATCTATTTGCGCTCCCGCGCGGGGCTTAAGGCCTCTTGGGGCTTGCCGCCCCGCCGGCCTTTAGAATCCGCTCCCCCGCTTGTCACCTTGCTGTGGCCTGTCCTTTCGGGACTTCCTGTTCGCTTCGCTCTCAGGTGATTCCCTTCAGGGCTTCGGCCTACATGGTAGGCCTACGCGGCACAGCTGCGGTCAAGCACCTACGCTGAATGACGCCTTCTTAGCTATAAATATTGTTATTTTTTCACGTTGAATGAAGCTATGTGTGGAGCTAGCAAGTCTAGGCGGTGCCGCAGGGCAAGACCTTGGCTTGCCCTGCCCCGAAGTATATCCTTTTGAGTGCATACGAAAAAGAGATACGTAGGGATTGGCCACTGCCAGACTGCCAAAGCCGGGGGGAAGCCGGGGGTGTGGGGGCTTGGCGAGGGGGGGCGAAGCCACCCATTGAAGCCCCCACAAAAAACTTTAGCCCCTCGCGGGAGCGCAAACAAATTTAAAAGAAAAAAACATCTACTCACGCAGATATAAACTCTAAGTTAAACCATCCCCAAAAATCTCACATCTCCACTACCAGCCCCCTGCACAATCTCCTCTGCTTCACGGCGGCAAGCCTCACAAGCCCTACGTGGCACATGCACACAAAGCCCCTGCTGCACCCTACTCGAAGTAGTATGCGTTACCACAACCCCAGGGCAGTGCTCACAAAGGCGCGTCATTTCCACTTGCTCATCACATACCCTATCGGTATCATAATAAATATCGCGTTCCCTTTGCCACCATGCCCCTTGCCTATAGCTCACCTTATGCCCTTCGTGTGAGGTGCTGGGCGGCCTACGGTACTGCACTACAACTTCGCCACACAAAGCTTTTATATACTCTGTAATCTTGGTATCTTGACGCAATAAATCCTGCGACCATTGCGGTTCATAAATATCGCTGAAATCTTTTTCCGCCAAGGCCAAACAAATGGCCAAATTCACATAGGGCAAAGCCTCACGTATGGCATATCCCCCTTCCAGCACCGCAATATGTGGCTGTAAAAGCTGGGTTAAACTTGCATAGCCTTGCGCCGTAAGTCGCATATTGGCAAGAGGGTCGGTAAAATGATTATCCTGCCCTGCAGAATTGATAATAAGATGCGGCTTAAATTCCGCCAAAATGGGCAATACAGCATGCTGCATGGCATATAAATACCCTGCATCCCCCGTTTGCGGCGGTAAGGGAATATTCACGGTTTTGCCCAAAGCTCCAGGGCCGCCACATTCTGGCACAAAGCCGGAACCGGGATACAGCGTGCGCCCATCCTGATGTAAGGATATAAATAAGGTATTCGGGTCATTCCAAAAAATATCTTGGCTGCCATCCCCATGATGACAATCGGTATCCACCACAGCTATGCGCATATCCTCCCCCGAAGGCAGAGGGTAGGTATGGCGGATAAAATCCAGCATGATGGCTTCTATATTCACATTGCAAAAGCCGCGATTGCCATGAGTGATACGCATGGCATGATGCCCCGGAGGACGCACCAAGGCAAAGGCTCGCTTGCACTGCTGTTCCATGACCAATCTTGCCGCCCTTATGGCGCCTCCGGCAGAAGCCAAATGCGAAGAGCTAGCCACTGCTTGAGCTGAAGGAAAACAAAAATGCGTACGCTCTATATCGGCATAGGTGGCCAATTGCGGCTTATATTCCACCAGGCCAGGCATATCAAAAAGCCCTTCTTCGCGTAATTGATCTTGGGTGTAGAGTAGCCTTTCTTCCCTTTCAGGATGTGTGGGGGAAATGGCAAAATCAAAGGCAGGAAAAAAAACAATGCCTAAGTCGTGCGAATCTGCCGCTTGTTTACTTTGTGCCATATCACTCCCTCACAAGTTAAAAAAACTCCCCAAGACATAAGCCTTGAGGAGCAAAAAAATCACAGTCCATGGCATGCCATGCTCTGCTCAAAGCTTTTAATCTTCAAAGATTTCATCATCGCTGGCTTCAAAAATATCCGCGGCATAACGCGCATGACTTACCATTTCGGCATAAGCGCTTAAAGCTTGCACAAAGGCCATATTAGTATTGGCATAGGCCACAAAAAGCACGTCGTCAAAATCGCGCATAACAAAGATACCGCCCTTTTGCTTAGGGTCACGGTACACTTCGCACCACACCTTGCTATCATCGCCAAGGCAAGAATGCACTTGCCATGGAGCCGTGGGCTTGCCGCTGGCATCACAATATTGGCACACTTTTTCTGTGGGCATTTGCTCTAAGCGTTTGCCTGTCCATTCTAGGGTATAGCATTCATAAGGCATATTTTTTCCTCCAAACATAATTACAAGGCTAGATGAGAAATACATTGTGCCAGCACCTGTTCAGGGCTTTTTCCGGCATCAATGCGCCTAAAACGTAGAGTCTCTTCTTGAGCTTGTTGCAAATAGCTTTGGCGTATGCGTGTATGAAAGGCCACGCTTTCCGCATCAAAACGCCCTTCACTTTCACTGATATGCTGGGCGGCATTGCGTGCGCGCGCTCTTTGTAAGCCTTGCTCCACTTCTACATCCAGTAAAAGCACCACTTGCGGCATAAGGCCATCAATGGCTTTGGCATTAAGGCTTTGCAATTCTGCCACATCAAGACCACGCCCACCACCTTGATAAGCATAGGTGGAATGCACAAAGCGATCGCATAAAACAATCTCGCCGCGCTCTAGGGCTGGGCGAATCACTTCTGCCACATGCTGCGCCCTATCGGCAAGAAAAAGAAAAAGCTCTGCCCGCGAACAAATATGCGAGCGCGTATCCAGCAATAAGGCGCGTAAATGTTTACCCAAAGCAGAACCGCCGGGCTCACGAGTACATACCACCTTACGCCCAAGGCTTTCAAAATGCGCCGCCAAGCCCTTTTGCACTGTGGACTTACCGGAACCTTCTATGCCTTCAAGAGTGATAAACATTGCGCCTCCGCCGGGGCTTTAGCAGCCGGTGCTATTTTTTGTGGTGTGGGCATAGCCTTAAACATTTGCCTTTCAAGGGTTCGCTGATACGGTGTCCAGCCGCTTTCTTCATCCTGCATGGGGGCGAAAAGCTCACGACATTGCGCCATCTTGGCATCTATATTATCCATATAATGCAAAAGCATGGCCTCTGCCGTTTGGGGTAAGCGCGCCGAGCCAAATTCATAGGTACCATGATGGCTGAGCACTAAATGTTTAAAGTGCAAAACCAGCTCCGCTTCTAGTCCTGACTTTTGCAAATAGGGCTGTAAATAGTCCAGCGCCAGCTGCATATGCCCCAAAAGGCGTCCTTCATCGGAATAATCTGTCACTAAACCGTAGGTAAATTCCCATATTTTCCCAAGGTCATGAAAAACAGCGCCCACCAATAAAACTTGCCTATCAATTTCACTATACTGATTTGCCGTGTTCATGGCAAGCTTTGCCACACCAAGGCTATGCTCCAATAAGCCCCCCCTATAGGCATGGTGTACGCTTTTGGCCGCGGGGCATTCCTTCCACGCCTTACAGAGATTTTCATCCTTAAAAACAGAAAATACAAATTTACGCCACGGCTTATGGCTCAGCTCTTTTTTACACAGGCTTTCCAGCTCTTCCCACATGCTTTCAACATCATAGGGACTGGTAGCCACATATAAAGACATATCCACATCTGCCAAGGCTTCTTCTTGCAATATTTCAAGGCCATCAATGGTTAATTGCAATTGCTCACGAAAAAGAGACGTACGCCCTTGCAATCGCACAAAGGAGCCCGCAGGGATTTCGCTAAATTCTTGGCTTAAGGGGCTCCAAATCTTGGCTTCCAGGCAGCCGCTGGCATCGCGCAATTCCACTTTCCAAAAGGGGCCATTGCGTGCTTGCAATTGAGAAGCTGCCGCCACCAAAAAAATACCCTCTATTTTTACATCAGGCAGTATATCTTTTATAAACACTTGTTCTTGCATATATTTCTCTCTAAACACACAGCTTGCGTCTTTTGCTAAAAAAAGGAAAGTGTGCTAGCTGTATTCCATGTGTTGAAAGGCCATGCCCCTTTTTGGCTTTGGGGTATTAAGGTACCTTACTCTTTTTCTCAATCCAAGAGATTTCCTTTTTTTGGAGGACTTGTCAATTGAACATTTTACTTACCAACGATGACGGCATTTATGCAGTGGGTTTACGCGCCCTTTATTCGGCCTTTGTGGAAGCCGGCCACACGGTGTATGCTGTGGCGCCGCTCACCGAGCAATCTGCCGTATCCAATGCCTTAACGGTGTTCAATGCCCTGCGTACCAAGGAAATTGTGGACGCAGAATTTACCGGCCTTGGCGTACATGGCACCCCTGCCGATTGCGTGAAGCTGGCCTTGGGGGCTTTATTGCCACAAAAACCCGACCTTGTCATTTCCGGCATCAATTCCGGTCCTAATGTGGGCCCTGACATACGCTACTCCGGCACCATAGCCGCCGCTTGTGAAGCTGCCCATGCAGGACTTAAAGCCATGGCCTTTTCCTTTGATAATTATCGCCCTGTGGATTTACTCGCTCAAGCCAGACATGCAGAAGGCCTTGCCATGAGCCTGCCTTGGGATCATATTCCACAGCGCTGCGTGGTGAATGTTAATTACCCCGACCGAGCTGTAAGCACCATACTTGGCGTACGCGCCTGCCCTCAAACCACGGCTTTATGGGACGACGCCTATGACGAACGCCTAGACCCACGCGGCAATAAATATTGGTGGCTGCACGGACAATTACGCACCGAAGATGTGGAAGAAAACTCTGACCGCGATCTTTTGAGTAAAGGCTATGTGACGGTAACGCCTTTACGCTTTACCTATACCCATGAAGCGTGCCTGAGTGAGATGGAAAAGGTTTTTCAAGAAAAATAACATATTGACCTGTAAAAAGTATATATCAGTAAGAATTTAATAAAAAAATGCTCTTATGGAGAAATTCCATTTGGCATTTTCCACTTCCTATTTATTTTTTTTTGCGTTAGAGTGAGACGATTTTTAGGTTTTATCCGTATGCAACGTAAAGAAAGGAGTTATGTATGCCTCTTATCGGACCCCATGACATGTTCAAACGTGCCTACGCCGAAGGCTTTGCCATTGGCGGTTTTAATGTAAATAATATGGAAATTATTCAAGGGATTATGCAAGCTGCAGCCCAAGAAAAATCTCCTGTAATTTTACAAGTATCCGCTGGTGCACGTAAATATGCCGGACAAATTTACATTATGAAATTGGTAGAAGCGGCCCTTTTAGAGGAAGATGTACCCGTGGTTATTCACTTAGACCATGGTTCCAGCTTTGAAATGTGCAAAGATTGCATCGATGGCGGTTTTACTTCTGTTATGATTGACGGCTCTCATCTTTCTTTTGAAGAAAACATTGCCCTTACCAAACAAGTGGTGGAATATGCACATGATAAGGGCGTATGGGTAGAAGCAGAGCTTGGTAAATTGGCCGGTATTGAAGAGCATGTGCAATCTGATGAGCATGTGTATACCGATCCTGACGAAGCTGTGGAATTTGTACAGCGCACCGGCTGCGACTCCTTAGCCATTGCCATTGGCACAAGCCACGGCGCCTATAAATTTAAAGGTGAAGCGCAATTAGACTTCCCCCGTTTAGACAAAATTTCTGAGCTATTACCTAATTACCCCTTAGTATTGCACGGCGCATCTTCTGTGCCGGCAGAATTCACTGCCATGTGTAACTCTTATGGTGGTAATGTGGGCGACGCTAAGGGCGTTCCCGAAGATATGTTGCGTAAAGCTGCTGCTTCCGGCGTGTGCAAAATCAATGTGGATACAGACATTCGCCTTGCTATGACGGCTACTATTCGTAAATTCTTTACTGAAAGCCCAGAGCAATTTGACCCCCGCGGATACTTAAGCCCTGCTCGTGTAGCCGTAAAGGATATGGTTGCCCATAAGATACGTAATGTTATGGGATCAGCCGGAAAAATCTAAAAGTTTACCAGTATTTTGAGGGTGTTGTTTTTACAAGACCCTCATTTTGATTATAAAGCCCTTTTAACCTTTTATTCAGTTTTATCGAGAGGAAGACATGTCCATTACCATAGGCATCAATGGCTTCGGGCGCATTGGTCGTTATTTAGTTCGCTTATTGGCCGACAATAAAGATATCAAAATTGGGGCCATCAATGCCCGCGCCACCAATGCCTCTTTGGCATATTTATTCAAGTACGATTCCACCCAAGGTCGCTTTCAGGGCACCGTAGATCACGATGATGACGGCCTTATCATCAACGGTGTGCATATTCCTGTAACGCGATGTCCTTTAGGCGCATGGGAGTGGGAAAAATACGGTGTAGATATTGCTGTAGAAACTTCCGGTGCTGTGAAATTGCGTGCCGGCCTTGCTGAGCACATAGCCTGCGGCGCCAAAAAAGCCATTATTTCTGCTCCATCAAAAGATGCAGACGTAACCCTTGTCATGGGTGTTAATGAGCATATGTATGATCCCGCCGCGCATGATGTTATTTCTGCCGCGTCATGTACCACCAACTGCTTGGCCCCTGCCACCAAGGTATTACATGAAAATTTTGGCATTATCCATGGCCTTGTGAACACCATTCACTCCTACACCATGAGCCAACGTATTGTGGACGGTACGCATAAAGATATGCGTCGTGGCCGCGCCGCCGCCGTATCCATGCTGCCCACTTCCACAGGCGCTGCTAAGGCTTTATCCTTAGTGTTGCCAGAGCTTACCGGAAAGCTGGACGGTATGGCCGTACGCGTGCCCACGCCCAATGTTTCCATGGTGGACGTTACCTGCGAAGTGGAAAAAGCCTGTACTGTGGAAGAAGTCAATGCTGCCTTTAAAAAGGCTTCCGAAACAAATCTTAAAAATCACCTTGGCTACAGCGATGAACCGCTGGTTTCGGTGGATTATACCGGCAGCACCTATGGCGGTGTTGTGGATTCCATGTGCACCATGGTAAGCGAAAAACATTTGGTAAAAGCCATTGTTTGGTACGATAACGAAGCCGGATTTACCAACCAATTGGTGCGTCTTATACAGTTTGTGGGCAAGAATTTAAATTAAATTTATATTCCCTCATGATTGCAAAAAAATGGAGCAAAAGGATACTATCCCTTTGCTCCATTTTTCATAACTAATTATATATACTATTTCGCTTCAAGCATGGCGCGATTGCTTAAAAGATAATTTTTCAGCATATGTTCTGAGGGGTTCAAAAAGCCCAAATGCACTGAACGCATAAGACCCACAAGGGAAGAAGACAACAAGCAAGCTGTGTCGCCCGGATGCAAGTCTTTGCGAATACAGCCTTCTTCTTGGCCGCGCAAAATGGCATTAAGAAATTGATCATGCAAAAGAACAAACAAACCATGAACGCTTTCAAAAGCTTTACTGTCAGATTCTCCATAACACCCGGGAGCATCACGAAGAAGCAAAGCAAAGTCAGCATTATTTTTACGCATAAACAAGTACACAGCCTTCACAGTGGAATTGATAAGGTCTATACCATTTTCATGCTCTTGCATATCAATGTATTGATACACATCTTGTAAGAGCTTTTCTTTAAGGCGTAAGATAAGAGCTATAAAAAGATCTTCCTTACTTTTAAAGTGACGAAAAATGGTGCCTTCAGCAACACCTGCTTCTTGAGCAAGAGCCACAGTGGAGGTGCGTGCATAGCCATTTTGAGCAAAAAGGCGTGCAGCTGCTTCTAAAATAATGTCTTTTTTCATGTCTTAGTCTTCGAACTCCCTATCATCGTCGATTCTGGTATCAGATTCTAAGCGGGCAAGACGCGCCGCTTCTTGTTTACGTTCTCTTGTGCCCAAAGGTTTTCTGGACTCAAAATCCTCATGACGCTCTTGCTGACGACAGAAAACCAAAAATCCTGTGTGCGCAATCATGCGATCGTTGGGGCGCAATCTATCGGCAATGGGCTTCCAATTACGGATAAATATTTCGCTCACTTCCACATCAGAAAAAGGTCCTCTTTCTAAACCAAGTAAGAGCTTGCTTACTTGATCCACCGTTGGCAATAAAAAAGCCAAGGAAGCGCCGGGGCGCACTGCCTTCACCACATGGTCTAAATAATCCCAAGGGGTGCGCACATCTAAAAAGAGCGCATCGGCATTATCCACGGCAAAGCCTTCGGCAATATCACGATGGTGCTGGGTAACATTGTGCCCTACCCCAGCCCATTCTAAATTGCGGCGTACTAATTTATGAAACTCTTCGCGAGCTTCATGGGTATGTACATGGCCTGTTTTGCCAGAAAACCACGACATGCCCACAGTAAGGGCTCCGGAGCCGGAACCGGCCTCAATGATGGTGCGCCCTTCACCCACCCCAAGACGCATGCAAATATACGCAATATCCTTGGGATAAATAATTTGAGTTTGCCTTTTTACGCCTTTAAGTAAATCGTGCAAATGGGGTTCTTGCAAGCGTATGGGCGTACCTATGGAGGTGTACAAATGGGCGCCAAAGGGAGCCTTGGACACTTCTTCCATAGATAAAATTCCGTCATTACTGTGCCAATCTTGGCCTTCTTCCACACGTTTAAGGTATCTTTTACCCCTAGGGGTTACAAAGATAACCAATGATCCATATGCTGGCATAACTATCCTTAATATAATTGTTTTAAAATATCTTCTGCTGACGTACCGGGGGTAAAATCCCCTGCCGTACCTTCGGGTATAAGCCCGCTTTCAGGCTCAAAGCTTTCTGCAGTTTCCACACTTTCTTCCGCCAAGGGCAGGTACGCCGTGCCTTCATAGGGTTCGCTATCTTTATAGCCAATACCATCTATAACAGACACTCCGGCAGGTACCACAAAGTCATCGGGAGGGTACATATATTCCACCCGCTTGCGATAGTCAACAAAAGCCGGCAAGGCCGTTTTGCCTCCCGTTTCCTTACGCCCAAGGGGCTGTAATTGGTCATAGCCAACATAAACACCTGTGACCAAATGCGGCGTAAAACCAATAAACCACGCATCATGTTCATTATTGGTGGTACCTGTTTTCCCAGCCATGGGCTTATTGAGCACACGTGCTCTGGTGGCGGTACCACCGCTCACCACTTTTTTCAGCATGGATGCCATAATAAAAGCATTTTCCGGACTAATGGCCTGCCAATGCTCGGGTTGCTGCGTATAAATTTCTTTGCCATTCACATCTTTAATGGAAGTGATAATACGTGGACGGCATGCCCAGCCTTGATTGGCAAAAGCCGTAAAGGCCTGGGTTAAATTCAGTGGAGACACTTCCACAACGCCAAGACTTACGGTTAAATAGCGCGGAAATGCCGGCGTTAAACCCAGCGCCTGCGCCCTTTGAATCACCCTATCCACGCCCATATATTCTGTAACGCGAATCATAGGAATATTGCGCGATTGCGCTAAAGCCTGTGATAAAGGTATGGGACCTTTAAATTCATGGTCATAGTTAGAAGGCGTCCAGGCCTGCCCTGTAACAGGATCCACATAGGTGAAGGGTTCATCGGGTAAAATAGTAGAGGCCGTAAAGCCGCTATCTATGGCCGCTGAATACACAATGGGCTTAAAGCTTGAGCCGGGCTGACGCATACTTTGTATGGCGCGGTTAAAATGGCTGCTGCCAAATTCATAACCGCCCACCAAGGCCACCACATCGCCGGTGCCGGGCTCTATGGAGGTAATAGCCCCTTGCGCCACAGGCATTTGTTGCAAGGCAAGCTCTATGGCCTCATTTTTCTTCACTATACTAGGATCATAGCTGGCTTCTTGCAGCACAACTTTACCCTTTTCTTTCACTTCTTTAGCATAGCTTTGCGGTTGGTTTAACCAAATAACATCCCCCACCTGCAAAACTTTTTGGGCATCCTTAATATTAAATCCATTCATATATTTAGGATTTACAGGACGCGCCCAAGACATGGTCTGCACAGACACATGCCCCACATAGCCCTGCCCCAAAGCCACCTCGGCGCCTTCTTTTTTTACCGCCGTTACAAGGCCGCGCACCCAAGTGCCGCCAATAAGGTCATAGGGGCTAAAATTGGTTTTATCCGTAAAAGCTTTATGCTGTTCCGGTAAAAGCTTTTGTAAGGGCCCTCGCCACCCTTGACGGCGTGCCAATTCTTCCAGCGCCTTGCGTAAGCCAAGCTCCGCTGCCTTTTGATGGGTAGGATCCATGGCCGTAGTCACTGTAAGGCCGGATTCATACACATAGTCAGCGCCGTACGTATCGCTTTCTATGCCCAAAATGGCCATATTTTCTTTGCTAAAAAATTCAATGAGCAAGCGGCGCACTTCTTCCATATACCAGCCGGCAGCGCCCATTTGCGTTTCGGGCATGGTCCAATAGACTAAAGGCTCATTAACAGCTTGGGTATATTCTTCTTCCGTAATCCATTTCAGCTCACGCAATCGACCCAGCACATACATTTGTCTGGCTTTGGCCGACTCTGGATGGCGAAAAGGATTGTAACGGCTGGGTGCTTGAGGCATACCGGCCAAAACGGCACTTTCTGCCAAGGTTATATCCGTGGCATGCTTACCAAAATAGGTACGCGCCGCCGCTTCTACACCATAGGCCTTTTGCCCCAAAAAGATTTGATTTAAATAAATACTTAAAATCTCATCCTTGGTTAATTCTTTTTCTAATCTATAGGCTAAGATAGCTTCTTTAATTTTACGCTTATAGCTTTTTTCCGGCGTTAAGAGCAGCTGTTTAATAACTTGCTGCGTTATGGTGCTGCCCCCTTGCTTATTACGCCCCGTTTGAAAGTTCACCAAAGCCGCACGCATAATGGCCACAGGGTCTACCCCCGCATGCTGATAAAAGCTATCATCTTCTGCGGCTAAAAAAGCCTTGGTAATATACGGAGACATTTGCTCCAGCGGCACCATAAAACGCTTTTCATGAAAAAGACTTCCCAGCGGCGAACCATCTCTGGCTAAAACCACGGTGGCCTGAGGGGGACGAAAATCTGCTATGCGATCCATGGCCGGCAAATCACGCGCAGCCCAATAAAAAAGCCCCACTACGCCGGCTACACCGACAATACCGCCAAGACATACAAGCACTAAAAAGCTTAGGAACAGTTTTTTAAAAAAAATACGTGCATTCATAAAAAATTCACTATCCCGAGACGTGATGCACAACAGGGCTCACAATCTATATAAAACATTATCAATCAAGAGGCTTACAAGAAAAACACATTCCAAATACTTTGAAAAAGTGTTTTCGTACAGCCACTATATAGCCATAAAATGACTTTTAGGCAATACCCATTACTTCACTATGTTTTGCCACAATCATTCGTTTCTACACTCAAAGCTTTATCCAAAGCTGCACCCGAGGCATTTCTTAGGGCTTGCCCTTATGCACACACTTTGGCACTATACATCATGCGCAAAAAAATTTCCCCTAAACCCTCTTGGCTTTGGTTAGACATGGCCTTGCTCCTCTGTCTTGGCTTCATAGCCTTAACCTTTTGGAACTATGCCACAGATCCCAATGCCAATGCCTTACCAAGCCATTGGCATTGGGATAAGCTAAGCCCCTATATAGCCTGGCATGATGCCGAAGGCTGGCACATGGGCTTGCTTATAAAAGGGCTTCTTTCCACCTTGCGCTTAGGCCTTTGGGCTTGTCTTTTGGCGCTTATGGTGGGCCTTGCGCTAGGCATTTATCTTGCTACCCACACCACAGGGCTTCTACATAACCTGCTCAGCGGCATTATTATCTTTTTACGTAATACACCACCCTTAGTGCTGCTCTTTTTGCTGTATTTTCTCACCAGCGAGCAAACGCTAGGTTTTATAAGCCATATGGTACGTTTAGCACCACAGCCTCTGCAAGACATCATAGCTTTTCTTTTTGCCACACCGGAATACATGGACAGAATGCTGGCCGCTGTACTTACCCTTGGCTGTTACCAAGGAGCCTATGTGGCTGAAATTGTTCGTGCCGGTTTGCAAAGCCTCCCCCAAGGGCAATGGGATGGCGCAGCGGCATTGGGCTTTTCACGCAGGCAACAATTTTTTCATGTACTCTTGCCCCAAGCTTTGCCCCTTATGCTGCCCCCTTTAGCAGGGCAAGCCATTTCTACCTTTAAGGATTCTGCTTTGGCCGCGCTTATTTCTGTGCCGGAATTAACCTTTCAAGGTATGGAAATTGTGGCCATTACACGCCTTCCCTTTGAGGCATGGACACTTATCCTTGTGCTCTATTTAGGTATTTCCCTACTGTGCACACGCTGTTTTGCCTTGGCAGAAAAAAAAATGCACTGGCATCATAAGAATAAAAGCCTTTAGCGCTATTCTTTAGCCTGCCCCCAGCACTTCTGAACATTATTTCTGAGCAATACTTCCGGGCAATATTTCTGGCTTCGTATGCACAGCACGCAAAGCATGCACTAAAGCGCCAATCAAAATACCCAAATACGACATAACCAAGGCCAGCCACCAGCGCTGGAAGAAATTATGCCCCACAATGCCGCTGGCTAAAAAAGCCCCCCAGCCACACCAATACATGGCCGTGACACGCCAATGCGTATAGAGGACAGCCCCCTCTGTCTTGGCCATATGCACATCCAAAAAGCGTAATTTTTTATAGCCCCAATAAAAAATGCCCAGTAAAAATACCATTACCAGTATAAAGCCCACCACGCCATTTTCACACAAAAATTGCAAATAAATATTATGCGGATGGCTAATACTTATGGCATCTTTTGTAGGGCTTAAGCCCAAAGCTCTAAAAGCTGCATTATACTGCCCAATGCCTGCACCCAAGAGGGGGTATTCTTGAAAAACTTCTACAGCCAAATGCCATAAGTCCCAGCGCCCATCTTGGCGTAACACATCAAGACTAAAGCGCGATTGTAAAAAAGGCAAAAGAGCCAGCGCGCCCAAAACAAGGGTTAAACAAAACTTCCACGGGAAAGCACGCACGAGCACAATCCAGAAAAAAAAGGCCGCGAAAAGAGTAATATAAGCATTGCGCGTATAACTATAAAACATAAGGAAGAGCACCGGTGCCGCACATAAAAGCGCCATGGGCACTGCCCATGCTCCATACCGCGGACGCCAAAACCATACTAAAGACAAAGCAGGAATGAGACTTAGGGCAATATAATTGCCCACACGATAATCGCTGAAAGAGCCTGTCAATCGACCAGACTTAATGGCTATACCATGAATAAAATCATGACCATAGATATATTGATAAATACCATTAAAACCTTGAATGCAAAGGGTAAGGATTAAAGTATAGGCCACCCAGCGCAAATCCTTTGTGCTGCGAATGCTTTCCATGGCCACAAAGGGTAAGGCCAAAGAAGTAAAGGAGTGTAAGGATACTTTAATAAAAGAAGCCCACACATCACCAGAAAAGACAATACCCAGCACAAGGAAGGCATAAAGAGCCAGAAAATATTTTTTGCCATCAAAGACAGCGAGAGTGCTATTTTTATAGTCTAAAATATAATAGGGTATAAGACAAAGAAGGCAAAGAATGGGGAAAAAATCGCGTAAGAAAGAAGAATAAGAAAAAGTGAGCAGATATAAAAGAAAGAAACAGCGCATCAAAAAACGACAGAGCTCTGCCCGAGGAGAGGTAGCCTTTGAGGCTGGAATACAGTAATCATGAAACTCGGACATACACTCCCCATTTATATGCGCAATATATAAACGCTTACCTTTCTTAGCCAAAACAAGGGCGCAATGTCAATGAGTATCTCGTCAGCGCTTACCCTAAAAGTTGCATAAAAGGCTTTAAATGCCTACTTTTTGGTAGAAAAATACATCCCTCATGCCTATTTTAAGGTTTTTTACAGGTAAAACTTGCCAAGCCACATTCTTTTCGATAGATTTCACTTTTTTGTTATATTGACCTTTTAGCTTTTAAGGATGTGGTATGGGACGACTTTCCGGTTTTGATGAAGTAACTGCGGCTTTATATGTTGATTTTGATAATATTTATACTCGTTTTTTAGAAATGGATCCCGAAGCTGCCAAAGCATTTGGCACTATGCCTCATCGTTGGATTAAATGGCTGGAAGCCCACGCTTTGCGCATGCTCTATGGTAACGGCGTACGCAGACGCATTCTAAAACGCGTATGCTACATTAACCCGCAGCGCTATCATGATTTTAGAACCAATTTCATACGCGCGGCCTTTCGCGTTATTGACTGCCCTCCCCTCACACAACAAGGCAAAACCAGCACCGATATTCACTTAGTTATGGATTGCATGGATGATTTATCCCACTCCACCCGTTTTGAAGAATTTATTATCCTCTCTGGCGATGCCGATTTCACCCCCCTGCTTATACGATTACAAGAACATGCCCGCCGCACCTTAGTGCTTTCTGTGGGCTATTCTTCCCCGGCCTATACCGCGGCGGCCTCATGGCGCATTCGTGAAGACTGGTTCATGGATCAAGCCTTGCTAGAAAAAAATGTAGGCGATATCCCCCATGATTTACACAGCTCAGACACAGATGATGAAAGGAATTGGTAATGCTGCTTGAAATTGGTCTTATAGTAGTAGGTGTGCCCCTAGGCTATGCCGTACACAAAAAAAGTTTTGCCGTAAAGCTTACAAATCATGCGCTTTCCGCTATTATTTATGCCTTACTTTTTCTTATTGGTTTAAACCTTGGTGGCGATGAAGACTTGCTTTCTCGCATGGGAGAACTGGGCCTGCAAGGTATTGTTATAGGGGTGCTCGCTGCCCTTGGCAGCATTTTTACCGTATGCTTTTTGTTTCGCTCCTGGCTCACCCCCCGCAACAAGGCTGAGGATGTATAATGAAAGGAAGCCTGTATATTTTACTTTTCTTTGCCTGCGGTATTTTTGTGGGCACCTTGGAAATTATCCCCGATGAAATGGGCGATAATCTGCTCACCTATGCCCTGTACGCCATGTTGGTGCTGGCCGGCATGTGTATGGGCTTTGATACAAGAAACTTTCTTATCATCCGCAACTTTGGTTTTAAAATCCTTCTCTTACCGGTGGGCTCCGTTCTCGGCACAGCCCTTGGCGCCGTGGTGGCGTGGTTTGCCTTAGAGGCTTTACAATATGGATTATCGCTGCGCGATGTCATGGGAGTGGGGGCAGGATTTGGCTATTACAGCCTCTCTTCTGTTATGATAGCGAAATTTGGCAATGCCGAGCTCGGCTCTGTGGCGCTCATTGCCAATGTAAGCCGAGAGCTTTTAACCCTGCTCTTTGCCCCCATTATGGTTCGCTATGCCGGCGGCCTTGCCCCTGTGGCTTCTGGCGGCGCCACCACCATGGACACCTGTATGCCTGTTATCGCACGCTATGCCGGCGAACAATACGCCATTATGGGCGTCTTTTCCGGCATGGTACTTACCATGGCTGTGCCTGTTTTTGTGACAGCACTCTTTACCTGGTAAGGAAGGCTCTGGCTATTTTTATACGTTTTCTTTCAAAATACAGTGTCACCACTGCCTATTTTGACCAAGTATTGACACAAAGCCCTCGCTCCTGCATAATGGCGAGGTTATAATTTTATCACAAGGAAGGATTACTATGATTCGTATTCTTATGACTGCACTCTTGGCTCTTGGCCTTATGAGCAGCGTGGCCATGGCAAAAGACAAAACCTACACTGTAGCTTCTGACGGCACTTGGCCTCCCATGGAATATTTGGATGACCAAAAACAAGTTATCGGCTATTCCACCGACTATATCAAAGCCATTGGCAGAGAAATGGGCGTAAACTTTGACGTACGTAACGTAGCATGGGACGGCATCTTTGCCGGTGTAGCAGCTGGTAACTACGACATCGTAGCTTCTTCTGTAACCATTACCCCCGAGCGCCAAAAGCAATTCCTCTTCACCGATCCTTATTGCGAAATCCGCCAAGCTCTTATCGTGCCTGTAGATTCTACCATCAAGGGTATGGCAGATCTTAAGGGTAAAAAAGTGGGCGGACAAATTGGCACCACCGGTATTTTCGTAACCCAAAAAGCTAACGTAGGCGCCATCATTCGTGAATACGACGACCTTGGCCTTGCCGCTGAAGATATGGCCAATGGCCGCATCGACGCCATCATGGCAGACGGCCCTGTATCCAAGTACTTTGCCAACAAGCGCAAAGATTTTGAAAATAAATTCAAAGTTGTATACGAAACCCCTGAAGCAGAATACTACGGCTTTACCTTGAAAAAAGGTCAAGAAGACTTAGTGAAAATTCTCAACGAAGGCATTAAGCGCGTTAAAGAAAAGGGCGTAGAAAAGCAATTGAAAATTAAATGGATGGGCGCTGAATAGTTCCCTTTCCCTACTTACTGAACCCTCCGCAGGTATTTCGCCCGCGGAGGGTTTACTACAGAGAGAAGCATGAAAAATACCCCTCCAGCCGACAAAGAAGAACGCGGCACCTTAAAGATTTTTACCAGTGACGGCGTTACCATACCTGACCCCAAAGAATGGCGCCTTATCAATGCCTGGTCCATAGCGCTCACAGGGGCCATTGCCACCTTAATTTCCCTGTGTATGATTTGGCCAGATCCTTATATTAATATTATTTCTTTTTTACCTGATGGTCTTATTGTTACCTTTCAAGTAACAGCCCTTTCCATAGCTTGCGCCATCCCTATGGGGCTACTCACAGGTCTTGGACGTATATCACAAAATCGTCTTATCAACTTATTAGCGTCCACCTATGTGGAAATCATTCGCGGCATTCCGCTCCTCGTACAAATTTTTTATATTTATTTTGCCTTAGCTAAATTCTTAAATGTAAGCGGTCTTATGTCTGCCGTTATTGCCATTTCCTTTTGTTATGGTGCCTATATGGGTGAAGTTTTCCGCGCCGGCATCTTGGCCATACCCAAGGGGCAAATGGAAGCTGCCAGATCCCTTGGTTTTAACCAGTTCCAAACCATGTTCCGCGTTATTCTACCCCAAGCTTGGCGCACTATCTTACCTCCTGTAGGTAATGAATGTATTGCCATGCTTAAAGATACGGCGCTGGTTTCGGTTATGGCCATGCCCGACCTTATGCAGCGTGGACGCGCCTATGCCGCCAAAACCTATTTGTACTTTGAAACATATACCGTCATTGCACTTATCTACCTTATCATTACACTTCTTCTGTCAAAATGCGTAAGCATCATGGAAGGAAGGTTGAATTATTATGACAAACGAAAATAGTACCCCCATCATTAGCATACGCAATGTTTGGAAATATTTTGGCGAATTCCCCGCACTGCAAGATGTAAGCTTAGACATTAAAAGCGGTGAACGCGTGGTTATTATTGGGCCTTCTGGTTCCGGTAAGTCTACCCTTTTGCGCTCCATTAACCGCCTTGAAGATGTAGATCAAGGCACCATCATGGTGGATGGCCGCCACGTAACCAGCGAGGAGCACGATATCAACGCCATTCGCCAAGATCTTGGCATGGTCTTTCAGCAATTTAATTTGTTTCCCCATAAAACTGTGCTGGAAAATCTCACCATGGCGCCCATTACTTTGAAAAAAGTGCCCAAAAGCGATGCCGAAGAGCAAGCCCTTGTGCTGCTTAAGCGCGTGGGCATTAGTGATAAAGCCAATGTGTATCCGGCCTTGCTTTCCGGCGGACAACAACAACGCGTAGCCATAGCCCGTGCCTTGGCCATGCAGCCCAGCATTATGCTTTTTGACGAGCCCACCTCGGCTCTTGACCCCGAAATGGTAGGGGAAGTTCTGGACGTTATGGTAGGCCTTGCCGAAGATGGCATGACCATGGTGTGTGTTACCCACGAAATGGGCTTTGCCCGTACCGTGGCCGACCGCATCATCTTTATGGATCATGGGCAAATTGTAGAAATGGGCACGCCGGATCAGATTTTTGAATCCCCTCGGGCGCCGCGACTTAAGCAATTCCTTAACCAAATCCTTTAACAAGCTGTTGAAAAAGTAGTGTCTACTGCGTCAAACTTGTTTTTTGCTCCATTCATGTATGTCTATATACACTCCTTCCGCAAAAAACAGCGTTTTCCTTGTATCAACTACTTTTTGAACAGTTTGTTTTGAGCAGATGTTTGAAAAAATGTAATATACTTTGCAGTTATCGCATCTTACATTTTTGAAGAACCTGTAGGAAAATTATAAAAATGGCATATTATCAATTTTTTTTGAAACAAACTTTTTCAACGGTGTGCTAATATGGCATGTATAGCCGTGGCCGTCAGTGGCGGCGCCGACTCTTTATATGCCCTTGTTCACTTTCATGAGCAAGGGCATGACGTTATAGCTTTGCACGGTCTTTTTTTAGCGGAAAAAGACACCAATACCTCGGCCATAGAAGCCTTGGAAAAGCTCTGTGCACAGCGACAAATTCCTCTGCGCATCATAAATTTTCGCCAAGATTTTAGCCAGCGCGTCATCGCCCCCTTTATTGAAGCCTATGCCAAGGGACGCACACCAAACCCTTGTGCCCTGTGCAATAAGCAAATAAAATTTGGCCTTCTCATGGACGCCGCCTTGCAAGAAGGGGCAGAGTTTTTTGCCACTGGTCATTATGCAGGCTTGCACCCCAAGCCCGCCCCCACGCAAAGCCCCCTCATTAAAGGGCAAGATATACGCAAAGATCAAAGTTATTTTCTATCCTTGGTGCCGCGTGAACGTTTTGCAAAGGTGCTTTTCCCCCTTGCTCATACCCAAAAAGCAGACAATATACGCTCTTTGCAAGAGCGAGGCATAGCCATACCCGTGGCGCAAGAAAGCCAAGAAATTTGCTTTATCCCTGCCGATGCCTATAGAGAATTCCTGCTAGAGCACAGCCCTAAATATCACATTACACTTGGCAAAGGCGGCAAAATTTTTATTAAAGAAGATGGACAAGAAATCCTCTTACCCAAGAAATTTGGCGGAGAGCACGCTGGCCTATGGCAATATACCGAAGGGCAAAGACGCGGCCTAGGGGTAGCCTGGAAAGAACCGCTCTATGTCTGCGCCAAAGACAGCGCCCGCAATGCCCTTATCCTTGGCAATAAAGAACAAGCCACCCTGCAAGGCTGCATCACCGCTCAGGCCAATTTTCTTGTGCAGCCTGAACTCTGGCCACAAGAAGTACGAGTTCGCGTGCGTTATCGCCAGCAAGAAGTGCCTGCCACGGTAGACATGAAAGAAGGCAAACTGCATATCCACTTTGCCAGCCCTCAAAGTCCCACAGCACCGGGGCAAATTGCCGCCATATATGATACGCAAGGTGCCATTTTGGCCGGCGCAGTCATTGAGGAAGTTTTTTAGTTTTTTATATTGTTTTTTTGTTTTTGTGGGGAGGGGAAAGGGAAACGTTT
>CAYJAL010000018.1:0-23298 GCA_964367875.1 uncultured Desulfovibrionaceae bacterium | reverse complement strand
AAATCACACGTATTGCCAATGCCACCGACTTTAACGGCGTAAAGTTACTTGATGGCTCCCTTTCCGGCGACCACAATGGTGACGGCCTTAAGTCTACCGGTTCGCTGTTGGTACACTTTGGCTCCATGAACGACTCAGCTGAAGACTATTACTATGTTCGCATTGGTGATAGTACCGCTTCTGCCTTGGGTGTTGGTATGCAAAGTGCAGAAAATGCCGGTTTTACTGTGTCTACTCAGTCGCAAGCTCAGGCTGCTCTTGTAGCCATTAACGACGCCATTGTTTCTAAGGACAAGATTCGCGCTCACATAGGTGCTTTGCAAAACCGCTTAGAGGCCACTGTGAACAACTTGACTGTACAGTCTGAAAATATGGCTGCCGCAGAATCGCGCATTTCTGACGTGGACGTATCCATGGAAATGACCAATTTTGTGCGTAATCAAATTCTGACTCAGTCTGCTGTGGCCATGCTTGGTCAAGCTAACTCCATGCCCCGTATGGCCATGAACCTTATCGGCGGCTAATAGAAAATAGTATGTGGCTCTTGGCTTTGCGGCCAAGAGCCATTTTCCCCACCCATTGTAGGGTAGGGAGTAAAATGTCTTCAAGATTCTGGGATCTTGGAGGCATTTTTTTTGGCGCATTTCACACTAGAAAAAGTCTAGATAAAATCTAGAAAAAATCTATAACTAACTATAATTGCAGATGTTTTACTGACTAGGCAAAAAGTTCCCTTGGTACATATCTTGCTTGTATTATCATATAATAATATGCGGTAAAAATTGCCGCATGGCAGGCGCCCCAGAAAGCCTGCATCGTTAAATGGCAATGTACAGTATGTACTTTAGTTTTAATTAAATAAAGCTCTGCCGCAAGGCTTAGCACTGTCGATGGAAGATTGCACGGATGCAATCGTGCCACTAGGCTCCATCAGGCTGTCAAACATTCATGGAGGAATGTTATGGGACTTACAATTAATCACAACGCAATGGCCCTTAATGCTGCTAACACCTTAAATAATCACTACGGAAACTTAAGCACTTCTACTGCTCGCTTGTCTTCCGGTATGCGTATCAACGGCGCCGCCGATGATGCCGCCGGTCTTGCCATTCGCGAGCTTATGCGTGCTGATATTACTGCATTGAACCAAGGTGTAAGAAACGCCAACGACGCTATCTCTTTATTGCAGACAGCTGACGGCGCTTTGGCTGAAATCGATGCTCAGCTCATTCGTATGAAGGAACTGGCCGAACAAGCCGCCACCGGTACTTACGACTCTACTCAACGTTTGATGATTGAGTCTGAATACCAAGCAATTGCTTCTGAAATCACACGTATTGCCAATGCCACCGACTTTAACGGCGTAAAGTTACTTGATGGTTCGCTTTCTGGCGACCACGACGGTACCGGCCTTAAGTCTACTGGTTCGCTCAAGGTTCACTTTGGTTCCATGAACGACTCTGCTGAAGACTATTACTATGTTCGCATTGGTGATAGCACCGCTTCTGCTTTGGGTCTTGGTATGCAAAGTACAGCCAACGCTGGTCATACTGTGTCTACTCAGTCGCAAGCTCAGGCTGCTCTTGTAGCTATTACGGACGCTATTGTTTCTAAGGACAAGATCCGTGCTCACATTGGTGCTTTGCAAAACCGCTTAGAATCCACTGTGAACAACTTGACCGTACAGTCTGAGAATATGGCTGCTGCAGAGTCTCGCATTTCCGACGTGGACGTATCCATGGAAATGACCAACTTTGTGCGTAACCAAATTCTAACTCAGTCTGCTGTGGCCATGCTTGGTCAAGCAAACTCCATGCCCCGTATGGCTATGAACCTTATCGGCGGCTAACAATATTTGGCTGTTTAGGTGCCTTGCTCCCCGAGGTAAGGCATCTAGCATCCAAAGCCAGAAATGGCACCAATACCCTCAAGATGCTGGGATCTTGAGGGTATTAATTTTTTAGGCAATCTTTCCAAAGCTTATAAAGTAAAGTCCACAGGCAAGCGCACTTTTTGTTTGGCTTTATTGGTAAAAAGCACATGCCCATGCTCTAAGCCGTATTCATAGACAAGCTTAGTTATCTCCACATCTTTCTGACAATATTCAGCTATAAGATCTAAACGTCCTTCTTTCCACCAGGCAAGGGCTTGCAATCCATCGGCGCTTTTTTGTGCGTCTAGCGTGGCTGTGGCAATATTATCCAGCGACACTCTATAATTAAGCGTGCTTTTAACTTTCTCCAATAAATCCAAGGTAGGCAAATTTTTCAGTGTTGCAGCGCAAAAGGGTTGTAATACCGTATAGTCAAAGCGTGCAATATTAAAGCCTATGATAAGGTCAGCTTGCTGCATGCGTGCAAACATATCTTCTAATTCGTCTTGCTGGTAGTGGTTATAACTGTCATCAAGGCTGTCATAGAGCACAGCAATACTTACCCCCATATGCGCCGCCTGGTGCCAACCGCCCACTTCTGCGGCAGAGCGACGCGTTTCCACGTCTAGGACCATGTATCGAGATGAAGTCTTTGTTTGGGCATTTTCTTGGGTATTTTTTTGAGACGCTTTTTGCTGGCTTTGCAACTTTTCTTGTAAAGCATCTAAGGGTAAAACATGCTGATTGCCATCAATTTTCATTTTCATAATAAGTTCCAAAAGGCGTAAAGCGCCCATTTTGCTTAAAGGTCTATTGCCAGAACCGCATTTAGGTGAGTGTACACAAGAAGGGCAACCGTCATCACAGGTACATAAAGACATGGCTTTATGACAATGCTCAAAAAGGGCAAAGGCTTGTGCATAGGCCTCTTCACAAAGGCCGGCTCCTCCGGGGAGGGCATCATAAATAAAAATGGCTGGCAAGGCTAGTTCTGCATGCAGCGGAGTAGATATACCGCCAAAATCGTTACGATCCGCCATGACGTGTAGAGGCATCATGCCTATGCCCATATGTTCCAAGGCGTGAATGGCGCCTATAAAGTGGATATACTCCTCTTCTAATTGATGGCGTATGGCGTCGGGAATGGTGATCCATAGCCCCATAGTTTCAAAAACAAGGGGCGCAAAATCAAGAGGAATGATGGAAAGCAATCTATTACCCTTCACCGAACGCTTTTCATAGCCTGTAATATGCTCTGTAATGCGCAATCGTCCATAAGCCACATGGGTGCTACCTTGCGCATGTAAGGGCTTATGTTCTTTTATTTCTAAAATATCCGTATGTTTTTGCGTACGAACTTTGGTAAACCACGCTCTTTTGGCAGGCTTTGCCACTATACGCTTGGTATTTTGGTCAAGACTGGCAATTTCATAACTTTGGCCTCGATGCAGATACACAGCGCCGGGGTGATTTTCTTTGAGTGCGCGAATGGCATCCACGGTGCCAATGCAATTACCTTGCGCATCTTCAATGGTGTAATTGCCGCCCATGTCGTCTTGTCCGCGTAAGTCCACATGACGCTGCGGTCTTTTGCGCGCACATAAATATTCCGAACCATCGGCGCTTTGTAAAAGCTGCCCTTGTGCACAAAGGCTTGCTAAGGCCTTTTGCGCCGCAGGGGAGCTGAGCCATGCTGTATCTTTATCTTGCGGACGTAAGGGGGACTCTGCCGCCGCGCAGCACAAATGCTTTTCCAAGATGGTGGCATTATAAATATTGATGATGGCCTTTTCCGGCGCTCTGGTAAAAAAATCTTCGGGATGGCGCACAATATATTGATCGAGAGCATCTTCACCGGCCACCAAAACCACAGCGGAATCTTGCTGCGCGCGCCCCACGCGTCCGCCCCTTTGCAGGGTAGACATGATGGTACCCGGGTAGCCCACCAAGATACACAAATCAAGGGAACCAATATCAATACCCAGCTCCAAGGCTGAGGTGGAGATGATGGCCTTAAGCTCTCCCGAGTGCATTTTTTCTTCAATGTGCCGGCGCTCTTCGGGTAAAAAGCCGGCTCTGTAGGCAGATATTTGTCCTTCCCACTGTTGTCCGTATTGGCTGACCCAGAGAGCTAAAAGCTCTGTCATGCGGCGCGAGCGGCAATACACAATGGTGCGTAAATTACGCGCCAGGGCAGATTTAAGAAGGCCAATGGCGGCGCTGCTGGGGCTTAGCTCAGGATTTAAAAAAGCAAAGTGGCGTTGCCCTTGAGGCGCGCCGGATTCGTCAATAAGAAGAGGATTATGGGCAGGGCCTAAAAGATTTTGCGCAAGCTCTTGCCCATTGCCCACAGTGGCCGTGCACAAAATAAAATTGGGTCTGGCGCCATAACGGGCGGCAATGCGCTGCACACGCTGAAAAAGTTGTGCCATATGCGCCCCCAGCACGCCGCGATAGGTATGGGCTTCATCCACTACAATATGCGTTAGGCCGGCAAAAAAAGTGCTCCATTTTTCATGATGCGCCACAATGCCAAGATGCAGCATTTCCGGCGTGGTGATAAGTACTTGCGGAGGGGATAGGCGTAATTTGCGTCTAAAATGTGCTGAGGTGTCGCCATCATAAATGGCAATACTGGGGCGAGCGTCCTTAGCCCAAGGGGCAGTGAAGGCTTCGAAGGTATTTTTTTGATCTTGGGATAAAGCTTTTAAGGGGAAAATATATAAAGCGCGTGCCTCCGGATCTTGCAAAAAGCTTTCCAGTACAGGCAAGGTGTAGACAAGGCTTTTACCACTGGCCGTGGGGGTAGCCACCACCACGGCGCGACCGGAGCGCACCACATCCACAGCATGGGCTTGATGGCTGTATAAATTCTCCACACCGCGAGTTTGTAAAAGCTTATGCACTGCCGGTGAAAGGGGGCGCTGGGGGGCGCTCATATGAGCTTGCTTGGCAGGCAAAACGCGGTGATGCGTCACTTGCGTGCCAAAGGGGGAGGCCAGCAAAGCCTCCATATAATCCCCCACAGCAGAGAGTGCCATATTAATTTATAATGGCTGAAAGTATAAAGAAGTAAGCCACACCGCCGGCCGTGTATAAAATCCCCGGTAATATTACTTTGCGTAAGGATTTGGGTAAACTTACTTCAAAGTATTGGCAGGAAAGCACAAAGCAAATATGCAAAGGGCTCATCATGGCGCCGGCAAGGCCGGAGGTCAGCCCCAGCATAATCCAAGGTATGGGCGAGCCCAAACCCAAGGTTTCCACCAAGGCAATAATAAGCGGAAAGACCGCTCCGGCGGCAGCAATTAAAATACCTGTCAAAGCGCCCACAGCCATGGTCACCAAGGTGACCGTAATCCAAAGGGTTATAAGGCCAGTATCTTGCCCAACAATTTCCTGCACCACGCCGCCTTCTGCCAAGACATTTTTAAAGACCCCAAGGGCGCCAATCATAAAAATCATGGAGCGCACGCTGGGTTTGGTGACGGTACCAATAAAGGTGCCAATGCCTTTTTTATTTTGATACAGGCAAAAGGACACAGCCAAAAATAAAGCCACGATGACACCGTAATCCAGAGGGATTTGTGGTAAGGTAAGGGCAATGACAGCCTCTAAAACCAAAGCACCGCCAATGGCAATAATAAGCGGCGCACCTTCCCAGCAGATTTTGCGCCACGCATCTTTAGTATCCCCTTCGGGCATGGGCATGGGCGGTACAGGGTAGGGGCGCACAAAAAAGAACCAGCCTAAGCCAAAAAAGACTAAGGACATGGGGAAAGTCCACATAACCAGCTCCGGCGTGGTGATGCCGCTAAGGCCTGCCGATAAAATCATGGCAGGATACAAAGGCCAAGACATTTCCACCGTATGACGAAACCAATAGTTTATAAGGGATTTTCCCTGCTCCGGCATGGGCAGCTCTTTAGATACTGCATTAATCATGGGCGCAGAAAATACCGCCCCTCCGGGCATAGGTAGCATGCCAATAAGCATGGGGAAAAAGACCATTCGAATGCGCGGAGAAACAATTTTTAAGGCCAGCGGCGCCATGAAGCGCTCTGCTTGCCCTGTGCTTTCCATAAGAGAGGAGAGGGAAAGTACAAAAATAATCACCGTCCAAATGGTGAGAATGGTACTATCTTGAAAAATGCCTATGGCATAATAAAACCAATTAAGAGGGGTTACTTCAAAGGCCAAAGCCATAACAAAGGATCCCAATAATACAGATAAGCCAAGGCCCAGTTTGCGCATGGCTAAAAGCATGAGCACAAATACGGCCACAATTTTCAGATAGGGTATAAGCATAGTAATCTCAACTAAGGGTTATTTGGGGGCATAGGTTTGGCGGTCGGCTGCACACCAGCTTTCCACTTCTTCTCTTTCATGAGGGAGCAAATAGTCTAGCCAGCGATCTCGCAATTTTTCATAACAATTTATGCGTAAATCTTTCCACAAGGGATTGGCCACATCCCAAGGCTTGGGGCCATGGAAGTGCACGATGGCACCTTCTGTGGCGGCATCTATTTGATAGGGGGGGCGGTTCCAGAGTTCGGGTAATTTAGTAACGCGCTTGCCAAAGAAATAATTTAAGAGTGATTGGTCTAAATTCCCAATGACATGTATATTCTGCTCGCAAAAAGCTAAGAAATTATAAATGTGATCATGCTTACGCAGGCGCAATAAATTAAAAAGCACCACACCGCTACTATAGGTCCAAATGGGAAAGGGCATGGGAATGGTATAGTCATTGTTGCGCCATGTGTATTGTAATTGTTCATGCTCGTGGAAAAAGGGCGCTGTATACTCGGCAGCCATGGCCATATAGGGCGGACGCACTTCCAATAAAGGGGTAATGTTCTTGGCAAAAAGTACGTCCACATCACAATACAGTACATAGTCATCTTGCATGAGTTCCGGAACCAAGGCCAGCTCCAATTTTAAGAAACAGCCTATGCAGCGATGGAATTGCGGCGGAATTTTATCGGGGGATAAGACAGGCTTATAGCGAGCCACAGGAATTTTTTCTGCAGCAAGGCTTTCCAGCACATGGGCATTTTCTCCTGCATAAACGCAAAGACAAGGCACATCTGCCCCCATGTGCTCGCGTAAGGAGCGCACAGCCACTTGTAGTAAACGCAAAAAGCGCGGATTGTCATCAATACAAAAGACTATGTGCATGGCTGGTGGTTCCCCCTATGAACGTATCAAAATGCTCAAAAATGCATTTTTTTATGGCTAACTGTTTTCAATAGACAGTTGTGCTGCAGTAGAATACGGCCAAGGCAAAACTTCTATGGGCATGGAGTTCCCTATTTCTTCCAAAGCCTTATGTGTGGCCCATTCCCTATGAGGCGAAAAAACAATTTTTAATAAGGCTTCATGTCTATTGATAACAGAAAAATACGCTATATGTTCATAGGCTTCAAGCAAAAAGCGAAACATTCCCACTTGTGAGGGGGCAAGGCGCACCAAAAGCTCTTTACTTATGGTGGCAGGCTCTAAGGGAGGGCCTATTTTGCGCTTTCTGGGGCGCATTTTCTTATATTGACTCATTGCCAGCCTCCGTAACGCAAAGCTGCCACTGTGAGCATGGCGCAAGCTATGGTGCCAAAAAAAGATTTGCTGTACCAAGCCAGTACTAAAGAAGGTATGGCGGCCAATAAATAGGTATTATCAAAGCTTATATAGAGCTCGTTATTTTTCACCAAAACATCGGGGAAAAGCAGCGCTGCCATAACGGCCACAGGTACAAAGGAAAGCCATTGTAAGGCCGTTTTGGGGAGGCTCTCCACAGATAAATACATAAGGGGAAAGACACGCGGTATGGCTGTAACCAAGGCACAGCCTATAATGGTAAGCAAAAGTTCCGTATTCATATTATTCTGCCTTAAGGCTTTGTTTACGCGCCAAACGCTTGGCAGTATTTTCTTTTCTTTGTTTTTGTACTTGATATTGACGAATAAAGCGCCACTTGCTTAAAAACAAACCTAAGGTGGCCGCCAGCACTGTGGCTAAAATAACATTCCACTGGTCAAAACCGTTAATTTTTAGCGCCATGGAAGCGCCTCCGGCAAAAAGCCCCACCAAAACATGCAAACGCGTTTGGCATTGCGGAATAAAAAGAGCCAAAAACATGGCTGTAAGGGCATAGTCTAAACCCAGCGGACGAACATCTTCTATGAGGGAGCCAAAAAACACGCCTATGGCAGTACCGGAAACCCAAGAAATTTGCGCGGTGCTATTGCAAGTATACAGGGTGGAGAGAGAAAGCTGCCAGCCTCGTTGAAAGGCCGTGGAATGCACGCCAAAGGTTTCATCGGTAAGCTGTAGGCCTAGCAAGCCTCTTTGCCAGCGCGTAAGGCTTTGGGTATGTGTGGCAAGAGATGCAGACATAAGCAAATGGCGCAGGTTAATAACAAAAACCGTCAGTATAACCGAGGCCGCACCCACACCGGCGCCCCAAAGGGAGGCCGCCACAAATTGCCCAGAACCGGCAAAAATAATAATGGACATAAGTATGGCTAGACTCGGCGAAATATCATTTTTTACGGCCAGCACTCCAAAGGCAAAGGCCACAGGCACGTAACCAAGAACTATGGGTACGGCTCTTTTAAAACCGTCTAAAGTGGCCGAAGAGAGGCGCTGTGAACTTGTTTCATAAGATGAATCTTGCATAGGGCTCTTGTATAGCCTTTTGGATTGGTATTCAAGATATAAAAAGGGGAGAAAGCTAAGCCTTCTCCCCTTTTTGTTCAGTATATAAGATTTTTTTAGAAACCGAAGCGTACACCAATGCTAAATTCGTGAGCGCTGATGTCTGTTTGTACTTCATTGCCACCCACTTCGCCGTAGGCAGAGGAAGTGCCAAGGTAACGGTAGCCAAGGTCTGCAGTAACGTTTTCGGTAATGGCTACGCCAACACCGCCGCCCACATGCCATGCAAACATGGTGTCATCCATTTCGCTGCTGTATTGGTTGCCATTAAATTCCATATCAATTTGGCCATCTAAGAAAGCCATGCCAAGGCCGGCGCCCACATAAGGGGTGAAGATGGACTCATTGTAAAAATCATAATAGGCATTGGCCATAAGGGTGTGCATATTATAGTCAAGGCTGCTCTTCACATGAGTGGAGCCGTAGTTCATATTGCTTTCGCTTTTGAAGTTAGAGCGAAAAGCGTATTCAATTTCTACACGAACGGGAGTTTCGGAGCGGGCATAAAAATCATAACCCACCATAAAGCCCATGCCTACGGTATTTTGAGAGTCGGTGCCGTCCATACGACCGCCGCCCCATTGGGTTTGATACGAATCAATAAATTTAATACCGCCATAAACGCCGGTAAGATCGGCCATGGCAGGGGTTGCTAAAACTAAGGTCAAAGCCAAGGTGAAAAGAGCGCGTATAAACATGATGTATCCTCCAGGATTTTCTTATGTGTTTTTTGTGGCTTTATGAGCCACATTATGTTTCCAAGTTGCAGCGGTTAAAATGTTGAGCTTAGAGGACTGTGCTAAATAAAGTTTAGACTTTTTTTAGGCATTCTCTAAAAAACCTTTTAATTCCGCCCTGTTAAGAATGTTTTAGGGTTTTTCGTCTTGCTTGTAAAGTACTTTTTTATATTTTTGCAAAAATATTTTTTGGGTACAAAAAAAGGCCACATAAAGTGGCCTCATATTGTAGTATAAAGGTATACAATTATGGAGTTACTAAAGCGTTGGCTTCGGCTTCCATTTGCTGGCGAATTTTTTCTACCATGGCTGTCACTTTGGGGATTTCCTCGGCGGTAACGTCCAAAGCGCGGCGAGCATCTTCTTCAGAATGCGCAGCGGAGAGGAAAAAGCGCAAGCGCGCTGTGCCTTCTTTTACTGCAGGGAAGGTGATGGGCATGGCGTATACGCCGCGTTGCAAGAGGGCATTGGCCATAAATCCTGCCACCATGGAGTCGCCCACAATAACAGGCACGTTGGCATAGCCTTGGGCTACGCCGGTATCAAGGCCAAGACTTTGGGCATAGTCTAAGAAATATATACTGATATGCTGTAATTTATGCACACGTTCAGGCTCACGCAACATAATTTCTAAAGCTTTTTGGCTGGCTGCTGTGAGCACAGGAGACATACCTACGCTGAAAACAAAGCCGGGCGAACCGTATTTTAAAAATTCGATAAGTTCTTTGCTACCGGCAATGAAACCACCACAGCCGCAAAGGGATTTGCTTAAAGTGCTCATCCACATATCCACGTCTTTGGGGTCAATATTAAAATGCTCGCGGGCGCCACGGCCTGTGGCACCAAGGGTACCTAAGGAGTGGGCTTCGTCCACAAGAAGCATGCAGTCATATTTTTTCTTCAGCTCAATCAGGCGTGGTAAGTCGGGGATATTTCCGTCCATGCTAAAGAGGCCTTCGGTAACAATAACAGCACGGCGATATTGGCTACGCTTTTCTTTTAGCAAAGCTTCTAAGGCATCGGCATCATTATGGGTATAAGCAAGGCGTGTGGCACCGGAAAGCTTGGCACCCTGCATAAGGGAATTGTGAGCTAGGTTATCGTGCAAGATAAGGTCGCGCGCGCCAAATAAGAAGCCTAAAGTAGATACATTGGTGGCATGACCGCTTACGTATACAATGCTGTCTTCCACTTCGTATAAATCGGCTATGGCCTTCTCAAATTCACGGTGTGGGGGGCGCTCACCGCCCACAAGGCGGCTGGCTCCGGCAGAGGTTCCGAATTTTTGCGCTGCCTCTGTGACTACTTGGGTAATTTCTGGATGACCGTTAAGGTCAAGGTAGTCGTAGGTGGAGAAGTTTAAATAGTCGGCGCCTTCTATGCTGGTCGTGGCCTTAGCAACACGATCGTGACAGAGAAAAAGGGGGTTGCGCATCCCCATAGAAGCTCCCATGGCCACAAGGCGCTCAAAAGAAAGCTTATTACGCATACGACCGAACCCTTTTGAAGAATTTTGTTCCTCTGGAGCTTTTTCTTGCTCGGTGGACAGTTTTTCTTCGCTACCGGTGTTCAAATCTTGCTCTTTATCCATGCCGTCTCCCAAAATAAAATTTGCAACTTAGTGAATGTATTACTAAAATATGTAAACTTCAAAATAGTATTCTTTTGTGGTGTTTACTTGAAAGGTGCCAATTACTACAAAAAACGCTGTCTGGCAAGGTTTTATACAGCTAAGGGGCATTTTGTGCAAGTGTTATCAGGGGCAGAGTGTCGGTCTTGTTCTTGGTTTTGCGCCACCTCCCATGCTCTCAAAGACCTTATCTGGACAGAAAGGGCAAAGTAGCCTAAACTCTTGGTGCGGCAAAAAAATATTTGCCTATCCCCAGCAAAAAAATGGAAAGCCCATGGAAAAAATACCTTCGCAGCAACAAAATACCACATCACAACCCCCTTTATACACAGAAAATGGCGTCTATATGACCTCATTACAGCACAATGGGACGCATTATGCTCTTGGCTCTACCACGCCGCGTTATGTGCAAGAGCTGAGCTCCATGCCTTTAGAGCCCAGCGTCGAAGATTTTGCTGCACTGCGTGCCAAGGGTGTATGGTTGGCGGCGCAGGAAGAGCAATGCTGTAAAGTTGCTGTGACTTGCGGCGGTGTAGGCTCTGTGTGGCCGGGCATGGGGAGAGCTTTGTACGATACCTTCCCTGCGGCGCGCGAGGCCATGGACAGGCTGGCCGCCTTGGCTTCTTGGGATATTTTAGGGCTTATGGATGAAAAGGATATGGAGAAAATTGGGCAAACGCGCTGGCAAATGCCCTATCTTTTCTTTGTGGAATATGCGCAAGCGGCCTATTTACAATCCTTAGGCTTTAGCCCCTGTTTAATGTCTGGGCACTCGCTGGGTGAGATAATCAGCCTTTGCTTGGCCGGTGTATATTCGCCGGAATATGCGTGGCAAATTTTTGATAGGCGCGCTGTATATATTGATGGTCTTGAGCGCGAAGCCAAAGACGGCATGGGTATGATGGCTGTGTACGGCTCCTATGAAAAAGTACAAAATATTTTAGAGCTTTTCCCTGATCTGCATATTTGTAATCACAATACCCCCACACAATTTATGCTTGGCGGCAAAAAAGAAATGTTGGCCGAGGCCAAGCGCATACTACGCAAGGATAAATGCCCGGCCTTGACCTTGCCCATAAATATGGCTTTTCACCATCCACATTTGCGCGTGCTGCGCCAAAGTGCTGTGGATGGGCTTATGGGCTTGCCTGCTATGGCGCCGCAAATCCCTGTGCTAAGCAATGTGACGGCGGGTTTATATCCCACCGATAAAGAAGGTATAGTTCAATATATAGCAGATTTAGATGAAAACACCGTGCGCTGGGTGGATTGTGTGCGCACCATGTGGGATACGTTTGACATTCGCCATTTTGTGGAATTTGGCTCAGCTGATAATATTTGCGGCCTTGTGAAGGAAATTGAGCCTCGAGCCGTGTGCATTCCTGTATCTTTGAAAAATGATGAGGTGCAGACCATGCGCGCTGCGGTGGCGCATTTATATACTTTGGGGCATATTCCGGTAAAAAATCTTCATGTGGTGGGGCAAAATGACTTTGCTACAGGTGGGGCTACTGAAGGCGCTACAGGTGGGGCTACGCAAGAACATAGCCAACCTTTGGATGAAGATTCTAAGACTCAAGCCCCTGCTATGCCAGCCTATGTGCAAGATATTTTGCCCATCATTGCCGAAGCTGCCGGTGTGCAAGAATCTGTGCTGCGTCCGCATATGGATTTGCGCCATGAGCTTGCTTTGCGTTCCAATCGTTTTCCTTCCATTATGCTGAAAATTGAACAGCTTTTTGGTATTACTTTGCGTTTGGAAGATGTGCTGCATGTGGCCACCATACAAGACTTTGCGCAGGTGGTGGCGCGTTTGCGTAAGGTAGATGTGCAAGAGCTGCCTGTGGAAAGCTCTGTGCAGGAGGGGGCTCAGCAGATTACGGAATCTGTAGCACCTTCTTTGGCGCCGCTTATGTGTATGCGTGGCGCCTTTACGCAAGATCGCACCGCCTTGCAATGGCGGCGTATGCCATGGCCAAGCACGCTTATACAAGAGCGTGAGAAGCAAACCCTTTTGGTTATCTATGCCGGTAAGGGGCAAGAGTTGTTTAGCGCTTTGGAAGGTTTGGCTTTTAGTGGCTGCCATATAATTTTTTATGCTCCTGCATTAAGTATAGCGCAAGGCCCTTCGGAGGCGGTCTTGCAGCGCTTGCAAGCCATGGGCGCTACGGTGCAAGTGCATACAGATCCGAACTTTTTGCAAGGTTTGCATGTGCATGCTTTTGTACACTTGGTGGAAGGGGCTGTGGTGCATGAGCTCACTTCCCCTGTGGCCATACCCATTTTGCGTGCTTTGGAGCAAAGCTCTTTCCATGTGCAATCGGTTATAACGGTGGTGGCCGATAGGGGAGAAGGGGCGGCCTTTGGCACAGAACCGGCTTTGGATGCCATGTACGCTTTTTGGCAGCACTTTGCCCAAAAGCATACGAGAAGCAAACCTACAATACGCGTATTGCGTATTCCCCCTGTGCTTTCCCTTGCCGCTTTGGGGCAAGAAAATGGGCAAGTTCATGGTTGCGCGCAAGACGGCATAAGCCCTGCAGAACTAGCGCAGTATTTTAGCCGCTGGTTTTGGTGCGCGGATGTGGAGCAAGGGCGCTGGGTGCGCGATGGCCAAGGGCAGCCCTGTGTACAAGAAAATCTTATTGCTCATACCCTCTTGTATCCTGTAAAGTATCATGTGCAAGCAACAGAAGAGAGCTGCGCAGAGCAAGTGCTGTGTCAGTATAACTTTTCTGCCTATGGATCGCATTTGGGGGCGCATAAACATAATAAGCATGTTCAAGAGGCGCTGCCGCGTGCACCGCAATTAACTTTGAGAGATTTTTTACATGCTTTGTATGCCGGTGCGCACATGTCTTTTCCTTGGCTGCATTGTGAAGGTGTAGATGCTTTTACGTATATGCCGCAGGCCATGTCTGTGGTAAGCGAGGGGCCAGAAGGCGTCACCAGAGAGGGGCGCATTGCCATGCAAAATACGCTTTTGCTGAGTGTAGAACAGCAGTCAGGGCAAAATGTAGGACAAAAATGCTTGGTAGAACTCTCCTTGCGCGGGCTTTCTGCCAATGGACGGGCTCAAGATATATGGCATAGAGCTGCCACAGGGCATATGATATTTGCGCCAAATATGGCCTTGCCCTTACCTTTAGGCATAAAAGAAAATGCCCAAGAAAGCCAAAGCTACCAAGAGAGTGCGATGTCTGCCAAACATATTTTTGTGGGGAAAAAGTTTGCAAAAAAAGGCGCTTTGCAGTATGCTTGGGTGTCTGAGCTTGTGGAACTTTTGCAAGAGGCTGTGCAAAATGTGTATGGCCGAAGTAGGGCTTTATGCATAGGAAGTATAGCCCAGTTGCGCCATGCTGGGGATGAAGTTTTTGTGGGGGAAGATGCTTTGTGCGTACTCCCCCTAGATAGCGTCACAATATGTTGGCGCGTATTGCAAGAAAATACGCAAGGCATACACCTTGATGCTGAAATTCTTTGTGCCAAAGGCAGTGTATTGCTCACAGCGCAAGAAATAGTATTTGTAACGGAACAATAAATAGAACAATAATCGGGGAAGCGTTATTATGAAGGAAGGAATAATGTCTTTTATCACACGTAAGGTGGTGCCTTGCGTGGCGGTGGTTGCTTTGGGCTTAGCCTCTGGCTGTGCTTCGCAAAAGGCGGGCATGGACGCGCCAGAAAAAGACGCGCGACATTGGCTGGAAGAATCTCCCGGCGTACCTGTGGAGCATAAGGGAAAATTAGAGGCTTCTGTGCCCAGTTTATACGATGCCAATAAAACCTTTTCCTTTGACGAATATGTCTACTTAACCATTCAGCAATCCCCCATGCTTGTGGGTTCTGCGGTGGATATTGAGATTAAACGCTTAGACCTTACTTCTGCTGTGTGGGAATATTTGCCAGAGCCACGTATGTCCTTGGTGGTATCTAACAACCTTACCAATTACAATATGGGTCGCTCTGATACCCCTGCTAACTATGGGCGTACAGAATTTGACGTAAGCTTTAACGCTGCTTTCCCCAATCCCGTATCTACCTATTTTAATCACCAAGCCCGTAAGGCCATGGTGAACCTTGCCATTACAACACATCGCAAAGCCATAGGCGAAACCATTGCTGAAATTGCCAGCATGTTCCAGCGCCTCGAAGCTCAAAGAAAAATTCTTGAGATTCAAAAAGGGCTTGTACCTTTATCTGAACAAGTAACCAAGTACTGGAAACAATTGGAAGCTGTGGATGGTCGCCAAGGCGTGGCTTTGAATTTAGCTGTGCAAAAAGAGCGTGAAGCTGCCCTTAAGGTAGAGCGCACCCAAATTGAAAATACCATGCTGCAAACCAAGCTTAAAATCTTGGCCGGTGTGGATCTTACCCATAAGCTTAAGGTAAGCACCAAGGATGTGGAGAACATCGTGGGTGATTTTAACGGCTCCAGCCTTATGTGGGAACAGCGTTGGAACACCACAGAAGATGAGCTACTTTTACGTGCGCAAGTGGAATTATTAGATTATAATATTATGGTGGCTTGGGCACAATATATCCCGGATATGACTTTATCTCTTAATCAAAGCCCTCCTGACGGGCAATATCAGCCCCCCAGCGGCACCGATGATACCTTTGTGCACATGACCTTTAGCTTCCCGCTCATTGATTGGGGTCGCAGATATCGCGGAGTACAAACAGCGCGTATGGAAAAAGCCAAAGCTTTCCAAGAGCAAAATCATGCTCGTACGCAATATTCCAATACGTGGACAGAAGTGCAGCAAAAAGTGCACTTGGCAGAAACTAGCTTAAAAATTGCTGAAACAACCTTGCAAGTGGCTAAAATGCAAGAAAAAGAAGCTGCCATTAACTTTAAAGAAGGTATTGCGCAATTCCCTGAACTTGCAGGAAGAAAAGAAGCTCTTTTAGAAGCTCGCATGGCCTATGTGGAAGCAGAACTGGAATATAAATTAGCACAAATTGAATGGATGCACGTGGCCGGTGTGTTGAAAGAACGCTATATTGGCTTACCTGCCAAGGAGGTCTTTTAAGTGAAAAATACTTTCAAACGCTGTATGTGCGGCTGCGCTGTGCTTTCGGTACTTGTCCTAGGTTCTTGGGGGTCTTGGGGTACGTGTGCGCACGCTGCTGAAGAAGCGAGAACCACCATTTTAAGTGGTAAAGTGGTAAGCATGGTCACACGTGCTAAGGCTTTACCTTTTACAGGCATAGTGGAAGAGCTTTTAGTGAGCTCAGGTCAAGAAGTGGCGGCCAATGAAGTGCTTATGAAGTATTCTTTGACCGAAGAAGCTAAAAGAGCTTTGCAAAAGGAATTGCTCCAAGGCGCCGGCACTGAAGATACCAAGGCACAGATTTTAACCTTGCGAGGCGAGCTTTCCAGCCTTAAGGCGCAAAGTAATAAGGCCAGACAATTGGCTTCGGCAGGCCTTGGCTCCAGCCAAGCTTCTGCCCGTAGTGCCGATGAGGTAAAGCTTTTGCAAGAGCGCATTGAGCTTTTACAACAAACTTTGCAGAAAAAAGAAGAATCCTTTAAGCAGCGCTTAGATGAACTGAGTGGTTACTTTGGCGCCCCCATTACAAGCGGCAGTGATTTACCCAAACTTTTGGTGCTTACTTCGCCCATGGCAGGGCATGTGCTTTCGGTGGCTCCCCATGCAGAAAAAGGGGCGCAACTGGGCGCCGGCTCCACACCTGTATTGGTGGGTAAGATGGATCCCATGGGCATTCAGGTACAAGTATATGAAGGGGAAATTGGTCGCATACAAGTGGGTGATAAAGCCTCTGTGACCATTCCTTCCTTAAATGACAAAGCCTTTGAAGCTACCGTGTCGCAAATTGCTTGGACAAGCTCCAGCCTTGATGTGGCGCAGCCCTCGTATTTTACGGTGGAGCTGACCATACCCAATGCTCAATTAGAACTAAAGCCCGGTTTTAAGGCTGTAGTACAATTTAGCGCTCAATAGTGTTTTTTATACTCCCTGAACAGGCTGTTTAGGGAGTTTTTTTAGCAATGCGTTAACAAACTCAATGTTTGGAAAAACATTCAAAATATGTCTATTTCATAAAGTTACTACAGGCTGTTCAAAAAGTGTAAAGTATGAGGCAGACGAAGTTTTTTACGGAAGGCGCGTATAAGACATACGTAACTGAAGTAAAAAACAAGTTTGACGACATAATTTGTACTTTTTCAATGGCCTGTTAGGAGCCGCATGGCAAAATTAAAGAGTATACCCCAACGCCTTGGCTATGTGCTGGGCGGGCAATGGACGCGCGATGTATTGTGGACAACCTTCACCATTGTGCTGGCCAGACATAGCCCTGAAACCTTGGGGCAGATTATGCTGGCTTTGTCCTTTGGGTACATTGTGCGCCAAGTGGCCGATGTGGGTCTTAATCACTTTCTTATCTCTTCCTTTGCGCGCCGCGAGGCACGTCCATTACAACTTTTAGGTGAAATTACCTGGCTTAAATTTGCTCTGCTGGCTGTGGCCTTAACGGGTACATGGTGCTTTACCCTTTGGCAAGGCTATAGCAGTGATTTGCGCATAACGGTTATGGCCATAGCCGCCGGCCTAGGCCTTGAAGCTGTGGTGAACTCATTCTTTGCTTTGTGCCAAGCCAGAGGGCGCCAAGATGTGGAAATGCGCATTCGTGTGCCGGCATCTATACTCGGTATTGGTACGGGTATAGCTTTTATTTTGCTAGAAGCGCCGGTGATGTATATTGCCCTTTTTAAGCCCTTAGAAGCTCTTTTGCTCATGGGCATTTCGCTAAAGGCTCTTGGGCGAAATCCCTTACGACCTCTTAGCTGGCAGCAGCTTAAAAATATTGCCATGCAAATGCGTAGCGGCCTTGTTTTTACAGGTATTTCCATTTGCGCCATTTTTTATAATAAACTGAACGTTTTTTTCTTGAAAAAATTTGGCGGCGATGCGGCTGTGGGAGCCTATAGCGTTGCCTGGGAAGTGGTGGATGGGCTCTCCATCTTGGTATCCTCTGCCTTGCTTGGTAAGGTGGTGTATCCTATGATGGCGAAATTATGGGATACAGACAGGGCAGCCTTTCAAGCGCTAGCCGGGCAAACCACGCGCACCCTATGGGCGGCCTGCATGCCTGTTATATATCTTATCTGCGTGGAAAGTGATCGCATTTTAACCCTTATTTATGGACAGCACTATGCCATTGCTGTGACGGCGCAGCAAATTTTAACCCCCTGCATAGCTACGGCCTTTTTGCATAATTTGGCTGCCTATGCCATGATGAGTATGCGCAAATCTAAATTGCTCTTGGCATTTTACTCTTCCGGCCTTGTGGTGAATATTATTTTATGCGCGTATTTAACAGCCAGATGGCCGCTGGAAGGGGCTGCCCTTGCCATTACCCTCACTAAGCTTTGGGTGGCCGTGGGGACGGTGAGTTATTTCCAATATGCCGCTAAGCCCATGCAAGCAAGGCAATGGTTTTTGGTGGTGACTGTGCCCGCTCTGGCCTTTGGCCTTTGGTGGGGCTTGGCACCCTATGTACCGCGTTTAGTGGCTGAGGGGGCAGGTCTCGTGCCCTTATTACTGCTCTTTTGGTATTGGCGTCCGCCGCCGCCTTTTGAAAAGACTGCAAAGTAAGAAATTTGTGTATATTTTCAACAGCCTGTTAAAACTTAAGGAGTGGGTATGACATATATGTATACTCTTGTACGTCTTATGTTGTTGGCAGTGATGCTGATTTTTGCTACGGCTTGCACAGAGGAAGAAGATACAACATCAAAGGTGTTAGCGGTGTCTCAAGCGCAAATACCCATACAAATTAAGCCGGACTTTAGCTGGCCGGCCTTTTTGCGTTTCTGGCATAGAGGCGCTCATGAGAAAGTAGACATAAATGCAGCCAAACGCGCAGATGGCGGCTATAGCCATGATTTTGGCTATGGCGTGACTTTACAAGTGCATATGTATGGGGATTTGATAGGCGGCGCCACTTTGCAATTTGTCGCTCTGGAGGGCAATGACAGCGGCGGTATTCAATTTATGCGCACCATGCAGCATATGATGCGCATTGGCACCTATGGTTGGGATATGGATAAACGTGATATTTTATATAAATATTATGAGGTTATGTCTCCGGAAATAAAAGAATTTATTTTTACCAATTCTTATTTTGTGCGTAAATATGATGCCAAGCTTAAGCTGTGGACTTTTGCTCTCTTTTTTGTGCAGGCTCACCCACAAATGAAAACATTACCCCCTATAAAAGATTCGTAATCGAATCGGTAAAGCAGGGGTAAAAGATTAAAAGATATAAAAAAAGGACATTTTTTACCATGTCTCTAGACTAATGACAAATCCCACTGTGTGGGTTTTGAGCCGCTATTGTCAGCAAGGCTGCCAAGCGGTAAGGCACGAAAATCAATAGCTTAACGACGCAAATGAATTGCGCCTACTCTTGATTTATCGATGGTGCTGACTTTGTCAACACCATAAAAAAGGACATGTTTTACCATGTCCTTTTTTATGGCTGTATGGCCAAAGACTAGGAGTTGGCTGCCTTAAGCATTTCTTCCACCATGCATAGGGAAGGGGTAGCATCGGCGTCAAGGCCGCATAATTGACGAACGGCCAGCATAAGCATATCAAATTGTAATACCATTTCAGTGGCGCCATTTTGGATGATGCAGTGATCGCCTTTAACGGCCAATTTATAGGCATGACGGCTGCGCTCAGGGCCATTGCCACGAACAATGTAGTATACTTGTTCTTTGCTGTCGGTGACATAGAGCTTTTGGCGAGTCAAGGTGCCGCTTTCTTCATCAAACCAAGAAGATTCGGCAAAAAGACGACCGTTAAAATTTAAATCGGGCCCATTATCGTGTTTAAGGCATACATTTTCCATGGAATGCCCTGTATTATCTGCACGCATAGAGTTCTCCTGTGTCATATATCGTTGAGAAGTATTGTCCATAAAGCATTAAGTGCTTATACTTAATATGCTACTTTTTATGGCGCAGTGCACTTGTTCGCCATGAGTTTTTTTAGCACTGATTAAGCAAATATGTCAAGGCAGAAAAAAATTTTGTTTTATTATTCTAGTATTTTTCTAGACTTTGTATCTGCTTTATGCTAGATTTTTTTTGGTATTTTAACGATGGAGATCTTATGTCAGCACATATTGCAAATGCGCGCCAAGGGCTAAGGCAAGTACCAAGTAATATAAAACAAGGCAAGAGTCAGCCCTCGGTTCAAGCGGTACAAACTGCCCTCAATGTTATGCGTGGCAGCCTTATGAAATCTGAGCGCAAGGAATTTGTGGAGCTTATAACCACAGCCATAGAATGCTTAAAAGGCGATGCTTTGGTGCGCCAGATTTATCCCACGGCTTTGGAATATACCCCCGGCAATGAAGCGCAGCTGGCGCAAACCATGCAAGAATTGCAAGTGTGCTTTGCTGAGCATGCGCAGCAAGAAGCCATAGAAGCTCAAAGGCTTTTGGAAGAGAAAAAACGCGCTACCTTTGAGCGTGGTAAAGAAGAATTAGCTTCTTCCAATCCGCAAAAAGGCATAAATACCTTCAATGTGCTAAAGCGCGAGCATCCTCAAGATGTAGAGCTTATGGGTAATATGGGGCAAGCTCTTTTGGCAGCTAAGCTGTATGAAGAAGCGGTGGAGTTTTTATCCGAAGCTTTGGATTTGCGCGATGATTCTTTGCCCTTGTATAACAGTATTGGTATAGCTTTGCGCCATTTGCAGCGCTTTTCCACCGCTGAGGTGTATTATTTGCGCGCTTCAAAATATTTGCGCAATGACCCTAATTTGTATTTTAATATTTCGCGTCTGTATTTGGAATGGCAAAAATACCCCAAGGCCACACAAGCTGTAAATGTGGCGCTCAAGCTTGACCCTGACTTTGAACAGGCTAAGAAATTACAAAGACATATAGAAAAGCAGCAAGCACTGAAAGAACAGGAATCTTAAAAGAGCAAGAATTTGCAATAGCGTGCTGGAAGGGTGTGGTTCTAGCTTTTGCTGCTATGTTGTACAAAAAGCGCATAGCAACGTGCCACGGGGGAATCTTCGGGCATGTCTTGCAAATATTTTCCGCTAAGCTCTATGGTGGGTAAGTGGACCGGGGTGAATTCCTTGCTTTGCGCGGCTTGGTCTAAAGGGCTTTTATCAAGAGTAAGGTGCACCTTTATGCCAGTAAAGTATTCTTGCCCCATAAAAGCATTGGCGCGCTCTAAGATTTCGTGCTGCATATAGCTTATATCTTGCAAAGTCATGGCGTCCTCGCCGCCTAGCAACAAAATGCCATGCTTGGAGCCAAGGGGAGAAGCAAGCGATCCTATGTCCGGCCCCATAACCATTTGCCAATGCTGCCAAAGGTTATTGAGCAAAATATATTCGGGCTTGCCCACGCGGCGCAAAAAGCGCTCCAGAGCAATGCGAATGTTTTCCGGCTTGCGCCAGACAAAGGTTTTTTTCTTCATGGACTAGGTATAGCGTACTCTTGAAAGCTAGGCAATGATGAAGAAGGGCGTGTTTTAGCTAAGTGCATTCTTAAAATATGTTGTTTTTTTTAAAGAAAAGATAAAAGAAGCTATTCTTTTTGCAAGAGGTTTTTATGTTATATCCGGTTATATTGTGTGGTGGTAGCGGAACACGTTTGTGGCCCATGTCGCGTACTCATTGCCCTAAGCAGTTTGTAAAATACCAAAAAGAATTACCTACTTTTTTCGAGCAAACCTTTCAGCGTATACAGCATTTGCAAAAGGTGCATGAGCGTTCTTTGGGCGCGCCCATAGTGTTATGTCATGAAGAATATCGTTTTTACGTGGCCTCAAGTGTTCAGAATATGCACATTGCGGGTATTCGCCAGCCGCGCATTTTGCTAGAGCCAGAAGCACGCAATACAGCGCCGGCCATAGCCATGGCTTGCCTTGCGGCTTTGGAAGATTGCGATGATGCTGTGGTGCTAATTTTGCCTTCAGATCATATTTTAAAGCCTGATACAGCCTTACTAGATGCTGTGGAAACGGCTTTGCCTGCAGCTAAAGAGGGCTTTTTGGTAACCTTTGGCATTACGCCGGAAGGGCCAAAAACAGGCTATGGCTATATAGAATGCGGCGAGCTTGTGGATGAGCAAGACAATGATCCCTTTATGCCGCCACAGCAAGTGCGCCTTGTACGTCAATTTGTGGAAAAGCCTGCTCCGGAAAAAGCCACTGCCATGCTGCGCCAAGGGGGCTTTTTGTGGAATAGCGGCATGTTTTTATTTAAAGCCTCTGCATATTTGAATGAATTAGAAAAATATATGCCCGATATGGTGCACTTATGCCGCCATGCATGGCAGCAGCGCAGCCAAGATCAAGATTTTACCAGACCACATGCTGCTTCTTTTAGCTCTTGCGAAGCAGAGTCCATCGACTATGCCGTTATGGAGCATACGCAAAAGGCCGCTGTGTTGCCCTTACAAGTGCAGTGGAGTGATATGGGCTCGTGGGAATCTTTTTATGAAGTGGGCGACCCTGACCCCATGGGCAATGTGCTGAGCGGCGATGTGCTGGCCTTAAAAACGCGTAACTCTTATGTGCATTCAGAAGGGCGCTTGGTGGCTACCCTTGGCATAGAAGATGCCATAGTGGTGGAAACGGCCGACGCTGTACTGGTGGCCAAAAAAGGCTTTGCGCAAGATGTGAAAATTATCGCTGCCGCCTTGCATTCACAAGGGCGTAAGGAGGCTTTGAATCACCATAAGGTGGCACGTCCTTGGGGCTATTATGAAACCCTTGCTGAGGCGGAGCGTTTTCAGGTTAAGCGCATAGTGGTGAATCCCGGCGCTACCTTGTCTTTGCAAATGCATCATCATAGGGCAGAGCATTGGGTGGTGGTAAGTGGCACGGCGCAGGTGACAAAGGGCGCGGAAGTTATCTTACTTACGGAAAATCAATCCACTTATATCCCCCAAGGGGCTACTCATAGATTGAAAAATCCGGGTATGATTCCTTTGGTGCTTATAGAAATTCAATCGGGCTCCTACTTGGGCGAAGATGATATTGTGCGTTTTGATGATGCTTATGGGCGCATCGAATCCTAGATAATCAGGCTGTTGAAAAAATAGCGTCTACGTCGTCAGGCTTGTTTTTTGCTCCAGTTACGTATGTCTTGATACGCTCCTTACGCAAAAAACGGCGCCTTCCTAGTATCCACTACTTTTTGAACAGCCTGCTTTAAGTAGATGTTTGGAAAAGGACTGCTTGTTTCCACGTCTGATTTATCACTGCATGCAGGGCGCAACGCGTACGACCAAGCGTTATTATTTCTATTTTGCTACAGGATGTAGCATGCCCCGCA
>CAYJAL010000017.1:0-24488 GCA_964367875.1 uncultured Desulfovibrionaceae bacterium | reverse complement strand
AAATGCCGCCAATGGCCATGTCTTTACTTATTTCACAGCCTGCAGAAAGGCAGATCTGAAAAGCATTGCCATAGGCAGACCAAGCACAAAAAACCAGCCCTAAGATAGCGGTAAGCAAGGGCCAAGGCATAATGAGAGGAGCTGAGGAGCGTTGTTGCATATATATCCTTTGTGTAAAATCTGTACTAAACGTCTTTTATGCACGCGGCAAAAAAGTTTTGGAAGTATAAAATAGATTTTGCATAAAGTAAAAGTGAAATATGAGACCTTATTTAGAAAGTAATAGGTCTGTATTACAGCCTATTTTTTGTGAGCGGTATTTGCTCGCCAAGATCAATACCTTCGGCGCTCACCACACCGCGCATGGCATACACTTCTACGCCACAATCCACCGCTTGCCAAAAAAGCGTGGCATAGGCCGGGTCTATAATGCTTGCCGGGCCAAAGCACAGTCCATCGGCTCTTTGAATGAGATAAAACATGGCAGCGCGCTCACCATTTTTGACAATATCCATAAGCTCCAGCAAATGTTTTTGTCCGCGCTCTGTGGCTGCATCGGGAAAAAGCGCCACATCATCTTCCACCATGGTGACATTTTTACACTCTACCCACAGGGGAGGAAGATTCTGGCCTGTGATGCATGCATCCAAACGCGAGGCACCGCGCTTGGCTTCGCGTTTAAAGTGCTCACAGCCTGCGGCAAAGGGCAAGCGCCCTGCATGAAAGGCCGCTTCTAAAAGCTTATTGGGCACAGAGGTATTGACCCCCACCCAAAAGCCTTGTTGATAGTCTTTGGGCTGCGTACTTTGTAATGTTTCCATGTGCTTAGCATGCCATTGCTCCGGCATCCATACAGCTTCTTGCGTAAAGGGCAGCTTGCGAGCAGGGTTTTGTGCAGGGGAGAGTAATACAGGACTGTTAGGGCGTAAAAGCCCCAGCATGGAGCCGGAATTATTGCTGTGAATCCAAGTTTCTTGCTCTTTTTGCTTAGGGTTAAGGGCTACGGCCACGCTAAAACGCTTTTGGCGGCGTAGAAATTGACCCACACGGCAGTGCTCTGGGTGAGTTAATAAAGGAGTTTGGGTGATTTTTTTTACTTGGTGACTGTTTACATTTTTCATAGTATTGTGTAGCTTACAGTAAATTTTATGTTGTCGGCAGGATTTGCCATTTGTGTGAACTCTAACAAGGCACGTTTTTGTAAAAATATACGCCCCAGCCTAAAGGAATAGCCATGAAACTTGCAGATAAACTTTCTTCTGTCAAACCCTCAGCAACTCTTGCTATCAATGCCAAAGCCCTTGAACTTAAAAATCAAGGTGTAGAAATTATTTCTTTGGCTGTGGGTGAGCCTGACTTTACCACGCCAAAGCATATTTGCGAGGCCGCCAAAGAAGCTATCGATGCAGGTTTTACCAGATATACTGCTGTGCCCGGCATTATGGAGTTGCGCCGCGCTGTGGCAGCCTATTATGAAAAAGAATATGGCGCCAGCTTTGCCCCTGGTAATGTGGTTATTTCCAATGGTGGCAAGCAGCCTTTATATAATATTATGCAGGCTTTGCTCAATCCTGAAGATGAAGTGCTTATTCCTGCACCGTATTGGGTAAGCTATCCGGATATGGTCTTGCTTGCCGGTGCTAAGCCTGTGGCTGTGCCCACCTTGGTGGAAGAATATTTTAAAGTAACCCCTGCACAATTGGAAAAATTTCTTACACCGCAAAGCCGTATGCTTATTTTAAATTCCCCTTCCAATCCCACCGGTGTTCTTTACAGCCAAGAGGAGCTGGATACGCTGATGGAATGGGCCATGGCTAAGGGGCTTTTTGTTATTTCTGACGAAATTTATGACCAATTGGTCTATGATGGCCAAAAATCCGCCACGGCGGCGCATTGGTTTGTGCGCTATCCAGAGCAAGTGGCCTTATGCAATGGCGTATCCAAAAGCTATGCCATGACAGGCTGGCGCGTGGGCTATTCGGTAACGTGCCCCGCATTAACCAAGGCCATTATCAGCTTGCAAGGGCAAAGCACTTCCAATGTGTGCTCCATTGCGCAAAAGGCTGCCTTTGCCGCCCTTGATGGCCCCAAAGATTTTATGGACGAAATGCGTGCGGCTTTTACGCGCCGCAGAGATGCAGGCTATGCACGCATTCAAAAGTGGTCTAAAGCCATTTGCCCCAAGCCCGGCGGTGCCTTTTACTTTATGGTGGATGTGCATCAATACTATCGCCCAGGCCTTGCTAATGATGCAGAGCTGTGCACAGTGCTTTTAGAAAAAGCCAATGTGGCTGTGGTTCCCGGTTCTGCCTTTGGCGATGATAAATGTATTCGTTTTTCGTATGCTCTCGCTGACGAAGTGCTTATGGAAGCACTTTCTCGCATAGAAAAAGTTTTAGAAGGTAATTAAGTTTTGTGAAGGTATCATGAGTAGTACGAATAATTCTGTGAGGGCACAAAGCCTGAGCGACGCTTTAGCGCGAATAACCAAGTCCGCCTCTCTTACCTCCGGCAATCTGCAAGAGGCCGGCTCGGTTATAGCTAAAGAAGCTTGCTCAACTTTAGCGGTGACGCGTGTATCTTTATGGCGCATTATGCCAGAAGAAAATGCACTGCGCTCTATCTTGATGTATAATCTTGAGAGCGACATCGTGGCTGTGGCGGAGGATTTAAACCTAGAACCGCATCCTCATTATTTGGCAGCGCTGAAAGAAAATCGTGTTTTAAGCATTGATGCAAGCACCGGGGATACATATATAGACCTTATAGGCAGTTATAATGAATCCATGAGTGCCACCTTAGATGCCCCTGTTCGTATGAATGGTGAAGTGGTGGGTGTTGTTTGCATGGAGCAAATGAACACAAAACGTGTGTGGACAGAAGCAGAAAAAGACTTCACCTCTTCGTTGGCTGACTTTGTGGCTTTGGCCATGACTTCAGAATTGCATCATAAAGCCATGGAAGATATACGCATTACCCAAAGGCGCGCTGAAAGGCTTATGAATAATTTGCCCGGAGCCATTTATCAATGCTTTAACGAGCCGCCCATATACAGATTCACTTACATTAGCGATGGCTGCGAGGCCTTGTATGGCTATACGGCCGATGAGCTTACCCGCGAGGGCGGCGTACGCTTTTTTGACCTTGTGCATCCCGACGATGTGGACGCTTTGGCAGAAGTGAACTTGGCTACCCTTGATGTAGGTTTGCCGCTAGATACCACCTTTAGAATTATAACTAAGGATGGTACCGTTAAATGGGTATGGGAGCGCAGCCGTGTGGCGGAATTTACCCGTAATGGGGAGCCCTATCTGCTAGAAGGCTTTTTGAGCGATATTACCGAGCAAAGACGCCTTGAAAGCGCGGAGCTGGCCAACCAAGCCAAGAGTACCTTCCTTGCCAATATGAGCCACGAAATTCGCACACCCATGAATGCTATCTTGGGTATGTCTGATATTGCTTTGCGCCACAATCCTGAAGGGCAAGTTAATGAATGCTTGCAAAATATCAAGGGTGCGGCAGGATCTTTGTTGGCCATTATCAATGATATTTTGGATTTTTCCAAAATCGAAGCTGGCGCTTTAGAAATTATTCCCGATGCTTATTATGTGGAGTCCTTTATCAATGATATTGTGGCTCTTATCAATGTGCGCATAGGGCGTAAAGATATTGAGCTTTTGGTAGAAGATTACCATGCCCTGCCAAGCATGCTTGTGGGTGATAGTATTCGTATTAAGCAAGTACTGGTGAATTTACTGTCCAATGCTTTGAAATTTACCTATCAAGGGCATGTGCGCCTTTCCATGCGGGCAGAGCCTGCGGCCAAGGGCGAAAGCGTCAATCTTAAGGTTCGTGTGGAAGATACAGGCATAGGCATTCGCCGCGAAGATTTACCCATGCTCTTTAGCAATTTTTCACAGCTTGATACCAAGAAAAATAGAAATATTGAAGGTACAGGCCTTGGCCTTGCCATTACCAAGCGTTTAGTGGAAGAAATGGGCGGCTCCATTGCTGTAGAAAGTGTCTATGGCAAAGGCTCTGTATTTTCTTTTGAATTGCCGCAAGTGGTGGAGGATGAAACTCCCTTACTATCCACCAAAAACTTTGAAGATATGCGCGTGGCTGTGTGGTTAGAAAATGGCGTCAAGGCGGACTTTTTGTGCCAAAAGCTTGATGAAATGGGTGCAAAGGCCACAAGGATTGCCTCTTCTGCCAATATTTGTGAATATTCGCATGTATTTATGGAGCATTCAAAGCTTGCTGTTTTTGATGTGGGCTCTGTGCCGCATGTGCATATTTTGGCATTGTCGCGCAATTATTTTGAAAGTAAGGATGTGCCGGATAATGTCACCGTGGCTTACGCACCGCTGACTACCATTGTGGTGGCGCGTCTTTTGGAAGGCTCCATTTATCATGTAAGTGATTCTGCCGCCAATCAAAATGCTTTTTCCTTAAAGACCCGCGGAGTTCGCGCTCTTGTGGTGGATGATAATAATATTAACCTTATTATTACCCAAAGCGTGCTGGAAGAATATGGCGTGGCGGTAGATACAGTGCTCAGCGGCGAAGAAGCCATAAAGAATGTGAAAAAAGTGCATTATGATGTGATTTTTATGGATCATATGATGCCCAAGATGGATGGGGTAGAAACCACCATGCACATTCGTAATCTGACCGATGATCGCTTCCGTGTGGTGCCCATTGTGGCCTTAACGGCCAATGCTGTGGGTGATGTGCGTTCTGAATTTTTACGCAGTGGCATGAATGACTATTTGTCTAAGCCTCTTATTATCAAAGAGCTTGAGCGCGTATTACGACAATGGTTGCCCACAGATAAATGGGAAAATGTGGAAGTGTAAAAAAGTTTTTTTATATATGTAAAAATATGATAAAGGGCTTTTCTTCTACGGAAAAGCCCTTTTTTGTGCATGAGGTGTAAGGCTGTAGCCTTGCTCCTTGGACGCCTTTAAGGTATCAGTAGCTATGCAAAATCTTCATCTATGTTTTATGCGCCCAGAGGCAGAATCTCTTTATGGCGATGTGCCCACCTATGCCACAGCCGAGGCGGCAGGTATAGATTTACGCGCTTGCTTTGCCGAGGAAAGTTATGACCTTGCACCGGGGCAAAGGGTATTAGTACCTTCCGGTGTGGCGGTGCAACCCACCATTTCTCATGTGGCCGGATTTGTGTATTCGCGCAGTGGCCTTGGCGCCAAGCACGGTATTGTGGTGGCGCAAGGTGTGGGTGTTATAGATGCAGATTATCGCGGCGAAATTATGATTATGCTGTTAAATACGTCAGAGCAGCCTTATACTATCACTCGTGGTGAGCGTGTGGCGCAATTGGTTTTTCAGCCTATTTTGCGCCCAGAGGTGCGTATTTGCACACAGCTAGAAGCCAGCTCCAGAGGGAGCGGCGGCTTTGGGCATACGGGAAAAAAGTAAGGAGATAGTATGGCATCTGTACTCAATACTGTTGCTTTAAGCCTTGTAACCTATACGTATAATGACGCATCATTGTGCCATGCTTTGCTGGAGCATATGCGCTCTTGGTCTGTGCAGCCCAAAGAAATTATTGTTGTTGATGATTGTTCCGATGTGCCCTTTAGCACTTCTCGCTCCGATGTTACTGTCATTCGCTTAGCAGAAAATTCCGGCCCCACAGGCGCTAAAAGAGCTGGCCTTGCGGCGGCAAAATATCCCCTTATTCTGTCATTGGATTGCGATATTCGCATTCCGGATCATTGGATAAGTCAGGCGCTGCCACTTATTCGCAATCCCCGTGCCGGCCTTGTTTCTTCCCATGTGCTGTGCACCGGCGGCAGTGACGATGTATCTCGTTATGTGGATAGGCGCTATTCCTTTCGTCCTGCGCCGGGGGTAGTGCCCTTTATTCCAGGCTGTGTTTTTTTAATGCGTCGCGATGTCTACCACAAGACAGGGGGCTTGCAGGGACATGCTTCGCGTATCAATGATGATGTGTATTTGTGCCGCGTGTTGCGCCTTAATGAGTATGATCTTTTGGTGGCGGAAGATTTGGAAGCGCGCCAAGAACGCACCATGACCCTTGTGGCTTGCATTCGCCGTGCTTTCACCTGGGATATGCCTTATTTTTCGCGCACTATGGCTGAAGGCAAAGATTTTTCTGAGCTGCTCATTACCTTCATTGTGGGGCATAAAGGCAAGATGGAAAATACTCCGGAAGAAGAAAAACACTTACATTATTTTGACCTTTTATACTTGCTTTACGGGTGCATGAGCTTAGCTGGCCAATTTCAAGAAAGCCATGCCAGCGCTGTGTGGCGCTCTTTTGCAGGCCTTTTACAGGCATATCCGACCTTGTGGGCTTCCCTAAACTTTGATATGCCACGTTTTTACGAAGATTTTGATTTTAGCGCTGCTGCGGCGCAAAGCAAGGTTTTTGAAGGTATAGAACCCTTTTTTAACCATGTGTTTACGCCCGAAATTTGTTGCTATTTAGAAGATTTTTTACAAAAAAACCGCCTTTCGGAAAGTGAAAGTACGCATTTTTCTTTATATGAAAAAAGAGGCGGAGAAGTCCTTTAGGAGAAAAAAACATGACACAGGCATCAGTAGCTTTTACGGCCATGAAAGAAAGAGAAGAACAATCCTTATGCCGCACTTATGGGCGCTATCCTTTGGCCATAGTACGAGGGAAGGATTCTCTTTTGTGGGATGCAGATGGCAAGCAATATATAGATCTTTTGGCCGGCATTGCTGTGACAGGCCTTGGCCATTGCCACACAGAAGTGGTGCAAAGCCTGCAAAAGCAAGCGGAAAAGCTTTGGCATATAAGCAATTTATTCTACCAAGAAGAGCAATTGGACTTGGCAGAAAAGCTGCTTTCTACCTGTCATTTAGAAAAGGCTTTTTTCTGTAATTCCGGCGCTGAGGCCAATGAAGCGGCCTTTAAATTGGCACGCCGTTATATGCGTAAAATAAAAAAACGTGATGCCTACGAAATTATCACTTTGTCGGGCGCCTTTCACGGTCGCACCTTAGCTGCTGTGGCTGCCACAGGCCAAGAACGCTTTCAAGATGGCTTTGCGCCCATTCCTGAAGGCTTTACCCAAGTGCCCTGGGGCGATATGCAGGCTTTACGCGCCGCAGTAGGCCCGCAAACGGCAGGTATTTTCTTTGAAGTGGTGCAAGGCGAAGGGGGCATTCGTCCCATGACTGCCCAGTACATTAAAGATATTGAAGCGCTGTGCCGCGAGAAAGATATTCTTTTCATGATAGATGAAGTGCAAGGCGGCCTTTGCCGTACGGGGAAATTCTGGGCATTCCAAAATTTCGACGTAAAGCCAGATATTATTACTGTGGCTAAAGCCCTAGCCAATGGCCTACCCATGGGCGCCATGCTTACTACCAATACGGTAAATCCCGGCTTTGAGGCCGGCAGCCATGCTACTACTTTTGGCGGCGGTGCTTTGGCTTCTGCTGTGGCAGCTACCTGTGTAGATATTATGCTTCGTGATAAGTTGGCAGATCGCGCCGCTAAGGTGGGTAATGACTTTATGGCTAAGGTAGACGCCTTATCAAAGCGCCTCCCCGGCACCATTAAAGAAGTGCGCGGTCTTGGCCTTATGCTGGGTATTGATCTTGTGAATCCGGGTAAAGCTGTGTGGGATAGTCTTTTAGATCGCGGTTTTATCTGCAATTTAACGCAAGAGACTGTACTGCGCTTGCTTCCTGCATTAACGGTGGAAGAAGAACACTTAGATGCCTTCTTAGAAGCATTGGAAGATATTTTACGTACAGCCTAAATAGTCGATGCTTAAAAACGTATTTTCATACGTTTTTAAGAAAGGCACGCTCACTCCAAATACCCCTTTCGGGGACGCCAGAAGTAAATTCTGGCTTATTTTACGTGGCGGCAAGCCATGCCATAGGCATGTCTTGTGTCGTCGACATCTGAAAAAAAGTATTTCATATGCCTAAACTTTGCCAGAAAACGTATTCCATACGTTCATTTCTGGCAAAGTTTATTACGATATTTTAAGTAAAAAACTCTATATTCATCAATGTTTAAGTAGTTTTTCAGCGTCGACTAAATACATAGGAAGTTCATTGAAAAAACGTCCTACACCCCTATGGATGCAGGACGTTTTGCTTTTAATGGGGAAATAGATCTAAAGAATACGACGGCTATTATATATCTAATTGCTGAAATTTTTCTAATTGAAAATCTCTGCCTGTAGCGCTGACTTTTTCAATAAATTCTGCTATGTGCTTTTGTTGTAGATGCAAGGTCCAGGCTTCTTTATTGGCCCAAATTTCATGTAAAATAAATCTATTGGGCTGTGTCATATCTTGTAATACAAGAGATTGTATGCAGCCAATTTCACGCCGATTATAAGACACCAGCTGTCCCGCTTGAGCCAAAAAAATTTCGCGAAATTCTTCTTCTACCGTAGCGTAACCAATAATGGTAATTTGTTCTGAATTCATAAAAAGCCTTACAATGATGCGAGAGTATTATTAGACGGCTCAAAATAGTTTTTTTTACTTTATCTGTCAATATATCTATGCATATTATTTAGCAGACCAAAGCGCGCGACCTTTTTTAAGGGTGACACGTCCAAGCGGTAAAGCCTTGCCTTCAAGGGCGAGGTATAGGCCTGTTTCGCGCCCCTCAATCCCTGTTTGTAGGCTTTGCCCCTGTAAAAGAGCACGTATGGAGGTCAAACTATCGAGCACAAGGGCTTCGGCAGGGGGAACGCTTGGCATAAGGGCTTTGCAGCGAGAGCCTAGTCGGATGCTCTTACCAAGCACTTTGCCTAGGGGCGCAGCTTGCCATTGTAATTGGCTTGGGATAATGCGCGTGGCCACGTGGGGGATAAAGCGTGCCATATCGCCAAACAGGGCTATTTGTCCTTTGGGTAGTAGAGAGAGGTCGGTGCAAGGGGCTTCTAAGGCCTGAATATCTAGGGTATGCTCTGCATAAAAGGATTCGTATTCCTCCCTTTCTGCCCCTTCTTCGCTTTCTTGCCCTTTTTGCCCTTCGTGTAAGGCCGCCTGGGCAGGTTTACGAAATTTTGCTATATAAAAGCCTTGCGCTTCAGAACGTTCTCCGTCCACACGTAGGGTGCCGTCGCCATAGCTATGGGCGCATTCTTCCCACACAAAGCCGTCAAAGGGCGCGAGGGGGAGCACTTCAAAGCCTAATTCTTCCACAGCGTAGCGCACCTGATCTTCATTTTCTTGCACATTGGTGGTGCAGGTGGAGTAGACCACTTGGCCGCCGGGGCGTAAAAGCTCCCAGGCTTTTTGTAAAAGCATTTGCTGCAAGCCAATGAGCGGCTTTACTTTATCCCCTTGCCAAAGTTTTAGCACATTGGGATTTTTTTCCACCGTTCCCCAACCGGAGCAGGGAGGGTCTAATTGAATAAAATCAAAGGAAGCGGGTTGTAAAGGCAGGGCTTCTCCGCCATAGGAACACGTGCCCACATGTAGCATGGAAAGGCTTTGCATATTGGCGCGTAAGGTAGCAAGGCGTGGCTTTGCAGGCTCATTGCCCAGTACAAGGCTGTGTCTACCGGCTAGCTGCCCTAAAAATCCTGTCTTACTGCCGGGGCTGGCGCACATGTCTAATATGGCAGGGTTGTTTGAAAAACTTTCGCTCTGTCTGTTTTCTTCATTAAGTAAAGCCAAGGGGGGCAGCATGGAGGAGCGATCTTGAATATAGATAAGGCCAAAAACAGCGGCAAGGCTGGAACCTAGGGGGCGAGGCTCTACCAATAAGGCGCGGCACCAGGGAGAAAAAGGCTCTGGGCTAAAGATATAACCTTCGGCTTGTAACAGGGCTTCTACCAAGGGGATAAGGTGCTCTTCACAAACAAGACGGAAGGAACGTAAAATGCGTGACATGGATTCTCTTTGGGGCTGTGGTTGTGCAGATACGCAATCTGCGGAAAATTTTGACAGAGCATATGAAATACTTGGCATAAAGGCAATAACAGAAGTGCAGGGGAACAAATTTTTGTACGATGAGTCGTTATTTGTGTTTTGTGTGCTTTTTTAGGTAGATAGTGCTGTTTGTGCTGTGAAAAACTTCTTGCTCTAAAGCTTGCTATACTAGGTGTATATATTGTATAAGTCTGTGACTAGAGAGTAATTTCTCGAACTGTAAGGAGATTTTTTCATGAAAATAACATTGCGTATTGCTCTTGTGGCAATGATGACATTGCTTTGGGCAAGTATTGCCTTGGCGGCTAAGTCGGTTATGGTATTACCTTTTACTGTAAATGCCCCCGATGGCTATAAGTATCTTGGCCAAGCGGTGCCCTCTACCTTATCTTCGCGCCTTGTATGGCCCGGCCAAGTAGAGCTGTTTAAAGGCTCTTCAAATACGGCTCCTGCCTCTGCTGCTGCAGCTGCGCAAGTTCAAAAAAGCTCCGGTGCAGATTATGTAGCATGGGGCTCCGTGAATGTTTTAAATAATAACGTTACCTTAGATGTGACCTTGCGTGAAAAATCCGGTAAAGAGTGGAAGCGTACAGCTCAAAGCTCTGTAGGTAATCTTGTGGGCGCTGTACAAAATATTGCTGATGGTTTCAGCACTTCTGTATTTGGTCGTCCTGCCAGAGCGCAAAGCACCCCTGCTTACTCCGGTGGCAATAGCGGCCCCATTAACCAAATGAATGCCGGTATTGTTGTGAACGAAACCACACAACAAGGCGTTTATTTGAACCCGCAATTCCGCTATCAAGGCGCCGGCACCGAAGATGGTTCTCGTTTGCGCAGTAAGGCTTTACCATACAATATGGTGGACTTTACCGTGGGTGACTTTAGCGGTTCTGGTAGAACAGAAATTGCCGTGCTTGGTGACCATACTTTGCATGTGTATGAATGGAGCAATGGCGGCATGGTGGAAAAGGCCTCTGTGAACTTTGGTCTTTCCAATCAAGCTTTTGTATTGCGTAAAATCCCCTTGGCTGGCCGCGGTGAAAAACTGGTTGTCACCACCTTTGGCGAAGGTAACAATAGGCCTAAATCCTTTATTTATGCTTATGATGGCGGTTCCTTGCGCGAATATACAAAGCCTAGCAACTACTTCTTAAATGTAGTGAACATGGCTCCTTCCTTTAAGCCTACCTTGGTGGCTCAAAGCTGGGATAGCGTTAAATTATTTCGCTCTGGTGTATATTTAGCTAATGCCAATAGCGGCACTGTTACCCTTGGCGGAAAAATCAATTTGCCTTCAGGTACCAATCTGTTTAGCTTTGCATGGCTTCCTGCCGGTAATCAAGGCGATGGCGACAAGCTTTTGGTTCTTAGCCCTGAAGAACGTATCACTGTATACGGCGGAAATGGTAAGAACAGAATGCACCAAACCATGGATAAATTCTCCGGTTCTTCCGTGGGCATGGTTCACTATAAGGGTATCGAAGGCTTGGGCGTAGATAAAAAATATCAAATCCCCAGTCATTACTATGCTCCCATGCGTCTTAATGTTGTAGACCTTGAAGGCCGCGGCGAATATGTGATTCTTATCAATAAGCCTGTATCTACCGCTTCTGAAATTTTTGAAAATTACCGCATGTTCCCCCAAGGCGAAATCCACGCTTTGTATTGGGATGGTGTGGGCTTAGGTCTTAAGTGGAAAACTCGTCGTATTCGCGGCTCTGTGGTGAACTCTGACCTTGGCGACTTGAACAATGACGGTATTGTCGACTTGGTAGTGGGCTTGAATACGCACCCAGGTGCCATTGGCATGGGTTCGCGTAAGGGCGTTATTTTGGCCTATCCTTTGGATTTAAGCCAAAGCAATCCCAACACTGCTCCCGATGTGAGTGATTTTGAAACTAACAATAGGTAATACTCTGTTGGTTGCATAAAAATACAAGCCCTTTCTGTTGTTGCGGAAAGGGCTTTTTTGTTAGGGGGCTCTATGTTGAAAAAAATGCTGTGTATGGTGTATCTTTGCTTTCTTTGTTTTGGTGGGCATGGGCCTGCCTTGTCAGCAGAACAATCTTTACGTAACTCCGCTGGCCATTTCCCAAATTATTCCTCAAGTCTTTCTGCTGCGCAGGCATTAGCTTTATTACAAAAGAACAATGCGGCCTACGTGAAAGCAGTGCAAAACCCTGCCGATATTTCTTCTAAGCCACGCCTTTTAACAGCAAAACATGGGCAAAAACCCTATGCCTTGATTTTATCTTGCGCCGATTCTCGTGTACCTGCGGAACATATTTTCTTAGCCGGCATCGGAGAGCTTTTTGTGGTGCGCAATGCCGGTAATGTGCTCAGTGAGGCCGTGCTGGCCAGCATGGAATACGGCTTGGAGCATCTGGGTATTAAGCTTATTGTGGTCATGGGGCATAGCCAATGCGGCGCTGTGGGGGCTGCCCTTGCGCTTGATAGTACGCCAAATACATCATCTGATAAATTACCCGATAAATCACTAGATACTACTTCTTCGCACCAGCATAGCTCTGCATTGCATGCTGTATTGCAGGGCATTGAGCAGGGCCTAGAAGGTGAGAAAGACCCTCGCCTTGCGGAAAAAAAACATGTACGTGTATTATGTGAAAGCTTGCAACAGCAAAAGCCCTTGCAAGAGATGTTGCGCCGCCATGAGGTGCAGGTGCAAGGTGCCTTATATGATGTAGCTACGGGTAAGGTGAACTTTTTGCAGCCGTAGAGAATTTTTAATCAGGCCTAGCCTCAGGTATACGTGAGGCTAGGCCTGAGCGTTTATATATCTGCGGTGAGGGTATGATGCTCCTCAAGGTCATAAAAACCATGCACCACAAAGGGTAAATGGTAATCAGCCACCGCGTCAAAGCGGATAAAACCCATACTTTTCCCTTCCGGAATGGCAGAAAAAGGCACCATGCCCAGAGGCACAGGGATTTCAATGGGGCTTACCACCACCTCACTTATTTGCTCTTCATAGCGCTCTTTTAAATATTCGAGCACTATATTGCCTTCTTCGGCGGTGAAAGCTTCCAGCACAGAGCGCAGTGCTGCTTCTGGCGAAGCATCTTCTGGTGTGTCAGATTTGGCTTTATCCACCAAATCAAGATCGCGTAATTGGTTTAATTCATCTTCACTGGTGTCTGTTCTGAATAAATATACCGCCACGTCGCGCCTCCCCTTGAAGCTTTTGAGCGTGGCCTGTATAAGGTAGACACGGTCAAGCTCTGTAAGTGGGGATGCGGCAATAATTCTGTACTCCATGCAAAACTCCTCAAAGGTAGAAGTGAAAAATGTCACAACAAATTTTTTCAATACAAAGTGAGTATACGCCAAGAGGCCATCAGCCTCAAGCCATATCACAACTTGTAGACAATATTCATGCAGGGGTGAAGGATCAAATCCTGCTGGGTGTTACCGGTTCCGGTAAAACTTTTACCATGGCCAATACCATAGCCCAGTGCAATCGCCCGGCGCTTATCTTGGCGCCCAATAAAACCTTGGCGGCGCAGCTGTATAATGAATTTAAGGCATTTTTTCCGCATAATGCTGTGGAATATTTTGTTTCCTATTATGACTACTATCAGCCGGAAGCCTATGTGCCCTCTTCTGATACCTATATTGAAAAAGACTCTTCCATCAATGATAATATAGATAAATTGCGCCACGGTGCCACCCACGCCCTTCTGACACGGCGTGACGTCATTATAGTTGCCTCGGTGTCCTGTATTTATGGTCTTGGCTCGCCGGAATATTATTCGCAAATGGTTATTCCCATAGAAATTGATCAGCATATTTCCATGGATGCCCTTATGGGGCGCCTTGTAGAAGTGCAATATGAGCGCAATGATTACGATTTCCACCGCGGTACCTTTCGCGTGCGCGGCGATGTGCTGGAAATTATCCCGGCCTATCATCACGAAAGGGCTTTGCGCATAGAATTTTTTGGCGACGATATTGAAGGTATTTACGAAATTGATTCCCTTACCGGCGAAGTGGGTTGCAAGGTGGAAAAAACCGTTATTTATCCGGCTTCGCACTATGTATCTGCGCAAGATAATTTACGCCGCGCCATGAGTGATATTAGGGATGAATTACAAGGCAGACTGCAATATTTTCAAGGGGATAATAAACTGATAGAAGCGCAGCGCCTGGAGCAGCGCACCCAGCTTGATCTTGAAATGTTGGAAGAGCTTGGCTATTGCAATGGTGTGGAAAACTATACGCGCCATTTGGATGGGCGACGCGAAGGGGAGCCCCCTCATTGTTTAATAAATTATTTTCCCAAGGACTTTTTGCTCTTTGTGGATGAATCCCACATTTCTGTGCCGCAGGTGGGTGCCATGTATAAGGGCGACCGCTCTCGTAAACAAACCCTGGTGGATTTTGGCTTTCGCTTACCTTCTGCCTTAGACAATAGGCCATTGCAATTCAATGAATTTCAAAACCTTATTGGGCAAGCCATTTATGTTTCTGCCACCCCTGGTAAGTGGGAAATAGAGCAATCGCAAGGTATTGTGACCGAGCAAATTATCCGTCCCACAGGTCTTTTGGATCCTCTTATGGAAGTGCGCCCCACCAAGGGGCAAATGGAAGATTTACTGGGCGAATGCCGCGCGCGTATAGCCAAGGATGAGCGAGTTCTTGTGACCACGCTTACCAAGCGTATGGCCGAAGATCTTACAGAATATTGTAAGCAAATGGGCGTGAAAACACGCTATTTGCACTCGGATATTGATACACTCGAGCGTATGCAAATTCTTAAAGCTTTGCGTATGGGTGAGTTTGACGTGCTGGTGGGTATTAACCTTTTGCGTGAAGGTCTTGACCTGCCCGAGGTCTCCCTTGTGGCCATTTTAGATGCTGATAAGGAAGGCTTTTTGCGCTCGGAAGGCTCGCTTATCCAAACCTTTGGGCGCGCCGCGCGTAATGCAGAGGGTAAGGTGCTTCTCTATGCTGATAAGATTACCCGCTCCATGAAAGCGGCCATGGATGAAACATCGCGCCGCCGTGAATTGCAAGAAGCCTGGAATACAGAGCAAGGCATAGTGCCTGTGACCATTCGCAAAAGCATGGATTCGCACTTTGACCAGATTTTTGGCGATGCTGAAGCTGCCGGAGGCAGAGGTCGCGGTAAGGGCAAGAAAGTTGCCGGTGATACGGCTGTGCCGCAGAATTTGAGCCCGCAAGATATGGCTAAGCAAGTGCAAGTTTGGGAGAAGGAAATGCGTGAGGCTGCGCGTAATTTAGAATTTGAGCAAGCCGCCGTATTGCGTGATAAGATAAAGAAGATGCAAGAGATGATTTTGGTGGCTTCGTAGTGTTATTATGATGGAAGGGAGCTTTGCGTAAAAAACTCCCTTCCTTTTAGCTGAGCTAGTATTTTGCTAGCTACATCAATTAGGCGTAATATTTAAAATATCTAGAGCTGCAATTTCCTCTTCGGCCACGCGAGCCGCTTCGGCCATAATTTGCCCTTCGCTTTTTTTCCAAGAATCCAGAATTTGCTTTTTAAATTCCGCCCCAAAGGCTTTTAATTGTTCATCGCACAGCTTTTCTAGACGTTGCTCGCTAAAGAGCTTTTTGCGAATAAGCGAAGGGGTGGGCACGTGCAGCACTTGATCCACCACCCACTTATTAAGGTTAAATACCTTCATAAGCACAAGGCCGCTGACCCCAATGACCGTAGCCGTAATGGGAGCGCCGGAGGCCGCCAAGGCTGCCAAGCCGGGGCCTGCCACCATGGTGGCTATTTCTGCGGCATTGCGGTCTTGGCTCAGGGTGCTTTTGCCAAGCTCTTCACCCATGCGCGCCACAAAGCTATCCATGGCTACGGTGAGCCAATGCTGTTCCAATCTTTCGGGCACAATGGGAATGCCTTTTTCATGAAACCAATTTTTCAGCTCTAAGCGACAGGCTTCCACCATTTGTCGTCCCATACGCGTCATGGCCGCATCCAAAAGCTGCTGCACGCTGGCTTCTTCTTGCACTAAATTTTGCGCAATGCCCTGCATAAGCTTGCTGAGGGCGCCGCCTTCCTCTCTATAGCGACGAAATTCCGGCATAAGAATAACATCGCGCAAAAAGGATCCCATGTCTTGCATCAAGGCTTGAGAACCGGAATCCAAAATACCCTCAATGGCATGGCGGCGAATGCGCTCGGTCATAAAGCTGTTCAGCTCTAACTTCAGGGCCTCGCGTCCTTGGCGCAAATGCGACGTAAGTACATGATATTGCGCTAAGCCCTTGGCTATGTCGGCATAGGGCTCATCCCCCATAAGTATTTTTACCTCTGACCCAAGGTTTTGCCGTATAACATCTTGCACAAAGGGCCAAGCGCTGCTGCCCCCTGTGAGTAATACCAAGGGCGCATTGGCATAGCTGCCGCCATTATCGGCATGGCTTTGGCGCATATCTTTAAGGCTTTGCAAAAAACTGTCTTCAAACCACGAAATCAAATCCGTACGCTTACCGCTGAGTAAGCCTTCGCCGCGCTGGGAAAGGCCGGCTCTAGCGCCATGCTCTTGCAAAGTAGCTAAAAAAGAAGGGGTGGGGATATAATTGCCGGCGCGTTCTAAGAATTCGTCCCAAGTGAAATTCTCTATATAGGCAGAGCTTTCTTGGCTTTTCTTACCGTCAAAATACGACCAACGCACGCGCACGGTGATGCCTTGCTGACGATTTTCTGCCATGGCGGCAGAGAATTCTTCCTTGGCGCGGCGACATGCCACCCAATGCACATAATATTCATTATTTTCTTGCTGTAATTGGCTTTGCAAGGAAGGATTGCGCTCTAGCAGTACTTGATACAATAAATCGTCAAAAAGGCGACCGCCATAAAGCATATCTCCATAGCGTCCCACCACATCGGCGCGGCGTAAGTAGGCAAAATCGCAGGTGCCACCGCCAAAATCCACCGTAAGCACGCCCTTGGCCGCTTGGGAGGGAGCCAAGGCGCCGCTGGCCATATAATGCAGCAAAGCGCCCACAGGCTCACGTAAAAATTGAGCATTGTGCCAACCCGTACTGTGCAGGCATTGGCGTAATACTTGCTGATAGTGATTTTCTGCCTGTGAGGGAATGCCCACCAAGAGGCTGGATTCCTGAGTGTTTTTTGTATGCGGACTTGTTTCCAATTCCTCAACGCCTTGTTTTAAGAGGCGTAAAAAATCCGTCATGGTGTTTTTAGCTTCGACGCTCACCGCCACATCGGGCTTGAATTGACTGCGCAGGCTATAGCTTTGGCGCTCTGTATGCGAAGCCTCGCCAAATTCATATTCGGCGGCGGTACCTATAAGAAAGGGCTGCTCATCTTTATATAAAATCAAGGTGGGTATGGCGCCTCCCAAAAGGGGATTATGCCACTTGGGCGGCTTGATAACGCGCACCTTACCGCGCCCATCTTCACAGGTGGCAATGCAGGTATTGCTGGTGCCTAAATCCATGGCTATGATATGTTGCTGCATATTATTTCCTTACCTTACGTACAATGCCTTTACGCGCCAAGATACCTTGCTCCATAAGCGGCGGTTCATCCACATAGCAGGCATCGCCCATTTCCACATGCCCCAGGGCTGTATAGCGCTCAGCCAGCTCTTCAGACCAGTGCAAAATGCCTTGCTCGCGTGTGGCCTCAATGCCCAGACGGCGTAGGCGCTCTTCCAGCCATTGACCGCGCGCCGGGGGCAGCTCTTCTGCCAAGGAATACAGCTCTAGCCCTACTTTTTTCCAGGCATCCTTAGTGGGATCATTTTTAAGCTGCATATTTTCTTGTAGTAGAGCCCCTACCATACTGGCAGCGGCCCACCATTGCACAATGGCCATATGCAGTTTTTCGGCAAAATCATGGTCATCGAAGGAAAGCGGCCTTTTAAGAAGTAGCGTGAAAAGCACTACAAAAATTAGAATACCATAGACATTGGCAAAGAAAGGCAACACTTGCCCTGAGGTGAATATAAAGCCAAAGCCTTGTATTAAATGCACAATACCTAGCTTTGCACCCATAAAGTCGCGCACAAGGCTAAGCACCAATAAGGCGCCAAAGCCCCATGTGCACAGGCGTCGTACCTTTTTCCACGTATATACTTTTCCCCCAAATGAAAGGCGTCCGGCTGTCATGCCAGCCACTAAATATTCCGCCAGCCACACCAATCCCATGGCGCCCATAAGGCCGCAAAAAAGTTGCACGCCCATATGCAGCGAAGTAAAAGGTGAGGCCGTTATCACTTGCGCTGTGGACGCTGCATCTGCCATAAGTCCTAAGGATGTTAAGGCTTGCCCCAAGGCTAGGCCGCATAAAAAGCCCAGCAAGGCCACCAAGGCCGTGCGCCAAGCAGAAAAATGCGCTATTTTGCGTATGGGCGGTAAAAGCAGCGGTGGCAAGGCATCACGCCAAACATCTTCTAAGCTTTCAGTAGAAAGGGAGAAGTCTTGTTTTTCCTGAGTTTGGCACTCTTGCATAAGTTTTTGCACAAGACGCTGTCTGGTGTCAAAAATACGTCCTTGCAGCATGCGTTCGTCGGGCTGAGCAGGGAGGCTTTGCAAAGCCTCTGCCACCAAAGTCTCGGCCATGGCATGCGTATCCTTTGTAATGATGGGGCTTAAAGATGCGCCACAAGTGGGTATAGGGGGGGATTGTGTCATAAAAACCTCATTACCGCGTATAAATGCCTATAAAGCTGTACAAAAAAAGGCGGCTTAGTACATACCTAACCGCCTTTTATGAAGAAATTCTTAAGAAACCACTTCCTCAGGATAAATACTTTCCATGCCGGCTTTAAAGCGGGCAAATTCGCCGGCCTTAATGGCTTCACGGGCGCGGCGTACTGTATCCAAGAAATAGGTTAAGTTATGTAGGGAGTTAAGCCTGAAGGACAAAAGCTCCTTACTTACATAGAGATGGCGTAAATAGGATTTACTAAAGGTACGGCAAGTATAGCAATTACATTGCGGATCTAGCGGGCCATCATCTTCTGCATATTCTTTGCGTTTAATATTCACCTTACCCAGCGAGGTATAGAGGGTGCCATTGCGGGCATTACGTGTGGGCAGTACGCAGTCAAACATATCCACACCGGCGGCAATGCCGTTGACTATATCCAGCGGTGTACCCACGCCCATAAGGTAGCGCGCCTTATCTTGTGGCAATAGGGGGGCTGTATAGTATAAATATTCCATGAGAATTTCTTTGCTTTCGCCCACAGACAGGCCGCCAATGGCAAAGCCGTCAAAATCCATGGAGCACAGTTCTTCTATGGAGCGCTTACGTAAATCCTTATAAAAGCCGCCTTGGGTAATGGCAAAAAGTAAATTCCCTGCCGTACCTTGAGGATAGGCTTCGCGAGCGCGCTTGGCCCAGCGTGTGGTGAGGGCTAAGGATTTTTCTGTATAGCCATAATCAGCGCCAAAGGCTACGCATTCATCCAGCACCATCATAATGTCAGAATTTAAATTACGCTGAATTTTTATGACATTTTCTGGAGTGAAAAAATGTTTAGAGCCATCAATATGCGAGCGAAATTCTACGCCTTCTTCGCTGATTTTGCGTAAATCATTCAGGCTGAACACTTGAAAGCCGCCGCTGTCGGTAAGTATGGGCTTATCCCAAGCGTTAAAGCCATGTAAGCCGCCGCGGCGCGCCACAAGGTCATCGCCGGGGCGCAGGTAAAGATGGTAGGTATTACCAAGGATGATTTCGGCTTGCATGGCGTGTAAGTCGTCGGGGGCAATGGCTTTTACGGAGCCAACGGTACCCACGGGCATGAAGATGGGGGTGTTGATGGCGCCGTGGGCTGTTTGCAAAATACCGGTACGGGCGGCGCCGTCGGTGGCTGTGATGGTAAATGTCTTATTCATGGGCTTTTTATACTGAGAATATGAGGGATGTGCAAGGGGATTGTGATGGTGAGGGTTGGGTGGGGGCTTTTTGGGGGAGCGTTTTGGGGAGATTTAGATTTTTGTTGTGGGATGATTTTTGTACTTGCGCGCGCTTGACCTTTGTCATTGCGAGCAAGCTCGGCAATTCAGGCTAAGGGTGTAGTTATGGTGTGCGGTGGGCTTTGCTGTGGGGTGACTTTTGCGCCCTGTATCCAAAATTTATCTTTTACGCGCGCACTGCGTCAAATTCACTTTTTTGAACGCACGTACTAAAGTACGCTTACCTTCAAAAAAGAAAATTTTCCTTGTGCGCACGTAAAATCTGAAAATTTAAATACATTCCCCAAAAACAACCAGTCGCGCTTTTGTTGCTTAATTTTCATGGCAATTCCTGCTTTGTTTCCTGTAAAAGGATACAAAAGCGCGACGCATCGAAGAAAACCCCCGCGCATCGCTCCCGCTCCGCGCACCCCCTTACAGTGCTTTCGCACAAGGGGGAAGGAAAGGGGCAAGGAAAGGGGCAAGGAAAGGGGCTATGATAGTGAGGGTGGGGCGTTAGAATTTGCTGTAGGATGAATTTTGCGCCTTGTATAAAATGTAGCTTTAACGTGTTTACCGTATTTGTTATTGAAAAGGGTGAGCTATACAAGCGTAGTCTGCATCCAAAGCGAGTAGCTAGCAAGTCTAGACAGTGCCACGAAGGCGTACCTTGTACGCCGAAGTACCGAAGTGCATCCTTTTGGTGCGAAAGCACTAAAAGATAACGTAGGGAAAGGCCACTGGCAGACTGCACAAGGGGGAAGCCGGGGGGTGTGGGGGCTTGGCGAGGGGGACGAAGTCACCCATGAAGCCCCCACAAAATATAGAATAAAGGAATATTTTTTATAATTAAAAACTCAATGGTATAATACAGCAAAAATTAAAGCTATTTTTCTTCTTTACCTTTCCCCAAAATCCCCAATTTACGCAAATGAATTTCAAGGCAGGCTATGGCCGCAGGGGTAACACCAGAAATGCGCCCGGCTTGACCCAAGGTGTGGGGCTTAAGCTTCAGTAATTTTTCTTGCACTTCGGCAGAAAGCCCTGCCACATGGGCATAGTCTAAATCTTGCGGTAGGGGGGTATTTTCCAAACGTGAAGCCCTTTGCACTAGCTGTTCTTGTCTTTGCAAGTATCCGGCATATTTCACTTGGGTTTGACTTTCCGCTTGCACATCTTGGCTGTATTCTGCAATTTTGGGGCATAGGGGCGCAAGGCTTTGCAAGGTCACAGCTGGGCGGCGTAAAAGCTCTGCCAAGCTGGCTCCGCCATGGGGGGGATTTTCCCCAAGGGCTTCTAAGGCTGTGCGCAGCTCCGGTGAGGGGCTTATGCGCGTGCTTTCAAGGTAAGAGTTACATTCTGCTACCTTGGCGTATTTTTCTTGAAATTTTTCCCACTGATCATCTTGCACAAGACCCAGCTCACGTCCCTTGGGGGTCAGTCTGGCATCGGCATTATTTTCACGTAAAAGAAGGCGATGCTCGGCGCGAGAGGTAAACATGCGATAAGGCTCAAGGGTGCCAAGGGTCACAAGGTCGTCAATAAGTACGGCCATATAGGCTTCTTCGCGGCCTAAGATGAAGGGCGGTAGACCTTGGATTTTTTGCGAAATATTTATGGCAGCCCACAGGCCTTGCGCGGCGGCTTCTTCATAGCCGGAAGTGCCGTTAATTTGCCCTGCATGCCAGAGGCCTTCCACTTTGCGCGTTTCCAAGGTGGGGTGCAATTGTACAGGGTTCACATAATCATACTCAATGGCATAGCCGGGGCGCAGCATATGGGCATTTTCAAGGCCGGGAATGGTGGCAATAAGGGCCAGTTGCACATCTAAGGGCAAGGATGTGGATACACCATTCACATAGCATTCAGCGCTATGCACCCCTTCGGGCTCAATGAATACTTGATGGCGTGGGCGCTCGGGGAAGCGCGCAATTTTATCTTCAATGCTGGGGCAATAGCGCGCACCTGTGCCTTGAATAACACCGGTAAATAAAGGAGAGCGGTCAAAACCTGTGCGTATGGCATCATGGGTTTTGTCATTGGTCCATGTGATATAACAGGACACTTGCTCCAAGGGAGGCTTAGGGCCATGAAAGCTAAAGCCTTCAATATATTCTTCGCTTTTTTGCTCTTCCATAACGGAAAAATCAATGGAAGAACGCAAAAGGCGCGGAGTGGTGCCTGTTTTAAGGCGCCCCGTTTCTAAGCCTAAATCTTGTAGGGATTTGGTCAAATGCGCCGCCGGAGCATCGCCCAAACGGCCGCCTTGCACGGAAGTCATGCCAATATGAATACGGCCGCACAAAAAAGTGCCTGTGGTTAAGAGCACATGCTTGGCGCTAAATTCTCGTCCAAGGTTTGTGCGCACGCCGGTAATGCGCGCGTCAGAATAGGTAAGGCTATCTACTGTATCTTGCCATACTTTGAGGTTTTTGGCGGAAAAGATGCTGTTTTTCACCACGCTCATATAGACATCTCTGTCCATTTGGGCGCGTGTGGCACGCACAGCAGGGCCTTTGCTGGTATTTAAAATGCGAAATTGAATACCGCCGGCATCGGCCCAAAGACCCATCATGCCGCCAAGGGCGTCAATTTCACGTACCATATGCCCCTTTGCCAAGCCGCCAATGGCAGGATTGCACGAAAGATGGCCAATACGGTCAAGATTTCCTGTAATAAGGAGGGTAGAATGCCCAAGGCGCGCCAAAGCATGGGCTGCTTCACAGCCGGCATGTCCTGCACCTACGACGATAACATCAAATTGAGCGTCCATTTTTACCTATCCTTTTACAAAAAAATCAAAAAAAGCCTACGACAAAAGGGCGGTAAGCTATTTCTGTATGCACAAAAATAGCCGGCCGCCCTAAAAAGATCGGGGCGAAAATCTTACTTGCGACCCTTAGCAGCGCGCTTAGATGCTTTAAGGGGGTTAACCTTAGCAGCTTTAGCAGCAGCAGCTTTTACGTGGGTAGAGAAGTTACATCGTCCGCCAACCCATTTACGAGCAGGGGTAGGGTAAGTAGAGCAGAAGTTTTCGCCTTCAAATTCACGAATACGACCGCAACCTTCGCATTGCTCAACAACGGTGGAAAGTGTGAAACCGTTAAGTACAACACCTTCAGCAGTTTTTACGGCATTTTCTAAAGTAGCCATTATAGACCTCCGGTACGCCATAGGCGTAAAATTTCTTTTTGGGAAGCAAAGTTTATATAAAATATTTTTCCTGTCAAGGGAAAATTAGGGCTTTATTTTCCCCATTTTTCTGTAAATATCTTAGCAGCGTCATAAGTGTCGCGCTTTTTAAATTCTTGATCTGTATAACCACAAACCACAATACCCAGCACTTCTGCTTGCTGTGGCAAGTCAAAATACTCTTTAAAAGCCGCGGCACGATCTGCCACAGGGGTAACGCCTGTCCATACAGTGCCAATATTCAAGGCGCGTGCTGCCAGCAGCATATTCTCAATGGCGGCGGAGCAATCTTGCACCCAAAAGCCGGGGTATTTTTCTGCCTGCAAGTCAGCGCAGACTACTATACATACAGAGCTTTCCTTGGCCATTTGGGCATAGGGATGCAGCTTGGCTATGGCTTCAAAACTTTCTTTTTCACGCACCACAATAAAGCGCCAGGGCTGGGCATTGCCAGCGCTGGGGGCTGCCATGGCCGCTTGTAAAAGGGTGTTTACCTCAGCGTCTTCTATGGGCTTAGAGGTAAATTTACGAATACTACGACGGGTAAAAATGGCATCTAAAGTAAGCATATAGTCTCCTTAAAAGTAAATGTAGTAATCTTCAGCAGTCTAGATGATGTTGTAGGTTGTTCAAAAAGTAGTGGATACAAGGAAGACGCAGTTTTTTGCGCAAGGAGCGTATTAGACATACGTGACTGGAGCAAAAAACAAGTCTGACGCAGTAGACGCTGCTTTTTCAACAACCTATTAGCGTAAATCTGTGATACGCTTAGACTTACTAAACGTACGCGGCAAGGTGGCATTATCCACCACTTTTACCTGCACCCTAGCCATAAGAGCTTTATGCAGCTTCTGTCCAAGGGCTTCGGCTAAATGGGCGTCATTATCACTGCTGGCCTCTTCGCTACGTTCTACGCGCAATTCCATATGATCAACGGATTTTTCGTCGCGTTTAAGTTCAATATGATATTCGCCGCCCAATTCGGGGAAGGCACCAATAACGTCCATAATCTGGCCTGGGTAAATATTAACACCGCGGAAAATAAGCATATCATCGCTACGGCCTAAAATTTTATCGTGGCGCGGTATGGCGCGTCCGCAGCCGCACACGCCGGTGATGGCGCGCGATAAATCGCGGGTGCGGTAACGAATAAGGGGGCTGGCTTCTTTACATAAACTTGTAACCACCATTTCGCCCACTTCGCCCTCTGCCACAGGCTCTAAGGTGTCGGGATTGATGAATTCTATATAGAAAAGGTCAGCCCAATAATGCAAGCCAGCATGGGCATCGCATTCTATGGCTGTTCCCGGGCCATACATTTCTGTCATGCCGGCAATGTCATAACTGCCCTCAAGGCCAAGCTTTTTCTCAATGGCCTGACGCATTTTTTCACTGCCTGTTTCAGAGCCGCAAATAACCTTACGTAAGCGAAATTTATC
>CAYJAL010000016.1:9513-25526 GCA_964367875.1 uncultured Desulfovibrionaceae bacterium | reverse complement strand
GTGAACAAAAGGTTCTTCCCCCAGACCCCCTTTCCAAAAAACTTTAATTGCGGCAATGTCCTATCTTTGAAAGTGAAGTATTGTCGCAACGTAGAATAGTTACATTCATGTTTTTTGAATATTTTTTACAAAGCCTTTTTGCCTTATGCTTTGTTATCAATCATGACTTTATGAGCCATAAAAGGGAGGTCTTTCTTCAAAAAAAAGTGCTCCAGTGTACGCCTACTTGTATATTTTGCCAAGTGTTAAAAAGCACAGTTTTAGGGGCTTTCTGAGAGAAGGGGAAAAAGGAAAGGGGGAAGAAGGATAAGGTGTGTTTTTTCATCAAAAGAGGGGAGTGTAGCCACTCGACTTATTCTAAAGGGGGAGCGACAGCACTCCCCCAGCGAGGTTTTGCACCTAAGTTGGTGCGCGTTCGGTTTTTTTACTTACTCTTTTTATCGTCAGAGGCACTACCTGCACCTCCCACGCCAATTCAACGGCTGGTGCCAAGGCCTTTAATGGTGGATTTGGCATCAGGGGGTGTATTGAAAGAGTATTTTGCTTGTGGAGCAAAGGAGCTTGTCATAAACACCGCAAAGGTTAATAAGGCAATTTTTTCAAGGCATATCTCCTTATTATCTTAACCTAGTTAATAAGTAAGCATTAAAAATGCCTTGTCCATATAAAACATAGTAAAAAAGTGTATTTTGGATAATTTTTTTTCACAAGCAAAAAAATGTGCAAAATACAAGTCTTGCTTTTTTTGCTGCAAAGCCCTCGGCACTTGCCGTGAGGCACTAAAAACACTACACTGCGCTCATGTTACTCTATATCCATGTTCCCTTTTGCCGTACCAAGTGCCATTATTGCGCATTTCACTCCTTGCCCTTGGGGCGCGGGGTAAATGTGCTTCATCATGATGATTTTAAAAATTATGTGGATACTTTGGTGGCGGAGCTCAGCCATTGGGGAGAGCGCTTTGAAAATGTGCCCATTTCATCTGTCTTTTTTGGTGGGGGCACGCCTTCCTTATTACCTGTGCGAGTGGTGGATTTGCTTTTAGAGCGCATATCTAAGCATTTTTCCCTCACAGAAAATGTGGAAATAAGCCTTGAGGCCAACCCTGAATCTTTACGCAGTAAAGAGCGCATGTATGATTTTGCCAAGGCCGGTATAAATAGGCTTTCCATAGGCTTACAAAGCCTAGATGAAGAATATTTGCATATGCTGGGACGCGCGCACAAACTACGCGACAGCATGTATTCTGTTATGCAAGCCAGAGATAGCGGCATTGCCAATATCAATGTGGATTTAATGTGGGGCTTGCCGGGGCAAGGGGTGCGGCACTGGCTCAACACCTTGCGCGAAGTGACACGCATGAAGCCCACGCATATTTCTGCCTACGGCCTGACCTTGGAAGAAGGCACTAAGCTTGAGCGAGATTATCACGAAGGGCGCATTGTTTTGCCACCGGAGCGTGATCAGTCGGTCATGTTTATGGAAGGGGCGGCTCTTTTGGAAGAGCAAGGCTATATTCACTACGAAATATCAAATTTTGCCCGTATGGGTTTTCAATGTCGTCATAATTTAGGGTATTGGGAAGGGCATGATTATCTGGGGCTGGGGCCTTCGGCCACATCTACCGTGCGCGGCAGACGCTGGACAAATCCCTATGATCAAGGGCAATGGGCGCAAAAAGTACAGGCGCGCACCTTAGATCATGATGCTGCCATATTGACGCCGCGAGAGCGCGTGCTTGAATTGGTAATGCTACGCTTGCGCACAGCCAGAGGTTTGCGTTTTAAAGCCTATAAAGCGCTTACCGGACGCAATTTTATGAAAGATCATAAGGTACTTATCCAGGCTTTGCACGAAAATGGCCTTATACGTATTCGTGATGGCTATTTACGTTTAACGCGTAGTGGAATGCTTGTCTCTAACAGCATTTTGTCCAATATTTTTGAGCAAACCTCTAACACCTTACCGTCCAATATGCTTATGGCGCCGGAGCCACAAAATATTAAAGAATTACTTTAGATCTGTTTCGAAAAGGTGAATTCTTTTTGCTCTAGGATGTGTTAATAATAAGGTATAATTCAAAATACCTGTGGATTTTGCTATCTTTAACGCTGTATTCTTCTGAGGATGTATATGAAAAAAATATTATTTTTAGCTTATAATACTTATGGAATTGGAGGGACAGTTCGTCATATTTCTACATTAGCAAATTATTTTATAGATAAATGTGAAGTAGAAATTTTAAGCGCCCATAAAACATCTGAAAAACCTTTTTTTTCGCTCAATAAAAATATTAAGCTCTCTTTTTTGCAAGAATCTATGGAAACGACAAAGAGAGGATTATTTAGAAGAATTTTATCTAGATTTAAAAGTCGTCTTATGCATAAAGATGAAAGCTTATATGAAGGGTTCACGATATACACAGATTTAAAATTACTTTTATTCTTATTAAAGCAAAAAGATAAAGTTATTTTTTGTACTATTCCATCATACTTTTTTGTAGCTCGATTTTTAAAATTTAGAAATTGCAAGGTCATTGCGCAAGAGCATACAGGTTTTGAAAAACATAGTAAAAATATGCAACTAAAAATTTTATCAACATATAAAAATGCTGATATAATACATTGTGTTAACGCGTATGACCAAGAAATTTATTCAAGCAAAATTTGTGAAAGTGAATCTGTTTTTATCCCCAATGTACTATCATCAATACAAGAATTAGAGTTTAATAAAGAGAATATTATAGTTAGTGCAGGCCGTGTTTGTTATGCAAAGAATTTTGAATTTTTATTAAAAATATTTGAAAAATCACGGGCAAAAGAATTACATTGGAAGCTTTATATTTATTGTTCAGGTGGTGAAAAAGAAATTGCCGCGCTTAAAGAAAAAGCTCTTTCAAACAAGTCTGCAGATAATATATTTATATTACCTCCAGCTAAAGATATTATTAGTGTTTTCAAGCCTGCTAAAATCTTTGTTTCATCTTCGAGAGCAGAAAGCTTTGGTCTAGTAACTTTAGAAGCTATGTCTTGTGGTCTGCCTGTTGTTGCAACAAGAACGGTTGGATCTTCATTTTTAGTGGAAGAAAATCAGTCTGGTTTTGTCAGTGATATTGATGATTTAAATGGTATGGCAGAGGCTTTGAATGCTCTTATGCTTGATGAGAGCCTTCATTCCCATATGGCGTCACACGCTCATGAGCGAGCAAAGCTATTTCATATTAGTAGTATTAGTAAGCAGTTAGATATACTGGTTGGTATTTAAAACTGTGTTACTTGGTTGAGTTATAAATCTTTTTTATTGTATCCCTTAGTTTTTGCAGAAAAAAGCCCTGTTGTTTTTACAGCAGGGCTTTTGATTTAACACTCTTTGACTTTAAGGCCAAGCTTATGCATAAATTCGTCTACTGGCACAGGTCTGTGGAAGAGATAGCCCTGACCATATTTGCAGCCCAAGGCCATAAGTTTTTGCCTTTGCTCTTCTGTTTCAATGCCTTCTACAATGCAAGCAGATGTTTCAAGGTCTTGAACCATATTAATAATATGCTTTACAATAATATGATTTTTATGATCGGCGTCCATATTATCCAGCAAAACTTTATCTATTTTTACTTCAGAAAAATAGGGTATGGTCAACATGGCCAAATTGGATTGCTTGGCGCCAAAATCATCCAAGGAAACTCCAAAGCCGGCATGGTGTAAATTGCGTAATTTTTGTTCGAAGAAGTTAAAATCTAGCTTTTCAATGCTTTCTGTGATTTCAATTTTTATATATTCATGCGGAACATTATACTTGGCGCATATTTTTTCCATTTCTGCGCGTACATCAAAGGAAAGCAAGGTCACGCGAGAAAAATTCACCGCAATATTTATGGCAGCACCTTTTTGTATAAGTTTTTGTAATAGCTTGCAGACAGCCTCTAGGACAAAAAAATCCACATGGCGTACGGTGCCATCATGTTCATAGGTGGGGATGAACTTAGTCGGCGGCACCATTTTTCCATTTTTTTGTTTCTTTCTAATAAGAGCTTCGGCGCCAATAATCTGACCGGAAGAAAGCTCTACCTTGGGCTGTAAATAAATACTAAAAAGGCCTTGGTCTATTTCATCCAGCACAATGGCAGCCGGGTGCAGGCGCCTGTGAACATGATTATGCGGTAAGTCTTTGTAGTATTTTTGCTTTTCCGCCATCATTATTTCACCGGCATCAGCAATGGCTAACTGAATATCCACCTCTTGCCATTGCCATATGGCGCCCACAGCCACAGAATATTCATCAATGGCCGCTTCGTGGGTACGGATGGCATTTACTATGGTATTGAATTCTTGGCGCGATATATTGGGTAAAAGAGCTAAAAACTCTCCATTGCCCATGCGAAAAATATCTTCGCTGGGAGCATGCTTTCGCAAAAGGTTGCCCGTTTGCGAGAGTACATAATTGCCATAATCTTCTCCGTAAAGGGCATTGATGCTTTTTAAGCCATTTACATCAAGACGCAATATTCCCATGGTTTCTAAGGGGGCAAGGTCTAGCACGTCAAGGCGCTCTCTGTACTTTTCTCTATTATAAAGATTGGTGACGCTGTCTGTATAATTGCTGCACTCTAGCTTTGCCGAAAGGAGTAAATGCTTTAAATTTTCCCGCATGAAAAAGGTTAAGGAGTGTAAAAGCATGGGGTTTTGCTGCTCTACCTGAGCATTTTCCACATCAATGAAGGCAATAACCTTTTTCTTGGAAAAAATAGGCACTAAAATAAGATTGCGTACATTTCTTTCTTTAAGCGATTTGTACACATAGTAGGTGTGATCAAGCTCTTTATCAATATCGCTTATGATATATTGACCGTGACTTTTGAGTATGTTGACCAATAGCGCTGTTTCTTCGCTATTCATGCGAAAACCGGAAAAAGTGGGATTTTCGGGTATGCTTACCCATTCGTGCGGATCCCCGTGGATTTTTTTGTGGGCATCCAGCTCGTATAAGCGCACCCGATCTGCTTGATAGTATGTACCAATAATGGCCAGCAGTTTACGCAATATTTCGCCTGTGTCTAAGTCTTCGCTTAAAGTGTGTAAGCAACGGCTTAAGGTGCGCTCCAAATGCGTATTTGTGCTCAATTTGTTGTTATGAGCTTGGCGCATCATGGTTTTGGAAAGCATTCGTACGGCGCTCAGTGTCATATGCTCGTACGAGGACGCAAGGTCATTATTCAAATGCTCTTGGCGTAAATCTGTGGGCTGGATGTACCAGCGTAAACTTTGCTCTTGTACTGGTTCCTGAGGGAGTATGGATTGGCTATGGAGGTTTTGGGTGCGACGCTGCATCGTCATACCTGAAAAGGGACGATTTTTCTTACCGAGAAAAGACTTTTTATGCTTCTGTGAGTCGAGGTAACTTTTCCTAATGCGAGACATGAGAAAACCCGTAATCCATGTTAAACTATGTAATGCAGTAAATACGCTTTAATATGTGTTCCCTTCAGTAAGTAGTAACTATTACTAACTTCTTGGGCTTTTTTTTGAAAAAAATTCACGATTTGTAACCAGAGTTTTCTGTTAGCATATGGAAAGTTTGTGGGCAAGGGGAAAATTAAAAGAATTGTTCCTATTTACGCGACCAATAAATAAGAAAAATACAAAAAAGTGAAAAAACACCTCAAGAAGGAGTCTGTTTCAACCAGTGAAACCCTATTTAGAGAGAATAAAACTAATCTGCTAAAATCTCATATTGTTCTAATTTATCTGCTACAGCGCTCATAACCAGGGCCATAGTGCCAGAGATGAAGGCCAAAGCGCGGGGAGGGATGTCCTCTATGCGCTCTGTATGGCACAGCACAGAGAAAAAATGTTGCGGGCAAGCAGACTGCTCTTCTTTGCCCACCAATTCCATATAAGGGGAAAAATGCACGTCCACAAAGTCATGGGCTTGCTCTTCAGAAATGTTTCTGGTTTTAAGCAAGGATATGGTGACGCGTAAATATTCCACCAGGACGCTATTGGGCGCATGTACCATAAGCCCGGCCACAATGGCAGCGTGCACAAAACCATACCATTCAAGACAAAAAAGCTCTGGATCAATGGTATATTCATGCAAACCATCTTTATTCATATGCTCAAGCATATTGAGCACTTGGTCTGGCTCGGTATTAAGAGAGAAGAGAATGCAGGCAGCATCAACGGCTTGATTTTTTTGAAGTTTCTTTTTACGCATGGGGAGTTCCTTTACTGTCTACATTGTATAGACATGTTCTGCGCGAGAGAAGGCTTTTGAGGTAAAAAGCCTTGCTAAAACATAGTGCCTTGCTTTTTTTGTAGCGTCAAGTGTTATGCTTAAGGGGGCACGTCAAGCTCATTTGCTTGAAAACACAAGATTCGGTAAAGTTTTTAAGCGGCTGAGTAATTCCGCTTCGCTCCATCGCTCGCTTATTGCTTAAAAACTTTCCAAATCTCTTGTAGGGGCAAAAAATACCTTCTTGCTATAATATACTTGTACGTTGTTTTATGACGAGAGCGAGATGTTAAGAATACGAAAAAATACAAAAAACGCTGAGGAATAAGATGACGCCAAAGGTCATATATTGTACAAAAAACATGACAAGAAGAGGACATCATACAGGGGGGAATATATGACAGAATATAGGCTTTGGAATGCAGAAAAAACACAGCTTTTGCCGAAAAATGCCCAGCAAGAGGCCTTGATAAAGGCTGTGCACGGCTATTTTATGCAGGCGCAAATGCTGCATTTTTTAGAAGGCGATACCCATTTACGCCGCCAAGGGGAAAAAGATTTAGAGCAAACCCTGCATTCAGTGCAGGCGCTTTTTAGCCCTGTGGAACAGGAGTTTTTGTATCAAACCTTGCTTATGTTGCAAGTGGCCAATGATGTTCTTGAGGTGGAAGGCCTGGGCATGGCAGAGGCTGTGGCTACTGCGGGGCAGCCCTTGGTATGTAAAGCCGGCTGTACAGGCTGCTGTCATCAAATGCTTTTATGCTTACCCAATGAAATTAGCCTTATGCAGGCTTATATGCAGGAGCATCCACATCTTGCAGAAAAATTTACACGCACTTTTGCCCTATGGCATGGGCAGGCTGCAGATTTAAGCGAAAGTTATTTACGTTGGGGTAAAGCTTTTTATGGGGAAGGGAAGGACGATAAAAGCCATTGCCGCGAAGATTATTTTATTCCTTGTCCGCTTTTAGATGAAGCTGGGCTGTGCATGGTCTATGCGGTGCGCCCTTATGCTTGCCGCAGTTCTGTGGCTGTGGATATACGCTGTGCCGAGGGGGAAGCGTCAGAAGGTAATGGGCAAAAGCGTCAAGGCTCGCATAATATGCTTTTTTCTTTGTATACAGGGCATGATGCAGCGCGTAAGGCTTTATTTCAAGCTGTGTATGGTGCGCAGCGCTATGAATTGGCTATTATGCCAATGGCTTTGCATCAAGGGCTGCGCTAAATACGACTTGGCTTTTTGAGGGCTTAGGCGTACACTGGCGCCATGAAAAAGCAAATACCCTTAACATGGCAACAGTTGGCGCAAGTAAGTGCCTCGTGGCCCATGACTTTAACGCAACAAAGCTTGGAGCCGCTGGCTTCGTATCTTATGTTGCTTATGCGCTGGAATAAGGTCATGAACCTTGTGGGCGCAAGGCATTGGCAAGAATGTATGACTAATCTCATAGTGGATTCTTTCCACTTGGCGGAGTTTTTACGCTCTTTGCCCTTGGAAACTTCCGACGATTTCCACACCTTAGATTTAGGCGCCGGCGCCGGATTGCCGGGTATTCCCTTGCGCATGGTATGGCAAGAAGGGCAGTATCATCTTATAGAGGTGCGCGAAAAAAGAGCTTTATTTTTAAGCAATGTGCTTGCGCAAATACCTTTGCCGCGCACCCATGTATTTAGAGGCAGGGCGGAAGATTTTTTTGCTGAGGCTAAGCAACCAGCGCATATGATAGTGAGCCGCGCCTTTATGCCTTGGGCGCAAATGTTGGAGCTGGTAAGCCCTGCTTTGATTGACCAAGGGCGTGTGATCTTTTTGACCTTAGAGCCGGCGCCCCAAGAGGCCATACAAGAGCTGGGCTTTAAGGTGGAGGCTGAGTACAAGTATAAGGTGCATGGGGATTTGCGCTATTTTTGGTCTGTTCAAAAATAGGCTGTTGAAAAAGGGCTGTCTGCTTCGTTAAGCTTGCTTTTTGCTTCAGTCACGTATGTTTAATACGCTCATTTCGCAAAAAGCTTCGCTTGCCTCGCATCCAACCCTTTTTGAACAGCCTATGTAAGTATATATTTGAAAAAGAATTGGTTGCCCTCAGTGACGTATGACCAAGCGTCATCTTGAAGTATGGTAAGTGCGATTTTTTAAGGCCGCAGGACGCGGCCTAGCCGCGCAGCGGAGCAAGCCCAAGACAAGCTGGAATTCACTTCCAGCGTAGGCGACGCTTGCGAGAGCTTGTGTTGCACAGGACGTGCAACCAAGCGTCATCTTTAATGATGATAAGGTACGCCGCGTAAAATGGCCTCGGCGCGATAAATTTGTTCTAGCAAGAGAACACGAGCCAATTCGTGCGGAAAAGTCATGGGGCCAAGAGCTAGCTTATGTTGTGCGGCTTTGCGTACTTTCTCATCAAGGCCAAAAGCGCCGCCAATGATAAAGCAAGGGGTGCGGGTTGCATTTTCGGAAAGCTGGGCTAAAAAGCGCGAAAACTCTTGCGAAGTATAGTTTTTTCCCTTTTCATCAAGGCAGATAACAATGTCTTGTGGGCTAAGGCTAGCTAGTAGGCGCTGACCTTCAAAGGCATTGCGCTCTGGCACGGGCAGGGCGGCGTCGCCGTCTTTCACAATAATTTCTTGTAGCGAGCGCCAATGCTGTATACGCTGGGTGTAATGGGCGGCGGCTTGCTTCCAATGGGCTGTTTTAAGAGCGCCCACGGCCACTATGCGTAAAGGTTTTTTTGCCATGAATGAAGTTTCCCCTGTTTTTCCTGTTCATTATACACATCTTGCGCCCAGCATACGCACTTTGCCGCAGGCCGTCCAGCTTTTGCAAGAGGGTAATATTATTATCTATCCCACAGAAACTTTCTTGGCTGTGGGCTGTGGTATGTTTTTTGAGGCGGCTTTGGAAAATATTTTTAGCTCTAAACAACGCCCTCAAACCAAACCTTTGCCTTTATTGGCAGCGCATGTGGAACAAATAGAGCGCATTGCTAGGCTAAATCAAGATGAATATGCCTTGGCTGAAATGTTTTGGCCGGGGTCTGTAACTTTATTGTGTCAGGCCAAGGCCTTGGTGCCGGATAGCATTACAGCAGGCACGGGCAGGGTGGCTGTGCGCATATCTCCGCATGCCACGGCAAGGGCTTTGGCCAAGGCCATGGAAATGCCCTTGGTATGCTCGTCGGCCAATATAAGTGGTGAGGCGCCGCCGCGTACGCCGCAAGCCTTGTCACAGGTGTTACTTAAGGCTGTGCCACATGTATTGTGGCAAGGTGCTGAACCGGCAGGGGGCTTGCCTTCCACCATTGTGGAGGTATGCGCTCCCAAAACCTTGAAAGTGCGTCGTCATGGTGCCATAAGTGTAGAGCAATTAAAAGCCAAGGGCTGGCATTGCGTGCAAGAAGATGGCGACGCTTAGTTTTTAACCTGATTTTTACGAGGATTATATGTCTTTAGCTATTACACGTTCTGAGGCTGTGGAGCTTATGCAAGCTCATACCAGCGAAGCTTTTTTAGTACAACATGCCTTGGCTGCTGAGGCCATTTTAGAGGCACTAGCCGCTCATCTGGGTGAAGATGCAGCTGTGTGGGGTATGACAGGGCTTTTGCATGATCTGGATTATGGACAAACGGCGACCACGCCGGAAAAGCACGGCCTTGTGTCTTGCGAGCTTTTGCAAGATAAATTGCCCCAAGAAGCCCTGGCCGCCATCCGCGCGCATAATGGCGAAATGAATGGTCACAGCCCTGCCACAAAGCTGGACTATGCTTTGCGCTGCGGTGAAAGCGTGACCGGCCTTATTGTTACGGCGGCCTTGGTACGCCCCACAGGTATTACAGGCATGGAAGCTAAGAGCCTGAAGAAAAAAATGAAAGATAAAGCCTTTGCCGCCTCAGTAAGCCGTGAAAATATTCGTGAATGTGAAAAAATTGGTTTGGATTTGGATGCCTTTTTAAAGCTTTCCATTGCCGCCATGGCACAGAGAGCGCAAGAACTGCACTTACCTACAGGAGCATAAATATATGGTCATTGAAAATACCCTCGTCACAGAAATTCGTCGTCTTGGCTCTACAAAAATCACCTCAAAATTGCCTTATGGCATGTGGGCAGATGATATGGTGGTGAATATTCATGTGGATGGGGAGCTTTCCAGTGACCTTAAAGAACCTGTGCTGATGGAATTTGAAGCCGCAGGCCCGCGGCAAAATTTATATTTTGACCCTTCGCGCACAAAATGCGCCATTGTAACTTGCGGAGGCCTGTGCCCCGGCATCAATGATGTTATTCGCGCCTTGGTTATGCAGGCCTATCATGCCTATAATGTGCCCAGTGTGCTGGGTTTTCGCTATGGGTTAGAGGGTTTTATTCCTTCCATTGGCCATGCTGTGGCAGAATTAAAACCCTCCACCGTGTCGGATTTGCATAAATTTGGCGGTACCTTATTGGGCACATCGCGTGGGCCGCAATCGCCGGAGCTCATTGTGGATACGCTGGAGCGCATGAATATTAGCGTGCTTTTTGTCATTGGCGGCGATGGCAGTATGAAGGCGGCCTTGGCCATTAGTAATGAAGTACGCGCTCGAGGTCTGCGTTTATCCGTTATAGGTATACCCAAAACTATTGATAATGATATAAATTTTGTGCCTCAATCCTTTGGCTTTGATACGGCTGTGGATCAAGCCACGGCGGCCATTGAAGCGGCGCATACCGAGGCCATTTGCTCGCATCATGGCATTGGCTTGGTTAAGCTTATGGGGCGTGAGTCCGGCTTCATTGCAGCTCAGGCCACCTTAGCGCTTAAAGATGTAAACTTTGTGCTTATTCCCGAAGCGCCTTTTAGCCTACATGGAGAGGGAGGGCTTTTGCCTGCCTTGGAAGAGCGCTTACGTCAGCGCCGCCATGCGGTTATTGTGGTGGCTGAGGGGGCAGGGCAGCATTTATTGCAAAAAACCAGCAAAACAGATGCGTCGGGCAATGTGGTCTTGGGCGATATTTTCACTCTGTTGCAAGAGGAAATTCGCGACTATTTTGCTGCCAAAGATTTTCCCTATGTGCTTAAGCTTATTGACCCAAGCTATATGATTCGCGCTACTCCTGCCAATGCTAATGATAGAGTGTATTGCGGCTTTTTAGGTCAGCATGCCATGCACGCGGCCATGGCCGGTCGTACGCATATGGTGGTGGCTAAAATTCAAGATCACTTTGTGCATTTACCCTTGGATATTGTGACCAAGAGTCGCCGTAGGTTGAATATTAAGTCTGACCTTTGGCGCGCGGTGCTGGAGTCGACGGGGCAAGGTATGCTCAAAGGTATGCTCCCCTAACAAGCTGTTGAAAATGGGCTGTCTGCTTCGTTAAGCTTGCTTTTTGCTCCAGTCGAGTATTATTTATACACTCCTTTCGCAAAAAGCTTCGCTTGCCTTGCATTCAGCCCATTTTGAACAGCTTGTTTTAAATGGATATTTGAAAAAAACGTCTAGTGTCAATGCTGTATGCCAGCTGCCCACAGGACGTGGGTAAGCCGCGCAGCGGAGCAAAACAAAGCTAGCCGAAATTTATTTTCGGCGCCAGCGACTTTTGCGAGAGCTTGTGTTGCATAGGACGTGCAACCAAGCGTCATCTAGACAGTTGAAAAAGGGCTGCCTGCTTCGTCAGACTCGTTTTTTACTCTGGTCACGTATATTTTGATACGCTCCCTCCGTAAAAAACTTCGTCTTCCTCGCATTCAGCCCATTTTGAACAGCCTGTTTTAAATGGATATTGGGCTAAGTGTTAAAGTAAAGTATTTTGGAGTACTTTGCGCCCATGAGGTTATATTTTAGCAGTGTTAGTAAAGGGAGAATGTTATGTCGCATATGGAGCAGGTAAAGGCTTCGGCAGGGTCTGGTAAAACCCATGATATTACTCAGCGCTTTTTGGCTTTTTTAGCTCAAAGTCCCTTGCAACCTTATGCGCCGCAATGTGTGTTGCGTCCTTCTTCCTCTTCTTCTTCCTCCGTGTTTTCCAGTGCCAATGCCGTCAATTCCGCTAGACCTGGCGCCTGGGGCGATATTATGGCCATAACCTTTACCAATATGGCCGCTTCAGAAATGAAAAGTCGTGTGCTGGAAAGCTTAAAAAAATGCGCCTTGGCCAAAAGTCCCGATCCCATTATGTCTGCACAGCAAGCCAAGGCGTGGATTGAAATTATTTTGCGTCAATACGGCGCCCTAAATATCCGCACCATTGATAGCCTCTTACATCTTATAGTGCGCACGGCGGCCTTGGATTTGGGATTACCGCCAGATTTTGCAAGTTCTTTTCATGTGAAAGATCTTATGGAGCCCATGTTTGAAGATGTTCTCAGCGAAGCAGATAAAGGCGATGCCGTAAGCCTTGAGCAAGTTCGCGCCATGTGCCGCTCCCTTGTGTATCATAAAGACATGCAGGGCTTTGTCATGGGGCAGCGCCTTGTGCAAATGCTTTTACCCTTGGTGGAATATTTTTTAAGCGAAGAAGCCGCGCCTATGCAGGCTTTAAGCCCTGCTGAGGAGTTGGAAGCACGCCTTGTGGAGTTGGAAACAGCCTGCATTACCAAGGCCAAGCATTTGTGCTCGCAAATACAGGCAGAGCAATTGAAAGTGGATAAAAGAGCCATGGACTGCTTTATGGGTAGCGCCGCCGGTGAGAGAAAGCGCCTGACTTCTGCCTATTATACCAAGGAAGATTTTGACGCCTGCCTGCTCAAAGCCGGTAAGGGCACGGCCTCTGATGCCGTGTGCTTTGCCTATGCCTCTTTAAAGGAAAGCATACAGGCCCTTGCCACCGAAGGCGAAGTATTGCGTAAGGCGCTGTATATGTATCCCTTTGTGGAAGTGGCGCAAAATTTGGCGCAAAAAATGCTCGATTTTCAGCTGGCAGAAAGCACCGTTCCGGCGGCAAAAATCCCCACTTTGGCGCGAGAAATTTTAGAAGGCCAGCATGGTATTTCCGCGGCTTTATGCCGTATGGGCTCTGCCATGCAGCATGTGCTGGTGGATGAATTTCAAGATACCAGTACGGAACAATGGCAGGCCATGCGCTTGCTTATTCACGAGGCCTTGGCTCAAGGGGGCTCCCTCACCTGGGTGGGCGATGTGAAGCAGGCCATTTATGGCTGGCGCGGCGGCGATGCCGATCTTTTTGACGCCGTGCAATACGATGATGATTTGGCGCCTTTGGCTAGCTTTGGGAAAAAGACCTTGCCCATCAATTGGCGCAGTCGTGAAGTGGTGGTGCAAAGCAATAATGCTCTTTTTGCTCCCTTGGGGCAGCAGGAAATAGCGCGCACGGTGCTGGAAGCCATGCTGAATAAGGATTGTCCGCCTGCCGTGTTGGATATGGCCACGCAAAAATTGTGCAGAGCCTTTGATGGTGCCACGCAAGAGGTAAAGCCCGACGCTGCCGGGGGCTATGTATGTTTTGAAGAAGTTCAGGCGCAGCGTAGTGATGAGCTTTCCGAAGAAGTACGCTTGCGTTTGCAGCAAAAGTTACAAGATTTGGGTCAAAGGCGCCCTTGGGGTGATATTACCATCTTAACGCGTAGCAATAGCGGCGCGGCCACGGTGGCGGCATGGCTTTTGGATTGGGAAATCCCCGCTGTGACAGAAAATAGCTTGCTTTTGCAAAATCACCCTCTGATTAAAGAATCCTTGGCCTTTTTATCCTTTTTACATGCGCCGCAAGATGATGTGAGTTTTTGGACTGTGCTTACAGGGCATATGATGCGTCCGGCTTTGCGCCCGGCTAGTTGTGCGTCTAGTATGGAAGGAGGGCAGGAGGCTCAAGAAGGCTATGTGGGTAATATTCGCCCCAGCCTTGAAGAGCTGCACACATGGATTTTAGAGCTAAAGCATGAGGCGCGCCCTGTGTCCCTTTCCTACGCTTTTCAAAAAAAATGGCCGGAATTTTGGGAATATACCTTTGCGCCCTTTTATGGCGCAGCGCAAATGCGCACCCCTTATGATTGCATGCAGGAATGGTACGGCCTTTGGCAGGTGCCGCAACGCTTTACTGAGGCCGAAGCCTTTGTGCGACGCTTTTTAGAGGTGCTGCACAGCGCAGAAAGGCGCGGCGCCGGAACTCTGGGCACCTTTTTGGAATATTGGGCGCAAAGCGGCGGTGAAGAAAAAACGCCAACACCACCCAAGGTGGATGCAGTGCGCATTATGACCATCCATAAATCTAAAGGCTTACAATTCCCTGTGGTGATTATCCCTTGGTTGAGTTTTACCATGCGTCCTTCTTCGCCGCCCATGGTGCAAAAAGTGGGGGATTTTACCGTCTTAGCCACGCGTACGAAGCTGACGGAAGGGCAAGAAAGCGCCGATTATGGCAGCGATGCTCAGGGTGATGGCATGGGCGTAGAATTGGGCACAGCCCACTATGCCGCGCAAGCCCAAGATGTGCTGGAATGCCTTAATGTTTTTTATGTGGCTTGCACCCGCGCTCAAGAAGAACTGTATGCCTTCCACACGCATACGCCCTATCTTTTGGGAACGGTAAACTTGGCTAAGGGTATCAATGCCTTGCTGGGCGCCATAGGTATGGAATTACCCTTTGAAGCTGGCTTTCCCATTGAAAAAGAGCTTACAGCTTTGCCGCGCCATGCTGCTCCCCCTCATGAGGGTGAAGAAGGCGATGCGGGCGAAGTGAATGAAATCGCAGAGGAAGGGGGGTCTGCACAATGTGATGACACCACCCCTTGCCCCTTAGATTTTTCTGAGGAACCTCAAGCCATCATGCAATGGCTGCCGCGCTTAAAAATTTATCGCGATCCTTTACAAAAATGCTTTTTAACAGAGCCTTCAGCGGATGTAGGCAGTCATATTCTTTCGCCGGTGCAACGTGGTTTGCTTATGCACCATTGCCTTGAAGTGTGGCAAAGCATGGGCGGTAAAGAAGATATGCAGGCCACCGCCAAGGCTGCGGCTTTATGGGGAGTGCAATCCTTTGCTCTGCCCTTGGTGACTTTGCCTAAATTGCAAGAGGAAGTGAGCGCGGCTTTGCTTTGGTATGCCTCCTTACCCGGTGTGCAGGAATGGGCTAGCCATGCCTCGCCGGAGCAAGGTATTTTGGCCGAAGATGGCGCCTTGTATAGAGCAGACTTGGTGTTAGCGCCGCAACATGGCCATGGCTGGCGTGTGGTGGAATTTAAAACAGGGCAAGCCCAAGAGGCGCATGTGAAGCAGTTGGCGCATTATCTCCATATGCTTAATACCATGCCCAAGCGAGATGCGGCTTTGCCTCTTAGTGAAGGGGTGCTTATTTATTTGGATTTGCAAAAATGCCGTATGGTGCGCGAAAATGCACAAGGTGAAATGAGCACATCATCACTTTTGGACGCGCCGCAATGGCATATAAGCCCCACATCCACCACTTCTCATAAGGCATAACAGGCCGCTGAAAAATTGCAAATTGCTTCGTCAGACTTGTTTTTCTCGCACTTTACAATTTTTGAACTGCCTGCAAAAAATGATAGAACAGCATTAACTATATTTAGACAGTAAAGTATCGACTTTTGCAACAGGCTGATAAGGAGCCCTCATATGACCACGCCATGTATGCTATTTTCTTGGGACAAGCCTTTTTTGGAAAATTTGCAAGAATATATATGTCAAAGCTGCCATTACGATTTGGGCTCATCTGTTGTGGTGGTGCCGCACAATAGGCCAAGGCGCTATCTCACAGAATTATTCCAAAAAAATGAAAAATTGCCGCGCCCTGCTTTATTGCCGCGTATGCTGACCATTGGGGAAATGGTGGGGCTTTTCCGTAC
>CAYJAL010000016.1:0-9413 GCA_964367875.1 uncultured Desulfovibrionaceae bacterium | reverse complement strand
TGGGGCGCAAAGCCGCGCCACTGGATTGCGTTCATATTCTCTATGAAGCGGTGCAAAGAGTCAGTGCAGAACAAATGGAGCAAGGCTATGATGACGACATAGCGCGCATTTTTGCACAAAAGGATTTGGCGGCCTTTTTGCCTTGGGGCATGCGCCTCATAGCTTTGTATGAAGAATATATGAACCAGCTTTTGCCTGTGCGCGACATTGCCTATACCGAAGGGGAAGTGTCGCCCATGGCTTCGGCTTTATTGGGAGCATTGGGGCGTATTCACACGGCTTATGTGGAGCAAATGCATGCAGAGGGCTGGACAACGGCGGGGCTAGATGCCTATGCCGCCGCCATGGTCGTGCAGCAAAATCCTGCCTTGTTACCCCCCTTATTGAACCCTTGTGCAGAAACCAATAGCCATGTCTTTGTGGCGGGTTTTTCTACCATTACCCAATGTGAAGATGTCTTGCTCAAGGCCTTATGGCAGCAAGGGGCACATATTTGCTTGCATTCTGACCCGGCCTTAGCCAGCGCTGGAAAATCTGTGCATTATGCTTGCCAAGATCATGAGGCTTGGCTACGCCGCTGGAATGCTCCATGCTCATTGTACGAGTCAGGGCAGGAATTGGGACAAGAGCCGCAGATGCACTTTTTTGCCGGCTATGATGTGCACTCGCAATTGCTGCATATGCAAGAACTTTTACGCCCCATGGTGGCGAAAAATCCAGAAGGCTTTGCGATTTCTGCACCCTCCACAGCCGTGGTGCTTTCTTCAGCGGCCTTGCTTATGCCCACCTTACACCATTTGCCGGAAGTGCCCTTTAATATTTCCATGGGTTATCCTTTGAGCAATTCCTCCTTATTTTCTTTGCTGGAATCTCTTTTGCGCTTGCAAGAAGGGGCGCGCGGCAGTGAAGATGATCTAGAGCACAGACGCTATCATTGGCGTGCTCTCTTACATGCTTTGCGCCATCCTTTTGTGCAAATGCTCAGTGTGAATGCCGTAGACTCCGTAAATACTGGGGGGGCTAGCCAAAGCTTACATTCTTTATTGGGGCAGATGGAAAAAGCCTTGCGCAAAGGCAATGCCTTTGTGTCTTGCCAAGAGCTACTTGCTATGGCTGCATTGCAAGGCGAGGCCGAGCCGGCCATGAGGGAGCTTTTGCAAAAAGTACTGCCTTGCCTCTTGGACTCTTTTGCAGCGGTGCATTCTACCTTAAGCCTTGGTGAGGCCTTAAGCGCTTTGTGCCAAATGCTTTTGGCTCATGGTGCTCAGATATGGAAGAGCCACCCTCTAGATGCCGAAAGTTTGTATAGGCTTATGCAGCATGTGATACCTACCTTAAAAATGGCACGCATGGCGCAGGAAGTTTTACCTCATGCACCGCTTTTTGCCTTGTGCAGGCAGCTTATTGGGGCTGAACGTGTGCCCTTTGAAGCGGCGCCCATGGAAGGTTTGCAAGTTCTGGGTATGCTAGAAACGCGCTTGTTACATTTTGATAGGCTGATTATTCTTGATGCCACCGACGATGTTCTTCCTGGCTTTACTGCGGCGGATCCTCTTTTGCCCGATGCCTTGCGTGATGTCATTGGCTTGCCTGCCTTGCAAGAGCGTGAACGAGTGGTGGCGCATACTCTGCATCGTTTGGTGGCCTCGGCCAAGGAAGTACATTTTTGCTGGCAAGAGGGCATGCAGCGCTCAGAACTTTTTGACGCCAAAAAAAGCCGTAGCCGCTTTGTGGATGCCTATTTGTGGAAAGAAGAGCAAGAGCGTGGCTATATTTTAGAAAATGGCATGGCTCCGTTGGAAGCTGCCCCTTGCGTGGTGGCGCCCATGAATAGTGAGCCTGTTATCCTTGAAGCGTATGGCGCTTTACGTCAGCGTATGGCGGCTTTATTGCAAAAGGGTATTTCTCCCACCAAAATAGATAGTTATTTACGTTGCCCCCAGCGTTTTGTGTGGGAAAATATGTATAAATTGCGTCCTCTTGATGAAGTGAATGAAGGGGACGATCCGGCAGCTGTGGGTAAGCTTTTGCACGAAGTGTTGCAAAAGGCCTATACACCGTGGCTTGGTAAAGAAATGCCACAAGAGGCTGTAAGTTTAGAGCTGTTGCAAGAAATCTTTGAGCAATGCTATGAGGATAATGCCGAGGTGCAAGCCTTGCCGCAACAAAGCCGCATGCTATTGCGTATGGCGGCGCCGGTGCGCTTTGCGCGTTTTCTCAAAGCTCAAGAAGAGCAAGCGCTTGAGACAGAAATTATAGCTTTAGAACAGGAAATAATGGCGCCGGTGCCAGGGCGATTTGAGCAAACCTTCTATCTTACAGGTATTATGGATAGGGTGGATATGCGCCTTAAGCAGTATAAGGATGATAGAGAAGAAGGCCTTGTGGTGCTTGATTATAAAACAGGGCGCTTGCCACGTATCAACGCAAAAGTTTGGAATGATATGGAGCTTTGGACGGCCATATCCTTGTGGGAGCCTACGGCGCAAAACTCCGCCGAGGTGTTACAGCAAGTGGCGGAAGCTTTTACTTCTGTGCAATTGCCTTGCTATATTTATATGTGCGGGCAAAGTTTTGATGAGCTTATTTTAGATGCCGGCCTTGTGGATATGGGCAGCAGCGGCAAGGAAGTGTATTTACTGGGCGATAAAATATCCATGGAAGACCGCGCCCATATTGTGGAAGATCGCATACCCCAACTGATAAAGTTTTTGCTAGATCATATGTATACGGCAGAAAGCTTTGCACCGCGCGAGGGTAAACATTGTGATTATTGCCCTTATGGAGCCTTGTGCGTGCGCTAGAAATAAGACCCTTTGCATTCATGTAGTAAAAATACGTATTGACAAAATGAGTTATGTGTGTACTTTTTTTGATACAGGAGATGTATGAAAAAACTTCCTGCATTTTTCTTTCAGCTAAAATCAGGACGCGAGCCTGTGCGAGAGTTTTTATTAGAGTTGAGCAAAGAAGACCGCTAAATTTTGGGCTGTGACATTAAAACAGTGGAGCTGGGTTGGCCTATAGGTATGCCCATATGCCGCCCATTAGGACAAGGCTTATGGGAAGTGCGTAGTTCGCTTGTGTCAAATAGAATTGCCCGAATTCTCTTTGTGGTTCATCATGAAAAAATGTGTCTTTTACACGCTTTTATTAAGAAAACACAAGCCACACCTAAGGCAGATATAGATTTAGCACGAGAACGCATGTCTCAGCTACAGCAAAGGAGCTAACCATGAGTACCCATATGGGAACATCTTTTGATGATTTTTTAGAAAGTGAAAATTTACTTGATGCCTGCTCTGCAGTGGCAACAAAACGTGTGCTTGCATGGCAATTGCAGCAAGAAATGGAAAAATCCAATGTAAGCCGTTCAGAACTTGCCAGACGCATGGAAACGAGTCGCGCTTCTGTTAATCGCTTACTTGACCCACAAAACCCTTCTGTGAATTTACAGACCATGGAACGTGCCGCCCGTATGCTGGGTAAAAGATTGGAGATACAGCTGGCGTAAGGGGGGAATTCATGTTCTTCCGCCTCTTATAGAGGTAAGCTAAAGATATTTGCTTGTTGTTTTTTTAACAAGGCAAGACCTTAATTGTGAAGGAAGGTAATGTACAATTAAGGTCTTGCAGCTTGAGAGGTATTATGCTTTTAGCAATTTTTTAGCACAGATTGTACAAAATCTTCGATGGAGCCTTTTTCTGTTTGTGGGTCACCATCAATCTTTAAGGTGTCTAGTACAGTGGCGTTTAATGCATTAAGTTTTTCTTCAATGGCATCCACGGCGCCGCAGAAATAGGTATAGGAGCTATCCCCTGTACCAAAAACGGCGATTTTTTTGCCATCAGCGCCAATGGCGTCGAAATTATCAAAAAGATCAATGAAATCATCTTGTAATTCTATTTCTTCATCACCCCACGTAGAGCAACCAAAAAGAATAAGGTCATAATCTGCGCAAAGTTTATCTGCAGAAACTTTACCAGCGTCTTGTACTGTGACTGTATGTCCTGCATCTTCCAAAAGTTTTTGGCAGGTGGTGGCTACGAATTCTGTATTGCCTGTAGTAGAACCATAAACAATTAATGTTTTCATAAAGTATCCTTTTGAAGAGGTATTGTTGTGCGCGCTTTGTTTGATTTATAGAAAACGAAAATCAAAGTCAATATCTCTATTTAAAATTTCAAAATATAAAAAGTTAACATATGTAAAGTGTAAATCTTTGCTTCGTGTTAACTTTTTATTATGCATATTGTATGGTTATTTATTATTGTCTTTGCGTGTTTTTTATTGACAGTGAATGTTATTTTCTCTATCCCAAAAGTAGTCTGAGTGAAAATTAAGAAAACTATTGCTATAGTATTTAAGGAAGTCTTGAATCTATGACAATGAGTGTAACCTTTTACCTAAAGGAAGTATGTCATGAAGAAAAAACTTATGACATTGCTCTTGGCAGCAGGTCTTGTGATGACTTGCGCTCAAGGGGCGAAGGCAGTGGATTTTAAAGCCTCCGGAGAGTGGTTTTTTGGTTTTGGGGTGTCTGATTCCTTCCTTGTGGAAGACTCTAGAGGTACGGACACTTTTAAAGCCGAGCAGCGTTTGCGTTTGCAAATAGAAGCCGTGGCTTCAGAAAGCCTTTCCGGAACTGTGCAATTTGAAATAGGTGAAACTATTTGGGGGCAATCTGCAGAAGGTGGCGCCCTTGGTGCTGATGGTAAAGTTGTTTCTGTACGCCAAGCTTACATTGATTGGTTTGTGCCTAATACCGAATTACAATTTCGCATGGGATTACAAGCTTTAGCTCTGCCCAACGTGGCCGGCGGCGCTGCTATTTTAGATGATCAAGTGGCTGCCATTGTGGCTAATTATGCTTTTAATGAAAACATTGGCTTAACAGCAGCGTGGTTACGTCCATACAACGATAATTACGAAAAATCCGGTTCGGGAGATAGCTCCAATTATTTAGATAATATGGACATGTTTCTCTTAAGCTTACCTGTAGCTTATGATAATTTTAGTATTAACCCTTGGATTGCTTATGGTATGATTGGCCGCAATACTGCGGGTGAGCTTGGCACTGCTATGCCTGTGGGTTTTGATAGCGCGGTTCATAATCAAAGCGCTTATGGTGAAATATGGTATGTGGGCTTACCCATGACCTATGCCATGGATAATTGGAACTTTGAGCTTGATTTGAACTATGGCGCAGCTTCAGGCTTTAATGATTATATGTCCGGCACATCCAAGGCTGATGCTTACCGTAGAGGTTTTGTCATCAAAGGCTTAGCGGAGTACGCCATGGATTGGGGTACGCCCGGTATTTTTGCTTGGTACGGCTCCGGAGATGATGGGGACTTTGGTGATGGCTCTGAGCGCATGCCAGAGATTGCTCCCTCCTCTAATTTCACTTCCTTCATGCAGGATGGTGCCAATGGCTACTCTGTCTCTGATGGCTTTGACATTATGCTTTCCTACAGCGGTACATGGGGACTTGGCCTGCAGTTACGTGATATGTCCTTTATGGAAGACTTAAGCCATACCTTACGCATTTCTTATTGGGGCGGCACCAATAGCACTGATATGATAAAACATATTGGCTCTCCTAATGGTTGGCGTGAAGGCACTGGCGCCATGTATTTAACGCATAATGACCACTTGGTAGAAATAAATTTGGATAGCACCTACCAAATTTATGAAAATTTACAAGCTGTTGTAGAACTTGGTTATATTTTCAACGGTGTTGATACAGAAAAGTGGAATGATAATACCAGCGGCGCTACTGTAAATGGAAAGGATGCATGGAAAGCTACCTTGCTTATGATGTATAGCTTCTAATTTTGCAAAAAAAGAAAAAGATAATGCCGAAAAAGTGCTCTCGCGCTCTTTCGGCATTTTTTGTGCCTTTCCGCTTGGCAGCTTTGCTGACAATAGCGGCGCAAGCCCCTCGCAGTGGGTTTTGTCATTAATCTGAGTTATTTTACAGAAATAACTTCAATATCAAAAATAAGGGTTTGACCGGCCAAGGGGTGATTGGCATTAAGCATGATGCTGGTTTCGGTGACATCGTCGATGGTGACATTCATGATGCCTTCTTCATTGGAAAGCTGTAATTGCAAGCCGGGCTCGGGGGTGATGTGTTCGGGCACATCGGCAAGGGGCACTTCAAAAATAAGCTCAGAGTCCACTTCGCCATAGGCATCTTCAGGGGCAATGGTAACATTTACTTTGTCGCCCACTTCTTTGCCAATGAGGGCATTTTCAAAACCGGCAATAAGCATTTGCTGGCCAACGGTAAATTCTAAGGGGTCGCGCTCAAGGGAAGAGTCAAATACAGAGCCGTCGGTTAAAGTGCCGGTATAATGGACTTGTACGGTATCATCAGTTTTAATGGGCATGGTTTTCTCCAAGGTTTAAAATCTCAATGGTATTGAGCAAAACAACAGTAAACATATTTTTATAAATAGCAAGTGAATTACTGGTAGAGGAAATTTTTTTCCAAGTAATTAAGGGAGAAAATTTTTTTGCTGACCTTGGCATATAAAAAATTTCGTTATGGCTTGTAATGAAAAATAGTTTTGTAACTCTATTGACTTATAGGTAAAAATGTTTAGTTCATGCGTGAGTGTATGATGTTTGACATAAAAATATTTGTTAAGAATTTTGTTACAAAATAGACTGTTCAACCAAACAGTTTTGTGCTAATACTTTTTTGTCCATGGCTTAGCAGGAAAATTTTGTGCTAAACTGTGCGCTTGAACAATAGGTTTTTTTTGCGTGTAAAAGCGTAGAAAATTTGTTAAGAGAACTTAGGATATATGGAGCCTTTCCATATACATCATATACGTTTTACGATGCAACATTTTAAGGAGTGTGTTATGGCAAAGATGAAAACAATGGATGGCAATACCGCAACCACGCATATTGCTTATGCCCTTTCTGATACAGCAGCCATTTACCCCATTACCCCTTCTTCGGTAATGGGCGAATTAGCTGACGATTGGGCCGCCGCCGGACGTAAAAACCTTATGGGTCAAAAGCTTGTGGTGCGTGAAATGCAATCCGAAGCCGGCGCTGCTGGCGCTGTGCACGGCTCCTTGGCTGCCGGTGCATTGACCTCTACCTTTACGGCCTCGCAAGGTCTTTTGCTCATGGTGCCCAATATGTACAAAATCGCTGGTGAACTTCTTCCCGGCGTTTTTCACGTATCGGCTCGTGCTTTAGCTAGTCATGCTCTTTCTATTTTTGGTGACCATCAAGACGTAATGGCTTGTCGTCAAACAGGTTTTTCCATGCTGGCTTCTGCTTCTGTGCAAGAATGTATGGACCTCGCCTTGGTGGCGCACTTATCTGCCATTGATTCTTCTGTACCTTTCTGTCACTTCTTTGATGGTTTCCGTACCTCTCACGAAGTACAAAAGATTGAAACCATCGACTACGAAGATATTTTGCCCTTGGTAAATTGGGAAAAAGTGGAAGAGTTTCGCGCCAATGCCATGAACCCTGAGCATCCACATATTCGTGGTACTGCCCAAAACCCTGATATTTACTTCCAAAACCGCGAAGCTTGTAATCCTTATTACGAAGCCGTAGCCGGTATTGTGCAAGAAAATATGAAGAAAGTTTCGGCGCTTACCGGTCGTAAATATAAATTATTCGACTATGTGGGCCATCCAGAAGCTGAGCGCATTGTTATTGCCATGGGTTCTGCTTGTGAAGTTATCGAAGAAACTGTGGATTACTTAAACAGCATTGGACAAAGAGTAGGCCTTGTAAAGGTTCGCTTGTTCCGTCCTTTCTCCACAGAGCATTTATTGCGCGCCATTCCTGCTACTGCCAGCACCATCACCGTGCTTGACCGTACTAAAGAGCCCGGCGCCCTTGGCGAACCCTTATACCAAGATATCTGCACAGCCTACCTTGAGCGCGGCGAAGTACCTACCCTTGTGGGCGGTCGCTATGGTCTTGGCTCTAAGGACTTCACCCCAGGTATGGCTAAAGCTGTTTTTGATAACATGCTTTCTGCCGGTCCTAAAAATCACTTCACCGTGGGCATTAACGATGACGTATCCTTCACCTCTTTAGAAGTGGAAGAAGAAATCAACACCGTGCCTGCCGGTACAGTGCAGTGTAAGTTCTTCGGCCTTGGCGCTGACGGTACCGTAGGTGCCAATAAGCAAGCCATTAAAATTATCGGCGACAATACCGATATGTATGCCCAAGCTTACTTTGCTTATGACTCCAAAAAGTCCGGTGGCTTTACCGTATCGCACTTACGTTTTGGTAATGAACCCATTAAATCTTCTTACCTTGTAACACAAGCTGACTATGTGGCCTGTCACAAGTCTGCCTATGTGAACCAATACGAAGTATTAGAAGGCATTAAAGATGGTGGTACCTTTGTACTGAACTCTGAATGGTCTTTAGAAGATATGGAAAAGCAATTGCCTGCTTCCATGAAGCGCACCATTGCTGCCAAAAAGCTTAAGTTCTACAATGTGGACGCTGTAAAGCTTGCCACCGAAGTAGGCCTTGGTGGTCGTATCAATATGATTATGCAAACTGCTTTCTTTAAGCTTGCTAATGTATTAGATTTTGAAACCGCTGTAGCCTTACTTAAAGATTCCATCAAAAAGACCTACGGCTCCAAGGGCGATAAGATTGTTAACATGAACATCGCCGCTGTGGATGGTGCTTTAAGCGCATTGCAAGAAGTACAATATCCTGCTGCTTGGGCTGAAGCTACCGACTCTTGCTGCTCCGACAGCGCGTGCAGCACTTCTTGCGGTTGCGGTTGTGGCGGTCATGAGCAAGATCCTGACTACATTACCAATGTGGTACGTCCTATTCTTGCCCAACAAGGCGACAAATTGCCCGTATCTGCCATGGATCCTGCAGGCCTCATGCCTCTTGGCACTGCTGCCTTTGAAAAGCGCGGCGTAGCTATTACTGTGCCTGAGTGGCAAGTGGAAAATTGTATTCAATGTTTCCAATGCTCCTTTGTATGTCCTCATGCTACCATTCGTCCTGTGCTGGCCACAGAAGAAGAAATGGAAGGCGCACCAGCTTCCTTTGCTACCAAGCCTGCACAAGGTAAGGAACTCAAAGGCTTACAAATGCGTATGCAAGTATATGCAGAAGATTGCTTAGGTTGCGGTTCTTGTGCTGATGTGTGCCCTGCTAAGGTAAAAGCCTTGGTGATGAAGCCCTTAGAAACACAGCTTGAAGAGCAAAAAGTGAACCTTGCTTTTGCTGAGCAACATGTAGAACTTAAAGATGACATCTTACCACGCGACAGCATGAAGGGTTCGCAATTGCAACAGCCCTTGCATGAATTCTCCGGTGCTTGTGCCGGTTGCGGCGAAACACCTTATGTGAAGCTTCTAACCCAAATGTTTGGCGATCGCATGATTATT
>CAYJAL010000015.1:0-26667 GCA_964367875.1 uncultured Desulfovibrionaceae bacterium | reverse complement strand
GAGGACAGGCAGAAAAGGCCCGCGCCGGAACCGTTCGACCAATTGCCGCCGAAGTATAAGACATTGCCTGCTCCCCCATATCGCCCATAAAAATAGTCTGGGAAGGTAGCTGTAGAGGCTCCTGTCGTTGTTTCAGGAATAAAAACATCGTCAAAGTTAAAGCCTTCTCCTGAACCACTTTTCAACTTAAGCATATAAGCTGGAGCTGTTCCATTATACGCCGGCAACACAAAAGCTGTGTCTACCCACTCACGCGAGCCGTCATTCTTCCACAAACGCACCCGACCATTGGTGAGCACATCAACGCCCTGCACCATCTGCCACACATTACCCCAAAGCCCCACATGGCCTCGCCACGTGGCGGTGGCCACATCGGTAGCATCTACATTAGCTGCAGTTGTAGTATCCACACGACCACGCCCATACACAGCCTGCGTATCTGTAGTGCCGGCCTCTATGAGCGCCAAAAGTTGCAATTCACTCAGCTGATATATATCTATCATCTGAAAGCCAGTAACGCCGCTCACATTGCGATTAGAGCAATAGCCCTGCATGGTAGGAAAATTCACATTTACAAAGGGCATTTTCCCCGGGCGAGAGCTTAACTTTTTAGGCGTTCCCCCTTCGTCCACCGCCGAATAGGCGCCGCAGTACCATTGGTCAATTTCCTGCCCATCCTTCATGAAAGAAGGGAAAACCTTATACCCTTCTTTAGCTTCCGGAGAAATTACGCGAGCTACTTTGCCAGCAAAAGGCCCATCTGCAATGGTAAAGGCTTTGTAATAGAATTTTTTGTGCTCAATCATCACTTGATTATCTATAAGCACCTTACGTAAAGCATTATACGTGGGATGATAATCAAAATAAGAACGCGGCGGGCTCACCGGCTGACCATGCTCATCACAATTGAACCATAGCCCTGCGCCGCCCCCTTCCTGTACACAAACAATACCTATGACCGGAGAAAGGCTGCCCACCGTAATACGCTTGACCAGAGCATCATGACAATCCAACGCGTCATTATGGTCAGACAAGGCTTCTGTTTGAGCCTTAGCCTGAGCTGCTAAAGCCTCAGATTGCACTTTAGCTTGCCCAGACAAAGCTTCAGCCTGCGCATCAAGCTGTTCAGATAATTGCTCGCGGCCCAACTGCGCCTCTTGCAAACCTTTTTGCCTTGCCTCACCTTCAGCCGTTAAAGCCTCTTGAAGCCCTTGTGTTTCTTGCTGACGAGCTGTTTGCTCTGCTTGACGTTCATCGCTCCCTTGCTTCAGCAAGGCATCAATTTTATCAAAATTTTCATTGAGCTTTGGTACATCTTCATCGAGATACGACCCCACATGCTCAAGGCTTGCAAATTTGGTAGAATTCATACCTCACCCCCTTAAATGGACATAACGCGCACGTTAGTAATCATGGGCCGCGCAATGGAGGTACCGGAGAGCTCCAGCTTGACACGCACCTCCAGCTCATCGGTGTTGGCATCATAGGTGAGCTCTTGCCAGCCGCCATCCAAGGGCGCAGAGCTTTGGAACTCCATGTCCACCCATGCCCCTTCATTGCCCATAAGCACACCTACTGCTGCCCCTGCAGGAAGGAAGGTATCTATAATCACGCGTACACGGCTGCCCTGCCCGGCTGGCACAGCTCGCGTAATATAATCTGCTTGCTGGGCAGTGACGCCTGCAAGAAGTTGCGTTCCGGGATAGAGAATAGGCGCCGCGCTAGGAGAACCACTCAACTTAGCAGACACCGCCACAGGCCCGGTAACAGGATTTACAAAACGCACCGGCTGCATATCCGACAAAGCAAGTTTGGAGCTATCAGGCATAGCCAATACATACTCAACACGCGTTTGCGCTGCAGGTTGCTCGCTAATGCCCATGACAAGCAAATCCGTAACTCCATCCACATCAATACTGCCCAAAGCTATTTCCATAGGCTCTTCAACGTATTCTGCTTTCAAAAGTCTGAAGGCCATATCTTTATCTTGATGCGGCGTCCACGTAGAAGCATTACTGGAGGACAAAAGCACACCTACTTGATACGGCTGAGAAACTACCCACTGACCATAGAAAGGGTCGCTCTTGCCAAGCTCGGCAATGGAAAGGGAAGTCACGCCATCATCACACATGACCACGATGGCATATTCAGTCTCAGGCTGCAGCATGACCGGAGCCTTAAAAAGTACGCGCGTGGCATTATTTTCCAGCACCAACTCTTCCGGCGCAAGCACCTGCTCAGCAAGCACTGTTTGGTTAGGTATGCCCACGGTTGTTTCGCGAATTTGCACCACCACATTGGAGGTTCCACGTTCGGTGAACCACAAATCCACAGCCGCCACCATACAAGCAGAGTCAAGCACAAAGGTCTGCGCCAAGGGGTCATGCCATGTAAGCACGGTGGTCACCACATTACGCAAGGTTTGCACCGTAAACTCCCCTTGCCCGGAAAATACTGCAGAGCCGGACGTACCTCCGTGCCCATTAAATAACACCTGCTTGCTGCCTGCAGGAATATCTGGAGGGATGCGGAATATACCCGAAAACACACCTTCAGCATCGGCCTGTGTGGGCTCTGGAGTCACAGCAATGCCGTCAAAAAGCACATCCACTGTTTCATTGGCGGCAAAGCCGGTGCCGTGGAAAGCCACGTCAATTTCGCGCAAATTTTCAAGGTTTGTGGTGGAGCTGGAAAGAGTTTGCACACTGGTGGATGAACTTTGCCCCACTAACGTCAACCCCGGAAAGGTGGGTACAAAATGCCCGGCATTAATAATTTGCGTTAAAGGAGAAGCCCATGTGGTTTGAGTTTCTGTCCAGCGGTCAATGGCAGGGGTCAGCGTCATAAAGGCCGGTAAAGGCTCAAAGGCGTGATAAGGATTTACAAGCATGGTGGAGGTACGCAAGAGCTGCTCAAGCACAGGAACAAGCGTATAATCCACAAAACGCGGTGCTTGCAAATCTTCCGGCATGGCAGCCACCACGGCCACATCTACAGGCAAGGTTATGGCATTGCCCACAATGGCAGCCGTCTGGTCAAGACCTTGGTCGCGCATAGTATTATCAAGGCAAGGGTCAACCCACAGACCTTTCTTCGCTCCGGCCTCACGCGTATTGGCATCCATAAGCAAACGGTTTTGCGCAGTTTGGGCAAGAATCAAATCCATACGCGCATTAAAACCTGCAATCTCATCCATGGGCACAGTGGCCACACCATCATTCACCACGCGGCGCGTGTCATCCCAAGTCTGGTGAATTGTTGCAATGGCCAGCATATCATCAGGCACTCGTGGGGACTGCGGGCTCCACTCTGCAGCAATACCTTCTGTCCATACAAATTCGCCCTCGCGAGAAATACAAAGTCTATCAATGCGCGGTAACATTTGCGAATAACTCACAAGCACCTGAGAACCGGGAACAGCCCCTTCCACAGTAAAGCCCGATAAATCCTTCGCCGTAATTTCTGCCTCTGCTATATGACGATAGATCACGGAGTACGTAGAGCGCGGCGCAGGCTCGGCTCCGCCAAGGCTCCAATCTACCTTGGAGGCTGTGAGCTTATAATCCGTACCTTGCACATAAGTAACGCCGCCCTGACTTACGGATACAATTTCCACCACAGAAGTATTGCCCAAGGGGTCAGCAGCGCCCACAAAGCCGCCATGGGAAACCGTTTCCGTTGTCTCCTTGGTGATACGCACCTCAGAAATATCCCCCACAGGATATCTGTCCAAGGTTATGCGCTGCGCAGCATCCGTTTGCGATAAATGCGGCTCCGTATCAATGGCCAATATATCCGGTGTAGCCCTGCGCGTTAGGCGGCGCGAAACCGGTAATTCTATGGCATAGCCGAACACGCGAGCACTGCCTTCGGCAACGGTATACACTTGCAAACCATCTTCAGCATCTGCAGCTTGAAGCACTGTAAGGCCGGAAACAATATACTTACCCCCAGCTGAGTCACGGTCATATTTTGCAAGGGCTTGGCTTACGGAATCTAGCGTAGGCGGTGCTTCCTTAGCGCGTAATTGCCCGTCATCTACCGTGTACACAGGGTAAAATTCACCCTCTTGCCCATCACCATCAAAGCCCCACAAGGCCAGCACTTGCAAACGCGCCGCACCTTGCTCGCCTTCGCCGCGCGTCCCCACGGCAGGATTATACAGTTCCGGGTCTTCTATTTCAGTAATGACTTTTTCAAGCAAATATATACCGATGGTAACGGTGCCCACGGTGGGAATGGTAAAAGTCGCAGGCTGAACACCACGCACTAAACCATTGATATAAATGGCTCCGGACTCACAAGTGGTGTCACCGGTGTATGGGTCCACAACACACTGACAATCACGAACAATATCACCGTCAGATAGTATGGAATCTGCTACAGCTTTCAAATGAGAAAGAGCGGAGAGCTGTATTTCATTAAGCTCTGCACTTTGTAACGTTCTATCAGCACGAAACAAATGACGTGCATAATTTTTACTTTCGTCATGCCTATCGTAATATTGGTCAAGTTTTATAGAACTCATCGCTTTATTTCCTTATATGGCTAAAACAAATTCAAAGGTTTGACGCACTGCAGGGGAACGCTCAATCATGGGGTCAAGGCGCTGTATGGCTAGCAGACGCCCAGAATTATCCAAATCAGTGGGCAAGAAATACTTTTGCCCTGCTGGAAGTCCCTCTTTTAAGACCGTACCTAAAAAAACACCCACTTCACGCACCACGGCATTGCTGGCATCAGCAAAATCAAAATTCACACGCAGGTACAAAAACGGCGATGGTTCGAGCACGGCACTATAGCGAGCTACTTCCACATCCCCACTGGGTAGATGCCCCACAGGAATAACAATTTCCCCATCAGCATCCGGAACCGCATAACCAATGGCAGTAATTGCTCTACGACCAAGCTCAGTGAGCAAGCTTTTTTCTTTCACAAGAGACTGCTTCAAATAGCTTTTGTCCGGGTCCTCTGACCAAGCAGCATCACCACTACCCCAAGCAAAATGCACAGGCATTTTTGCCAAGGCTTCTGCCATACCGGCACGCCCAGATTCCGTTAGCGTTGCTAAACTCATATTGTATCTCCTTCATGTGTAACTTTTAAGGGAATGTTTTTTGCTCCCCATCTTCTATGTGACCATGGCCCCACCCATTCCGTACCGTCAGGCCGTGAATACTCCCTACGCAAAGCCACAAAGCCTTGCGTTTCAATGCGCTCCTCATAGATACTCACACCCATAGCTTGCGTACTACCACTTGCCCTTATGCCTCGCCCATGGAACAGAGCCGTTCCTGATTGCGTGGAGTGGCGCACAGCTTGATGTGACAACGTGGTAAGGAAAAGCTCATCAACATAAAATTCACGCTTACCAATCCCCTTTGCGTCGGTATCAAGCTTTCCGCTATCAAGGCGCATGGGCAGGTCGATGAGCGTACATACTTGCCTATCCATACGCACCGTAGGGTCATCAAGATGGCAAAAATCCAGCACCAGTTGCGATTTTGATACAGAGCGATGGTAATGAATTTTCCTGCGCGGAAAAACAGCCGTGGTGGGATAAAAAGTACCCGACCAGCGTCGGTGGTCCCACTCCCCTGTCCATGTATACTTTTCATTGTAGATGCCATGACTCATAAGAGAGATAAGAGCCGCCCCAACGATACCGTGACTTTTGACCGTGGGGTCATCAAGGCGCCATCTATCAAGAATGGGCTTATCAATATAAAAAGCACGAAAAGGGTTTGCCGTTGTGAAAGCTATGGGAAAATGCTCTGTAAGGTCCGTTTCCGCTTGCAAGGAAAGCGTATGTCCAAAGCTTTCTTTGACGCCTGTTTCCTCATCCCAGACGCCGGAATCATCATCCAAAAAGCCTTCATCCAGAGGAGGTCCCACATCAAGAATAATAGGACGCCTATCATAGCCGCCATACACCCTACGCAAACGACAACGCGCCGGCGCGGTTTCGTTGGCCACACGCACAATATTGGGCAAGGTGCCACCGGGTACGTCTTTCAATTCTAACTCGTAGACAGCCCAATTCTTGCCACGACCGCTTTCATCCACTAGAGCCACCACACCGTACATGGCCAGAGCCCTTTCCACTGCAGCAGGCGTTCCCTTGATACGATGCCAAGGAATGGATTCCACAATCATGACGGCAAGGTCTTTATCCGTTTTGGCCACATCGCGAAAATCCACATGCAGTTGCCACGCAAGCTGTTCAAGAGCTTCTGTGTCTAAGGGCTTAAGACCTCCTGCAGCCTCCACAGTACGCGCTAAGGCCGGGACAAGAGGCGCAGGGCGCGGATAACCTGCTGTATGCAGCAAACGAGCGTACAACAGCAAATTTGACGTAGATAGAGTTACAGCTACAAGTTCAGCGTCTATGGCATGGGCGGAAGCATCAATGGTAAAATCATTGCTTATGCTACCGGGCAAAAGATCTTTGAAAGGCGTATTGTAAAGCCTATTCATCTTCTACCCCCAAGAAGGTTATATTTACCGAACTTTCTTGGGCGACCTCTTTAGCTGCAAGCACCTTATAATCGAAATTTACTATGACACGCCGCGCCCCAGCTTGCTCCATAAGGCTAATAAGCTTGGTAGGATTTATATCGCGCCCCGGCGATGAACGCTGCCAAAGACGATACTGCTCCACCGCCTGCGTCACCTTATGCGTAATACTGGCAGCAAGAGCAGAATCCGTCTTTTGCAATGCCCATGAAGCCTTCAATTCATAAGCCACAGGCTCTGGAGCTGCCACAATGACGGTGTCCGTCAAAGGGCGCACATCCTTGGCAGACACTCGCTCACGAACCAAAGCAAGGATTTCTTCCGTGGGCAGTTCTCCACCCTGCAGCACAGGACGAATATCCACCGTACCAGGAATAGGCGACCACACAGAAACATCCACTATGTCCTGATGGGCTTGCAAGGCTTGATATTCATACGCCCCTGTGGGCCCGGCGCAGGAAAAAGACTCCGGTGCCAGCTGAGCGCGTTCTCGCAGACGTGCATCACTCTCCACATCAGAGCCAGAAGTGGTCATGCTCACATTTTCCGTTTTTACTACATAGCCAATAGGGTCAATAAGCTTATTGATTTGCCCAGCCACAAGACCATTCAAAAAAGAGCCCTTGGTTAACGCCTCCACCTGCACTTCCACAGAAGTCTCACCGGTGGCAACGGTGACCGATGCCATGGTTGCAAATGTGGCTCTAGCATCACCACTGGTAACGCGCGTTCCCGCAGGGATAAGCACTTCAAAACTGAGCGGCTGTGCAAGGTCAAAACGCTGGATACAGGTGGACGCGGTATCACCAAGGCGAGTAGTACCCACCATGAGCGCCACTTGGTCAAGGTGCCCCCCTTGCGCAAAGGCCAAAAGGTTTTGCAAGCCAGCAAAGTTGATAACGTTGTTTTGTGTGGCAATAATATACGCCAACGACTCTAGGAAAAGCCGTATAGGGTCACCGGGATACAGTGTGGTTTGTGCAATGGCCTCATAATTGGAAATAACGGCACTTTCAACGGTGGCAGGATTAGTATCTGCAAAAGAAATTTGACTCATAGAGTTACCCCATCCCTAAGTTCAAAATGAATACGCGGATACACGCGCCCAGCCATATCATCAATAACATTCGTATCAAAGGTAATGGAAGTGACTTTCACGCGCGGCTCCTTTTCTTCGATAATTTGTGTAAGCTCTGCCACACGGCTTGCCACTTTAAAAGGCGTTGGCGCGTCAATATAAGAACCTTTACCGGCAAAGCCCCTATCAAACGGCACGGAGTACGCAAGGGTCGTCACGATGATGCCAATATTTTGAACTATTTGCTCCATACCTTTGGCGCCTAAATTTATGCTTTTAAGCTCGGTCACTAATATGTCAGGCATTACGCACCGTCCTTCCAGCCAAAGCCCCAAGAATAAGAGCGCCCAAAGTACTTACCGCCGCCAAGACGTACAGCTAACCACATAGGTGCGCACAGAAGCTTACCCTGCCAACAAGAGCGCCATAGGCACACGGCAAATTGATTATCCACCTCTAAACGCTCTCTAAAATTTTCCCCATGTGTGGCTGCCCTACCTGCGCCAAAATGGTACTCAATATCATGATAAAAACAGCATTGCTCAAAAGGCGGCGCTTTCTTAAAGAGCTTCTTCCACGCAGCCGAAAGGCCACCGGAGCACCCATCACTAGCAAATCTTTTTGGTGGTAAATCATACTGAGCCATCACACGTACTCCTTAAATTTTAAACTCAAATCAATAGTATGTATGCTGCCAGCTACCGAGTGGCGCCATTGCTGAGTAACGCTTTCAAGCACCATATCGCCGCAATTTACGCCCAAGATAATCAGCTTAGCCACTTTGCCCTCTTTAGACATCTTGGCTAGCTTGTCGGCCTCCTGTAGAGGGTTTACCCCCATACTTGCCAATAAGCGCACTTGCATATTCATGGTGGCGAGTTCCGGAGCTAGATATTCAAGACGTGGTAGCACACCAAGAACTTTATGTTCAGCATAGGAACCTTTACGCTCACGACTTATACTTTGCGGTGTAAACACACGGTCGGCGCTCACTTCAAAGACCACATCGCCAAAGCTGCCCACTTCCATATTATCCCCCTACAGGCTTGCTAGAGGTGCCATTGCCCGGCATAACACCTGTATGCTCGTGACCACGTAAAGAAACAGCCCCGGCATTGGCGGTGACATCATTACCGGCAGTCACGGAGTTATCGGGCACATCCACCCCGCCCTCTCGGACAGTTACATGTCCACGGAACTCAGCCGTGCCGACTCCACCATCCACATCGGTATTTAACAAAAGCCCAGCCAAGGTAATGGTGGGAGCTTTCAAGGTGACATTTATTGCCGACTGCATAGTTATGGTGCCTTGAGCCTTCACATCCACATTGCCTTGCACCGTAGCCCTGACATTGCCAGTAACCACAGCCTTGACATCACCCTTTACTTCCAGCTCTACATTTTCGCCCACTTTCGCCTTAATGTTTTTGTCTACCTCAAGCTCAATATCGCCCTTAACCTTGCCGATGAGCTTATGCTTTTTGCGGTCATACCAAAGCTCAGTGCCGTCCTCATACTTAACGTAATCAAAGTGCGCATCTTGCTCAGGGTCCGGAGTTTCAGGCGAATAGCACGCCCCCAAAATAACTCCTTCTTCAAAGCCTTGCCCACGAAAAAGCATAGCCACCGGCTCACCCACATCAGGCATTTTTATATCTTGATCTTTGAGCACCCTATCTTGCAACGTAGGCAAAAAATGTGTGACAACATCTTCACCATCGGGAATTTTTACCCGAGCATATCCCCCTTTCACTTCAGTCACAGTGCCAAAGCGCAAGGAAGCACCCCTATTTTTTTCTAGAGCTGCAATACGACGCTCCAACTGTGCATAGTCAAAAGTCATTTCTTGCTCACTTTTTAGCTACAGGTTTACTGCCCTCTGTACTTGTAGTCGCCGGCGCAGTATTACATTTGCGAAGCTCAATATTTGTTGTATAGCCTTGACCACTTAGAGTATGGGTTGCTTTTTCAATGATATATGCGCCAGAAAAATTGCCGAAATCTGCGAGCTGCACAGTAATACCTGCCACAAGCCCCGGATGCCCCATGCAAGAAAGCGAAGCTTTATTCTCTTTTTTATTTGCATCGTGCAGGCGTTTATCAGCAAGACGAATGGCCTCTGCAGAAGACTCTACGCGCTCGTTAAGCTGCAGCGTTTTTTCGCCTCCCTCTGAGCTTTCTTCCTCATCAAAAATTGCTAAAAACTCTCTTGAGGTAGAACCAGACCGCTCACTTGTAGATGCGGCTGCAGGTGAAGCTGCGGCAGTGGCTGTATGAGTTGTTCCTGTAGCAGTATCTGTGTATTTTACTTCGGCTTTAGAGTATGAAGTTTGTGAGCTCTTACCGCTAAAGGAGTACTGCAACACCACAGAGTCTTTACGCGTTAAAGTTATACTTGAGCTTTTACTTTCCTGCTGCTGAGAATCAAATAGGATGAGCTTTTTGTCATAAATCTTGCACTCCATGCCCCGCTCTTTTGCAATGCGATGTACAAAAGGCAAGTCAGCCTCCTCGCGTTGATCTTGACGCTTCATAGAGTGCGATGGGCCATCATAGTGCAAGGCAAGTCCATGCTCACCGGCTACTTGATTTGCTATTTCTTGTAAGTTTGTATTTTCCCAGCCGCGCGTTTTGGTGGTATCACGCAAAGCAGAAGTCAAATCAGAAGTCACAGCCTTGATGCTATAAATATCAGGGGGGCCTTTAAGGTCTACTTCATCAATGCGAAAGGAGCCGCAATTAAGCGTAAGGCTTTCACCATCGGCAAACCAGTTTTGACATTCAAGCCTAGCTACAACATCCATCCCCTTAGAGGGTTCCCAAGGGCCGCTCCAGTTTCCATCTCGATCTTGCAAAGAGATTTGTACTTCGTCTGCCTTGCCCGAAATATTATCTGTGTACGTAAAAGTAAGCAGGGATGGCGATATGTGGCCCGTTGCATCATGACCTCCAATACTGACGTCTATCTTGACGCGGCGAGAATCTCGTATGGCATTACTCATCACTTCCTCCACGCTGGGACATCAAGAGTTTTCTGTTGCTGAGGAACCTCTGGCACAATAAGCTCCACACCTGCAGGGAAAATCAAAACATCCATGTGCTCAGGATTTGCCTGCATTAAGTGCTGCGCCATAAGCTCTGGTCGCTCTAAATGAGCCCACACCTTAAAAGCGACGGAGTCCCACGCATCCCCCTGAATGGTACGATATGTACTAACCGCCATAAGCAAGCCTCACTTGGTCGTTTACAATGTCAGAAACCAAGCTTTCAAAACGTGACTTGTTACGCTCTAAGGCATTAAAAATACCTTGAGCAAGCTCACCATCTGTTACACCGTTAATACTTATGGGTAGTGAAAAATTCATGCTTGCCCCCATGCCGCCTCCCATACCTTGTGGAAGCGCATTCTCCATGCCGGGTGGCATGGGCGGCAAGGAAGCGTCAGCTGAAGAAGCGTCGGAAGCGAGCGCAGCCTTGGTTGGCGTGAGAGCTGGAGAAAGAGCAGTTTCTTTTTTAGCTTCAATGGCGGCTTTCTTTTTGGCGATTTCTTCATCGTCATCATCACCAAAGCTGAAGAAATCCACCACAGCTTCCGTGGCTCCCTTCACATCGTTCCACATGTCTAAAATGGCGCCACGAAAAGACCCCACCTTATTATAACAAGCGGTAAACCAAGCAACGAGAGCCGCAACGCCCATAATAACAGCCCCAATGGGATTTGCCGTAAGGGCCACATTAAGCACAGCCTGCCCAGCCGCCATGGCCTTTGCCCCCACTGCGGCAGCAATAGCTGCGGCACGCACACGAATCATGGACGCTGCGCCAAGATTATTTTGCACCGTAAGGGCAGCCATACCGGCGCGCGTAAGAGCCACAGCACCGGCTATACCATGATAAGCCGCCATGCCAGCAAGCACCACAGGGCGCAAAGCCACAAAGGCCACAGTGCCGCCCACTATGGCTGCCGTGAGGCCTTGGTTTTGGCTTGCGAATTCTGCCACAGTAGTGATTGCTGGTGAAAGCGCTTCAACAATACCCACCAATGCCGGGAGCACAGTTGCGCCAAGAGTTATTCCAAGCTCACTGGCTTTATTTTTAGCAAGAACAAGAGAGTTTGCTGTAGTTTTACTGCGGTTATTAAATTCATCTTGCATGGCGCCCGCATAAGCAGAAGCATCACCTGCGGTGATTAAGTTCTCGCGTACCAAATCAAGGCGGTCTAAGAGCGGCGCAATACTGGTTAAGCTTTCCTTGCCGAAAATCTGCTGCATAATGGATAATTGCTGCGCTTTGGGGAGCTTCTTCACCGCTTCTAAAACAGAGATGATGGCAGCAGGCCCATCTTTTTGCATTTGCTCCGACAGCTTGATAACGTCTATACCAAGCTTGGCATACGCCTCTTGTTGCGGCTTTGTGGCAGCGGCTCCAGCGGTCATGGCAAGAATAAGATTTTTAATGCCGGTGGCGGCAACTTCTGGAGCAACCTTCATGGAATCAAGCGTGGCAGCAAGAGCCGCCACTGGCTTAGCAGCCACACCGCCTACATTGCCCAATGAGCCCACACGTTGCACAATCTCGGCAATGCCTTTTTCAGTGGCTGAAGAAGTATTGGCATACTTATTCATAAGGTCGAGTAAAGAGCGTACTTCAGGCATGGTCATATTAAGCGCCGTTCTGTACGAGCCAATAGCATTGGCAGCGTCTTCATTGGCCATACCAAAAGCAACGCCCATATGAGCAGCCATGGTGGCAAAATTTTCTATTTCTTTAGGGTCAGTCATGCCCTGTTGACCCGCAACAGCAAAAAGCTGCGCAAGCTCTGCGTGTGTCAATGGTAAAGTGCGCCCCAAACGGAGCACGGCATTTTGCATACTATAAAAGGCTGGGGTCAGCTCCCCTGCAGGCGTGCGCATACCATCCATGGTTTTGGCAACATCTGCCATGGCAGACTCAAATTTGATTGCCGCGCCGATGGGCAAAGCCATGGCCACTGCAGGAAGCGTGGCATCCATGGCACGACCACGAAAATCAGCAGATGCGTCTTGGTGCATTTTGGCAGAATTCAAAGCTTTAAGCTTTGCTTCATGGGTAGCAAGGAGCTTATTGGTTTTTGCCACCTCTCTGCCATAATCCGCCACTGCCACACCATAAGCATCGGCGGCAAATTTAGCCTTACCATATGCGGCAATGGTAGAATCAAGCTTTGCTTTAAGAGCTACGTCTGAACCACCACCGGCGGCATATTGCGCCTGAAGCTTGCCTACCTCTGAGCGCAGGACACTCGCCGATGCAAGCGCCTTACTCTTCTTTTCAAGCTCGGACAAAGCCCCGGCTGAAGCTTTAATTTTTTGCTGCACAGTAGAAAAGGCAGTGGTCACAGTTGGCGAAAGCTTAGCGCCAATACTAAACCCTATCCCAAATGTTTTTGACATACTGCCCCCTACTTCATATACGTTTTTTCAAAGTGCATTGCATGAGCAATCCACTCTTCTGCCTCATCCACGGTGAGCTCATGCGCTTCTTGGAAATTAAAACCGCCTAAACGCATGAGCATGATGATTTGCTCTTTAAGATTTTGGCTTTTCTTCTTTGGTGCGAAATCGCACCAATTGCTGCTGCAATGCCTCAAAATCCATAGAATCCAGCTCCCCTAGGTCTTCAGGGTTCATGTTGCACAAATCAGCAAGAAGATTCGCCTCTTCCTTCATGCCGTAAGATGGCTTATCCGTGGAGTGCTTCAATAAATCTTTCAGCTTGGGGCGGCGCATGGAGACTTCTGCAAGTAATCCTTCAGGAAGCTGCACAGGATATTCAAGTTTGATAACTATTGTATGCTCAGTCATGATATTTCCTTTTAATTCATGCCCATATTTTGGCGAATTTTAGACATATAATCCGTGCCGTTTACACGGAAGATAAAGTTGAATTTATCCACCTCCACCAGCTCCTTGCCATTTTGGCTCACCTTAATGTAGGCCACTTCAAGCTCGGTTTCAGAGTCCATTTTCTTAGCCGGCTCAAAGGAGCCAATGCCCACTTTCTTGGGCATGGTGCGCATGACCACCTTCACGGCTTCATCGTGAAATTTACCCGTACCGGCGTCATACACTTGGATACTGCCGCGCACATCAAGCTGATGCGCTTCAGGGATAAGCAGTTTCACAGCATCTTCCGTGGTGGTATTCCATGTTAAGGTGGTGGTCATGGAGGCAAAATGCCCTACGATGGGCACATCTACCTCACCAGCAATACCAAGGCCGGCGATGGATTCGCTCATAAATTCAAAGTCCGGCAAGTCAATTTTTGCCGCCCCCAAAAGTACATTCCCTTCTTTGTAAATGCGGGCGTTGGTAAGCACCGAGGGAATAAGATTAGTCGATGGTAAATTAGACATAGCTAGCCTCGCTTACGCACTTGCGCCAAAAAGAGTTGAAAGATAGCCCGGGTCGTATTCAAGAATGAAGACAAGCTCACGAGCAGCTTGCGGCGGCGTAACATACACATGCCAGCGCACAATACCGCTCATCAGGTCAACGGTGGGATTATCCACCATCTCAAAGGCGACACGACCGCCCAAAATAAATTCACGAGCAGCTAGACCGTTAAGCCAGTTATTGAATGAATCTTCCACTGTTTCCACAAGGCGCCGCACAATGGGCGCAGAGACCTTGCTCCATGCCGATAGCACCAAGGAATTACCAATCCATGTAAACATGCGGCGAATAGGTATGGAATTATCCTTCACATCTGTATTACTGGGATAGGCCGTGGTTTGGTCTCCCCAAGCCACAATGCCGCCAATCATATTGAGGCCGCAGATGATGCCATTTCCATTGAGGTAGGCTGCTTCAGTGGGAGTGAGGTGTAATTCTTTACCGGCATGAACCATGCCCTCCACAAGCAAACGCTGATTGGAAGGCGACCAATACGGCACACCTTCGCTAGAAGCGTCTCGAAGGCCAATGGCAGCGGCAATATGAATGGAGCCCGGCTCAACGGCATTGCCGTATACATAGCTACCAAAAGAGCACAGCATATTGGGGTCGATGATATTATTATCATTGAGCCATGCCGGGGCATTGGTATAATGGGCTACGCTATCGGGCACTTCACAAATGCCCGTGCTTTTGAAATGGCCATTGATAATACGACTAGCCGCCCCAATGGCAATGGCTACCGTAGGGTCTGCAGAGAACTTAGGCGCAAGCACTTGCCCCGGCACTAAACGGAAACGCGGGTAAACTTCTTCCACCAAATGTATGCCAGTACGCGCTGCGCTGGCAGTGGCAGCCTTGCCAATAATATCTTCTTCCGTCACAAGTTTAGGGTCAGGCACAAAGACATTTTTGATGATGCGATTTTCCGGGTCATCCGGGTTAGGCACTTCCATCTCTTGCTCAGCACCATGTACAGCCGGGTCAAACACATTGATGGCCACAATGGGAGCAAGCTTGTAGCGAGCAAGGTAAATCTCCGCCGCTTGATACAGCGTATAGTCTGCTTTATTTTCGCCGTCGTTAAGGCTGCCCATTTGCGCCACAAACTCCGGCATGGAATAGATAAGGCGAGGCTCATTGATGGGCCTTGTTACCCCTTCGGGTAAATTATGCACCGGTGCCACACCAACAATAACAGGCATGGCAGAATCCACAGTAACAGGCGTTAGAAGCGAGGTTGTGCGTTCCTCAATAAACACCCCATGACGATAATTACTCATTACTCACCTCCAGCATAAGCAAATTCAAAACCTTTATATTTCCACGTTGACAACACGTAAGCCTCACAATACGGATGCTTTTGCTCTAAGGGCTTTTCCCACGGCAAAAGCTCTCCTTTTTCAGATGCAATGAGGAAAAACTCCCCGTCTAATGGTTTCGTTACACAAGAAAACAAAGACTGCCGTAAGGTAGATATGAGCAATGAGAGTTCATGGGCTGCCTCTTCAATGCTATTGGAATAAGCAACGCACCGACAAATGATCTCAATTTCTTCCCATGAATCTACATGCCGCCCAGAGCGTTCCTGCAGACAGATAAAAGGCGCATTGCCAGCATCTTCCCGACCACGTAAAGGTTTATCCGCAAGAAACACTTTTACGCCCCCGGCTTGTTCCGCTTCTCCTTCACCGCGTAAAGCCAAAGGAAAGGTGGAAAAAGCATCCTCAAAATGCTCACGCAAAAGGCTTTGCAGGGTATACATCTTGCTCATTACCTTGCCCCCAATTTAGAAAGACGATACTCCACTTCGTGAGCCAAGAGCTTATCAAAGCGAGCGTGAGCTTTTTTTGTTAAAGAATCCTGCACTCGCTCAAAGGCCATAAAATACTGCACCCGTGGCCCCCATTGCGCGTGTAATTTGTTCTGCTTATCCCGCCGAAAAATGATAAGCTTGCCACTATTTTTTCCATGCCCGGCAAAGGCCATAGAGTATCCATCTTGACCTTTGTTATCCCTAAAAGCTTCACCGCGCTCTATTCTCCAGCGTAAGGTACGCCAGCGCGATGAGCGCTTGCCGCGCATGGCTGTCACCCGGCGCGGCGACATTTGATAATCGCTCAAATGTATGGGCGTACTTTCTACACGCACCACACCTTCCAAGGCAGAGCCTGAGTTTGTGATGCGCACATTACCGATGGCAGAGGTTACTTTCCTTGACTGGAGCATGGACAGGGCTCGTAGCTCCGTGCCAATTTCCTTACGGATGAACATCATGGATTTTTTCACGCTTTGATACACTGCTTTTTCTGCCTCCTGTGGGAAGGCAAGCAAAGGAGCAAGTTGCTTTTGCATTTGCTGCGTATCAAATTGCAAAGAAATCATAAGCTACCTCATCACGAATCAATGCGCTGTAAAACCAGCTTTATGATGCCCATACTTTCTTGAGTACCCGGCATGACCATCCAGTATTCACCTTTTATGTAAAGCCGCTGTTCCACCACAGGCATCTCTATGCCAAGGACATTTTCCACAACGCCTTCTGCCGGCACATAAAGAATTCTCTGAGTTTCATACAAACCAAAGCTATTGGCATCAGGCACACCGCCAAGGTCGTCACCAACCAAAGAAACGCCAACGTCATCCCAAAGACCAACAGTGACAATGTCATCAATGGTGATTTCGTCACCAAACTCTTGCAAATTGAGAAAAACCGACACATCTTGCTTAATTTGTTGTTTAAAGTTCATAAATACCTACGAGGATACTTGCATGGATATTTTCATAAGCTCTTGCTTTTTTTCAGGTGAAATATTCAACTCTAAAACAATAGCCCGAAGCATATGAAACTGAATATCGTTGGTGCGCTTCACTTCAGCGAGCATTTTTTCAATATTTTCGCGAGACTCTGCATCAACCTTCCGTCTATCTTCACAAAATTTAGGAGTCACACTTTGCAAACGAACCACCACTCCTACAAACACAGATAAAACTGCACTAATCAACATAGTTTCAAGGGGAGAAAAGGTCATGATACTTTCTCCTTAGGTGCACTGTTAAAAAGTAAATTATTTTTCTCAGAAGACCCCAATGAAGAACCAAGATAGTAATTCACCACGCTAGCAAAAGCTGACCCCAAAATACCTATGAGCATCAGCCCGCTTGCGCCAAGCTTTTCCTCACCATAGTAAAACAACAAGTATAGCATGCCAAAAAAGCCAATCGTTACGATAAATGCAATGATGGAAGTCCCCCACGAAGCAGCATGCCCAGCTTTGGCAAGCTCTATTTCGCGCGTTCTTGCAGACACCACATTGGCAAGCTCTGCTTGTAATTGTATTACCTGCCACTCATGAAGCCTTGCTTTTTCCTTATCTTCAAGAGCCTTGAGCTTCACATAAGCATCAGGGTCAGCAGCAATAGCTTGTGATATGGTTATAGGGTCTGGCTCAACACCAAAAAGAGACCCCACCAAGGAACCTACAGCCGTGACAGCCATACCCGGTGGACCACCGAGTATGGAACCGATGACCGGCACTGTCGAAAGCAAGCTTTTACCTAATGCGCCCCAATCCATAAGTCCCCCTTTACTCTTAGGTGCGGGTCAGCCAGCCGTTCACGAACTTACGATGGTGAAAGTTCTTGGCACCAAGCCCTATATAATGCCCCACCTGCAGGCCATTCAAAGCATGCACAAAGACATCATCTGACACCCTATTTTCAAGTAGCGTGGCAATGGCCTTCAAAGACTTGGGGCCAAGGGCGCCATCTTCCACAAGGTCGTCAAAATAACGCTCTTCACCGGCAGAGGTACGGCGCCAATTAAAGGCATTGCACAGACGCTGCACGTATCGCCCAGAACCGGCACGCCCAAGGTTAATAGCTTGCTCAAAGATTTCGTTCGCCACGCTTTGCGGAAACTGGGCAAGGCCCATCACGTCCCACCATTCGGTGCGATACCAATCAGAAACCATGTCAGAAAGGCCCTCCACCGTAGCTAAATGAGCACTGAATTTTAATGCTCCGCTCTGCCACGAAGGATGCTTCTTGGCATCATCCACGATGACCCAACCTGTCCAATCGGGGAAAAAGTTACGCGCTATACCGGCATAGGTTTCACCGCCGGCATCACCAGCAACATTGCACCAACCGCCTTCCCACTGTTTTACCGGAGCATAAGCTTCTTCAAATTTTGCCATATCTATTCTCCCAAAATACTTGAATGCAGGTTTTTCAAAGAGCATTACACTGCCGTAAGCTCAACCAAGGCTTCAGGGAAATTACAAAGCGATAAAGGATTGCTTTGTCCTTCCACGTAGACGCCGCGCCCATTGGGTTGAATATCCATGCGAGCATAGTATTTTTTACCGTAGGTATTCACCGCTTCCATCCAGTTGGCAGGGGCAACATACTCTGTAAAAATACCTGCTCCCACCGGATACACATGCCCCTTTTTAGCCTCCACAAGCACATTACCGCCCACGACTTCAGAGGCTTCAAAAAAGGTAATGCCGCCGTAGGTAAAGCCTTTTTTACGATAGTCGTTATCGCCAAAAGCAGCTTGGCGCTCTAACCAGCCGTAGTATGTAGGACGCACAAATTCATTGCCGGTAAGCATGTCATAAAAGTCTGCCCCAACGATGGCTTCAATGCGCTGAAAAGGCACGCCACCCATGGCAGCTTCCACATGACGCTTGGCGTCCAAAATGCATTTAAGCACTGGGTCAACGCTTTTCACCGCCGAGGTAAAGGTCATATCCAGAGCTTTTTTAGTGGCACCAAAGAAATCATAAATATCAAGAATTTCAGTTTTGCCATCAGCATCAAGAATGACTCCTTTCACAGCACCAACGCGGTGCCACTCCTTAGTCATTTCAATATTATTCTTAAGACTTTGAAGTTTATCATTCACCACGGTGGTGAGCACTTCCGGCTCATTGGAACCAAAGGCACGCATGTCTTGGATATCTTCGGGGTGAATAATATCCGACTGCGGCAAGTGCGTTGTAGGAATGGACTTGGTCGACGGCTTTGGATTTTCCCCTGCCAAAGACTGTGCAGGCGTCGCACGATCTTGGTTGCTCACAAGCACAATACGGCCCTTCTTAAGGTCAAAATTCACATTGGTAGTGCGCACAGACTTATGTCCAAAAAGCGGAGAAAAGCGCAAAGGCATGGCTGGCAGCTTATTTATGGCATCAGTCATTTCCACCACGGTGAAAGGAGTAAGGTTTTTCATGGGCATAAATTAGCTCCTTGCAACAAGGCCATAATCCTTCAATAAAGCGATGGCCGATGTTTTTTGTTCTTCAGTTACAGATGCGCCCCACTGCAGAGCGCTAGCATTCAACACAGCCCCGCGCACAACAGCGGTGCCCATGGTACCTTTAGCCGGAATATCCGTAATGAGCACAGCCTCGGGAATTCCTGTGCCATTGTAAGGAGCAAACGCTCCATCTTCGCCTTGGATAAGTACCGAACCAAGTGGCAAAGCATCGCCTGCGGCTACGGTTACAGGTTCACGCGAATATTCCCGATGTATCTCGTAAATGAGCAAATCGGAAAGAACGGCGCCTTTTTCGTGAGTTTGACCAACTAAGGGCATAATTACTCCTTATGCGTTTGCGCACGGCTTTCAGCATCAGCTACGAGAGAGCTTTTGCCTTGTGATTTTTGAAGAGCACCCGGTGTAGCAGCCAAAGGGTCAGAAGATGCTGATTGCAAGCCAGCCAAGATGTCTTGTTTAAGAACTTCTTCAGTGCTGGCTTCAGCAGCTTTTGTCTGTACCGGAACAGCCAAAGAAGGAGCCAATGCCACCATTTGTTCAGCGGTAAGACCAGCTTTTTCGCATTTTTCCAAGGTGGCGTTGATGGAGGCCATACATTCTTCACCCACACAAGCAGACACCACAGCCAAAATGGCAGACTGTTCTTGCTTTGCCTTTGCTGTAAGGTCTGCCACAGCCTCTGCTTGCACTTCAGCAAGTAGCGCAGGATGCTGCGCCGCCAAAGTTTTTTTATCCATAACAATCTCCTTTGAAAGTATACGGATAGCCTCATCCATATCTTGCACAATGGATGACACTAAACCTAAATTAAGGGCTTCATCAGCAAGAAATACTTGCGCTTCACCCCACTTTTTTTCATCTTCCGTAAGAGCTAGCCCGCGTTTTACGTCATCTTTAAAAATGGCGTGAATGGCAGACAAATGCCCTTGTAAATACGCTCTGTCCTCATCACTTAGAGGCTTGCTATCAGAGCCCACGGCCTTATATGTACCGGCAGTAATAGGCGTAAATGTAACCCCAAAGTTCTCATACATTTTGCTGTAATCTGCATGGATTTGAATGACACCAATGGAGCCTACGCTGGCAGTCTTGGGAGCAAAGATACGTCCTGTGGCAGAAGCAATCCAAAACGCAGCAGACGCACAAAGACCGTTCACATAGGTAGCCATGGGCTTAGGTGAAGCTGCTATATAGTCAGCAAGCTCCTTAGTGCCATGCACAACGCCACCCGGAGAATTTATAGAAAGCAAAATGGTATGCACGGCAGTATCGGCATACGCTGCCATTAAGCTTTTACGAATGCTATCTTGCCCCAAAGCAAGGCGACTACCTGTCCAAAGGGAAACAACATCGCTGCGGGTAATAGGCAAACCAATGCACACTACAGCCACACCATTACGCACAGTGTAGCCGTCTTTTTGCTCCCCATAAGCCGGAGGCAGACTTGCCACCGGTTCGCGGTCTTTTTCCGCGTATAAGGCACGAATGACGCCTTCCGCCATTTGAAGGGATAAGGCCCACAAGCTATTCATTATTCAAACCCTCCGTAGACGGTAATAAGTCTGCCATGCGCTGCTTTTCTTCACGCATAACTTCCAAACCTTCGTCAAAATCGCCGCCTCGTTCTGCCCAAGCTTCGCCATACGTCATCAATTTATTATCCAATGCCATAACAGTGGCATTGATTTCTTTGACCGGGTCAACAAAGCCACGCGCAGGTCCTACCCAGCGAGTGTTAGACCACATATGACGAGCTTCATAAAAGCCGTGTTTAGACTTTGGAAAACTAATAATATTGCGTAAATATGCTTCCTCAAGAAACATATCAAAAATACGCTGGCAATATAGACGAGCAAACCATTGACGATAAAAGAGGTAGGTCTTCCACGCTTCATTAAGCGCGGCTCTGGCAGAGGAATAATTAGTCTTTGAAAAGTCTTTACTTAAACTTTCATAAGGAATGCCAAGACAGGCACTTTGGGCACGTAAAATAATTTCTACAAAAGCCACAAAGTTCTGCGAAGGACGCTTACTTTCTAAGATTTCGGGCTTTTCACCCACAGCGCCATACAGCATAGAGCCGGGTTCAATGTTTTGATACGGTGCAATCTCGGGAGCCTTTTCCTCAGATGCGCCCCCATCGGCCAAAGAGCTATAAGGAATATTCGATGCCGGTGGATGCTCATTGGCAAAAAATACAGGAAAGGCTGCCGCAATAACTTGAGCATACAATTCATAATCCAGCGCATCAGCAAGATGGCGGAACAGTCGTGCCCCTGTGGCCAGTGGCGAAACACCGCGCACTTGCTCATCGGTATCATTTCTAAATAGATGGAATATGCCGGGTCTATGACCTACGCGAGCCGGCACGTACACACAATCAGAGGAAAGTGGATTGGTGGTAGATGTATTGAGTAAAACTCCGCGTTCCGCAGCATTTGGCAAAGCAACATAGTAGCCCAAGGGTTTACCAAAGGCCGACATATGCACGCCATCATGCACACTGGAATTATGAATATAATCAGATGGCGTCAAAAGCCTTTGCGGCGCAAGATTTTGCAAGCAAAGAGAAAAAGTGCGACTATCCGCAATACGTTCTTTCTCAGAAAGCATTACAGGGACATGCAGCATCTCGCCAAATTTGAGCAATGTGAGAATGCCAAGATGTTGCAAGTCTGAAAAATGCAAGCCTTTGGCAAAGTGTGCTTCTTTTGTCCACACATTCCAATACCACTCAACCTCATGGGCAAAATCTCGTGCTTGTTGCCCAGAAATGCCAAGAAGCTTTGCAGCAGGACGCACTTGCGGCACAAGGCCGGTGCCCACGGCATTATTGGCAATGGTATCAACGCCACTACGAGCTGCCCAATCATTGGTAAAAAGGTCAGCCATGCGGCGCTGCATAACCTCACGCTCGCGTGTTTCATCAGCCTTACTATGGCTTTGTGGCCCATGCCACCCGGCAAGCGAGCCACGAAATGTACCTGCATCACGACTGGGCTGAGCTACTCTGCTCCCGCCAAAGCCGATGGCTTGCATAGCTTTACTCCACATGCCTTTCATCGAATCACCACGGCCCTTCGCACTTGCAAGGACGAACCATGCTCAAGCGCACGCAGTTCACGACCTAAAAAATCTAGCTGGTCACGTATTTCGGAAAGGTTTTGGCGCGTAAGAGTACGCCCTCCGATGGAGTAAGATTTGCCTGTGGATGCCGCCCTATAGGCAGCCTTCCAGTCGGCAAGTAATGAGTGGAGTTCTTCCTTTGTCCAAATGCTAGTCATAGACTATCACTTAGCACGAAGGAAAGGCTTTGTCTGGGAACACTGGGAGTAGTGGGAATACTGAGAAAAGAATTTTATTTTTTACAAAAAATCTTCAAGTGATTCCCTGTGAACTTTATATCTGTTCAAGAATCACTTGAAGACTTTCATTAAGAAGTTTGTGGCTTTGATGGAGGTTTTGACGGAGGCCTTGGCGGAGCAGAGGGTTTTATTGGCGGCATTCCTTTTGTCGCAGGCGGTCTAGGGGGAGGTGAAGGAGGAGGCGTCCACTCTCCCTTCGCTGGAGGCCTATTTTCTAGCCGAATTTTTATGAAAGGTAATTGTGACAACATCACACACTCTCCTATATTTTATTTAAATCAATGTGATTTAAAAACACAATCAATTACATTTACTGAATTACTTATCTTTTCTGCTTTTATAATTTCATCAGCCATAAATAAATTCGTAGAAATATAAAAAGTTAGCATTAGTATAGAAACAACAACTGAAAAGAGAGAAAGAAAGTTTAAACTAGGAACAAGGTTTCCATTTAAAACTTTAAACCTTTCATAAACTTGAAGAAGGTCTTCTTCATTTTTCTGACTATAATCTACTGCTTCTATTGAACGCCTTGACTCATAAGCACTTACAAAAAACGAAACTAAAGTAAAAATCATCGAGAAGGCTAAAAGAACAATAGACAAAATCAACAAGTACGGAAAAAAAGACACCTTAAAAGGAACAATCTTATCCATAAAAATTATGACTACATTAAACAACACGCCAGAAATTATAAAAACATGCTTATCATACTGCTCTGTTTGATGCATCAATACATTATAATAACGCTCTCTTTCTTTAGCAAAGTATTCATACAAAGCTTTTTCATATTCCTCTTCTTCATTTCTCTGCTTTAATACTTTACTTTTTATATACTCAAAAATATTCATCATTCACCACATTGTATAATACACTTTAATAATCCAAATCATTCTAGTAATTGTACATTTTTAAATACACCAACAAAAAACGTATACGAACTTAAAAACACTGTCAACATATGAAAACCAACTACTCAACTAAAAAAAGACTATCTTAGTTCTTTTTTATAGTATTCATCTGTAAATACTGGAAACATTCTTTACGGCTATACCAGCGACACCGGCTACCAGCACCATATGCTTGCAAAACTCCCTTATCAACAAGACGATATAGTGTTGACTTACTACATCCGAGCACTTCGCAAGCCTGCTGCCAATTCAATCTGTCGTGCAAATCCATGTACTACCTCCCAAATCTATTTATTGAATTTCCCCGAAGAGGCTGTTGCCTACGAGTATTCTTATTTACTTTTGGCTCTTGCCCATTAGGCACAGGAACCTTACGCACATCTAAAATATAAGCCAGGGCAAGGGCCATGACTTCACAGTCCCAATAGTGGTTAGCCCGGCGCTTAGGATTTATCCAATTTTGTTTATCATCGTCCCAGACCTCAACGCACATTTCTCTAGCGTATTGCTCCAGCTCCCCTGCCCCATTAGAATGCAGATGAAAAGCCCCCGGGTCATCAGGCATGATGCTGAGCTTATGCGATAAGTCCGACTTAAAAAACTTCGTGTCACAACGCCATAAGTTAAGCCCGCCCGGTATTTTCACTTTATTTCCCCGAACGTCCGGAAAGTACTCTTGCGGTGAGGGCGTATAAGGCTGCGTCATAGAATGCACCCCCTGCCATGGGAAAGCCCTACCGCGATGCTTAATAGACCATGTATATACAGCTTTAGTACGCCGTCCCATGGCGTCAATCATACAAGCACGAACCTTATGCTCGTGCCCATCAGCGTCGCGGTACACATTTTTCCACAGCACTTCATTAAGCGCCGCGAAGGATGGAACCACCCCAGACTGCACAAGCCAGCTTTCTTCCATATCCCCATAGCCAAAGGCACGAATGACATAACGGAAGTGCCCTTTTTCTTCGTTTTCACCTTGTGTATCCACGCCGGCAAGCAGGCAAGCCACACGCGGCAAACCATCGCGCATGGCCGGAACAGCACCGCGCGGCCTGTCATCACACAAGGAAAGAATAGCATCTTCAGAGCGCAGCGCATATTCTTCTTGCCACGGCTCCGCGCAGTATTGATTGGAAAATTCTTTCAAGTCCTCAATGCGCCCACTTTTCTTATGCTTTAAATACGAGCCTGCCACTTCTGACAGGGACACAAAATACGAGTACCATGAAGGTAAATGGAAGCCGAGCTTCACAGGGCCGTGCTGGTGCAAATGCGCAAAGAGCTCCAGACCGCTCACACGCTCCACCCAAAAGCCGGCGCGAACGGCTAAATCTCGGTCAGCATCCGACCAATGCCCCTTACAATGGGCACATTCATACCACGCAAGCCTGTCTGAAGCCACCTTCTCCGGGTCTGTTTCCTCTTCTGGCCAACCAATATTAGCGAAGGTCATTTGCTGCGATGCACCGCACTTTTGGCATATGGCATGAAAATCAAAACGCGCGTGCGCCTCCTCGGTGAAGGCTCGCCATATGGGGCCATCTTCCGTGGTAGGCGTGGAAATCTTAAAAATAAAACGGCGTGATTTCCATGTGGTAGTACGCTTTTCTGCCAACGACTCAGACGATGCTTCCTTTTTAGGGTTTTGATATTTATCAAGCTCATCCAATATCAAAATACGGATGGGCTTATTGCCAAGGCGTGATACAGAACCAGACCAACCAAGGTAAATGGGCATATGCTTCAAATTTATGCGAATGCTTGAAGCATCATCCACTGAGCCGGACATATAGCCGCGCAGCCTTGGAGAATCCTGTATCATGGGTAAAATTCTATCCTTGGAATTTTCCTTGGCAGTGAGTTCGTCAGGGAAAACAACCATAGCCGGCCCCGGGGACATTTCAATCATTTGCCCAAGGATGTTCAAACCTGCCTCAGAGCCACCCGTTTGCGGCGTCTTACACAAAATCACCGTTTGCACACCGGGAAAACGCGCCGCATCCATAAGCCCTGTAAGGTATGGCGTAAAAAGATTTTGCCATCTGCCGGGCAAAGAAGACATGCGCACCACGCGCCGCTTCTCTGCCCACACAGAAGGCGTGAGGTATTTCTGCCTACGCAACACCACACGCTCAGGCGCAGAAAAGCGAAAGCTGTACCCTGTACCAAGAGCACGGCGCATGGCAGGCGGGAGCCACGCGAGCGCATCGCTTACAACAATACGCTCGCTTTTTTCCCCCTTATTTTGTGTCAGAATTGACACCTTCGTCATCGTCTTCAAGGCTTGCATCTAACGTTACCTCAATTTCCATGGGCTGTGCATAACGATTGCAACAATCGTCCACAACACTATCCGCAATACCCAAAAAATGGTGCGCCAGCTTTGGCTCGCCGCCCACGGCCTGAATAAACTCCAAAGCCCTTGCTTCCATAGCTGTCTTGAGAGCCGCGTTTAAGGTCACCGCTCGCGCCGCCAGTTCTTGGTCAACAATATCACGCTCAATGAGCTTGCCCTCTGCCACAGACACTGCCAGCTCTTTACGTCTAGCATCGGCCTCTTTAATACGAATATCAGCTTCGTCTTTCCGACGCTGCGCATCCCACAATTCACGGGTCACATGCTCAGGCGTTTCCACCATGGGGAGCGTGGTGGCATATTTATCCACCTCACGCCGGGAAAAACCGCCCAGTTTATCTCGCCGAAGCAGACCTTTCTTTATATCTTGATAAAGCTTTGCTTGCTTTACCTTACGCCCAAGGTCATTCTGAATATATAAAAGTACATCTTTTACGCCCTTTAAGTTTGTTTGAACTTCTGGTTCTGTAGTCATTTCTGCGTTCTCCAGCATTTTTGAGACACGCTGGAGCGCTGCAAGATTTGCGTTGGATGGCTCCTCAGAAACAGCCTTCTTGGCCATTTCCTTGGCCTTAATTAAAACAGGGATATCCGTGCCCTTGCTTTGTTTTAGCAAGGAATCAATCATTGCAGCACGTCCGGTGCCATGGTTTTCTTGATTATTCACGGTATCTCCTACTTCACTTGAAATTTACTACACATAGGGCCTCTCTTGAC
>CAYJAL010000014.1:0-27264 GCA_964367875.1 uncultured Desulfovibrionaceae bacterium | reverse complement strand
CTTGAACAACTTCTTCGCCATCTTCAAGTAAATCGTGTTGACGAGAAATTTCGTACTCAATGGCTTTTTGCACATGGCGGAAAGAGTTAAGGTTTTTGAGCTCTGCGCGAGTACCAAAAGGCGTTCCCGGCTTATGAATGGATACGTTGGCATCACATCTAAAGGAACCTTCTTCCATATTCCCATCGCTGATACCAAGGGTGGTAACAATGGCGTGTAAGGCTTTAAGATAGGCCACGGCTTCTTCGGCGCTACGCATATCCGGTTCGGATACGATTTCTACTAAAGGGGTACCGGCACGGTTTAAATCCACAAAGCTGGCATTTTCATGAGCATCATGAATATTTTTACCGGCATCATTTTCCATATGAATGCGTGTGATGCCAATAACTTTCTTGCTATCACCAAGGGCTATTTCCAATTTTCCATGCTCACAAATGGGCTTATCGAATTGTGAAATTTGGTAACCCATGGGTAAATCGGGGTAAAAATAGTTTTTACGGGCAAAGATAGAAGAAAGATTCACGGTGCAATCGGTGGCAAGCCCTACTTTGGCGGCGTATTCCACGGCGCGGCCATTGAGCACAGGCAAAGAACCCGGCATGCCGGAACAAACTTCACACACATGGGCATTGGAACTTTGCCCAAAAGCTGTGGAACAAGAGCAAAAAAGCTTGGATTGTGTAGCCAATTGAACGTGAACTTCTAAACCTATAACGGCTTCATATGTAGCCATGAAATACTCCCTTTAAATACGCGCATCAAAATATTTACCAACACCATAATTATTACGGCGAAAAAACTTTTCTTTGTCCGGCCCAATAATTTGCATTTCGGGATTACGTCTTTGTACATCCTTAGCAATGTGCATTTCCTTGGTGCATCCGGTAGAAAAGGTTGCATCTTTTCCAGCCCATGCCGGAAGAACCTTTCTTCCAAGCAAAGCGAAGCTATCTTCTATATCCTGAACTGTCTGAAAACGCCAGACATGAATATAGCCACTTCTTTGTACACGCTCCCACATATACATAAGATCATCCCCATCCATACCCTCGGGAGCTTGTTCGGCAGGGTTAACAATATAAATATCATCAAGCTTTTGCCGTAAATTATCCACAAAAGCGCGCACCAAGGCTATGGCCGTATTTTCTTGCCCAGGAATGCTGCCAATAATGCAGGAATAAAACATCACCGTTTTACCCTCTTTATGAGCCTTACGCATTTGGGCAATAATACCCTCTGCCCTTTCGCGAATATCCACTTCACTAAGCTTGCGAATATGCCTTGCGCGAGCTTTGGCCTTCACAGTGCAATTTCCTTCTTTATCAGCCCAATAGCAAATGATATCGCGTGTATACTCTTGCGAACTTTGCACTAAAATTTCCGCATTGCGCCAGCCTTTGGCTAAAATCACATCGGCTTCTTTCCAAGCTCTGGCAAAGGTCACATTGGTACGATACAAATTAAGGCGCTCTCTGGTTCCATCATGAATAAATACTAAGGATGATTGGCGCAAAAGTTTTAATAAATAATTTTTGCTTATGGCAGGCTCGCGTACAAGGGAGGCTCCTTCCAAAAGCTCGTGCAAAATGGGATCGCTTTCCACATCCTGCATGGTGGGGGCGTAAAAATAAAAACCTTTTTTAAAGGCTACAATAATTTTATGCCCCATACGCTGTAAGCGCTGTAATAAAGCCATATCAAAGACAAAACCACCACTGGTATCAGGTAAAAATAAAATGGTTTTCGCTTCGTCTTTTTCATTGCCAAGTAAAGTCATCAAAGGTTCATGTGATACTTTAAGGTTTTCAAGAATATTTTGCCACTCTAAGGGGGAAGGCGTATTTTTGAGTAAGGCTCTTGAATTGGCAGATAAATACATAAGGCGTGCAATTTCAATACTATCAATCTCTTCTCGTAAGGAAGAAATATCTTTATTGATGGCAAAATTTTGCGGCACTTTATGCAAGGCTGTTTGCAAAGCGGAGGATGTAAAAATCTCATGCGCCAAGGCATTATCTTTTTGGCGCAAATGCAACCAAGGGTCATCAACACCAGTTTGCGCAGCCATAAGGCTTGTCATTCGCTTCATGGCTCTGGAGGGTAAGACCACATGATTTTTGATAAATTGACGAAATCTATAGCGGCAAAAAGCCAACACACGACGGCGAACTGCCCTTTGCGGTTCAAAAGAACGCAGCATTTTTACCACCGTAAGCCATACTCTGGCGTATTGCTTGCGCAATTGTTGCGTCATTTGAGGCTGTGTGAGAAATTGAAAATGCTCTTCTGAGCAAGGAATATACACTTCATTATCTTCAAGGGCTACCATGAAGGCCAATTGCTCAGGCGAGGCCACCAAATCTTTATTCATATGGTAGGCAAAATTATTTTCTATCATAAAGTTATACAACCAAGCATCAAAATACATATTTTTGCCTAAAAAGACTTCATTATTATAAGAAACTTGGATGGCACTTTTCATACAATACCTACTTACTATTATTGTAAACCATGAATAAAACCGCGCTCACGCAAAGGGGTGAAATACTGCTCTGCGCCAATACGCGCAAAAAGCACTGCTTCTGGAACACAAAAAACTTCCACAAGATCATGGGTTTGTAAGGGTAAGCTCTCTTGCCCATCAATGGTGGCATAGGTTTTGGTGGAGGATTGACGCAATAAAACTTGCACCGGCATGGTGCTTGGTAACACCATGGCCGGAAAATTACACAAATACGGACAAATGGCCGTAACAACAATAACATTATTGGCCGGATGCACCAAGGGGCCACCGGCAGAAACGGCATAGCCTGTGGAGCCCACCGGTGATGAAATAATAAGCCCATCAGCACGGATAACACCAATGGATTCTGTTTCTACGCGTACATCTAGGGTGATCACGCGCGAAAGAGCACCGCGATTGAGCACCAGATCATTGATGGCATAACCGCTATGAATAACAGCATCTTGACGATACACCTTCCAGCCAAGGGCCATACGCTTGAGCACAGTATGCTTGCCTTCCAAAATGGTACTTAGGCCCTGCTCCCAATTCTCTGTAGTAAGTTCTGTTAAAAAGCCTACCTTACCAAAATTAATGCCCACAAGAGGGGTGGGGTTTTCTGCAAAGGCGCGCGCTGCCCCCAGCATGGTTCCATCTCCCCCTAAAACCAGTACAAAATCAAAGCTATCTTGCTTATATTTTTCAATGGTATTCACATCATCCACAATGGTTGCGGCGTGATCTTGAGCTTTGAGCCACGCGCCAATACGCAAAGCCAGGGCCGATGCCGTATCATTATTTACCTTAACAATGATGAGAAGATGAAGATTTTTTTGGGTGCTACTCATGCCCACAGAATAGCGAAATTTTTATCCTAGTTCAAGAATTTTATGGGTATCTTTTCACAAGATAGCGCTTATGAACCAACAAAGAAACGCCGAGAAAGTACGTAAAGGGCATCTTGTCAGAATGCAAAACATGCTCTATATACATATGTTGTACAGGTACATGAGACTCAGTATAACGTGCAAGCATATTTAGGTGGGGGGCATAGCGTGAAAAACACACTCTCGTGGACATTACAAGATGACCATATGGGCAAGGTATTGCCCAGTGCCCAAGATGTTTTGCGTGAATATGCAGAACAAGGTATGCACCTGCGCCAAACATATTTTGCCAAATATAGCCAAGATATAGAAAACGCCGCTCGCCTTATGGCCACAGCCTTGGCACAAGGTGGCAAGGTGCTTTTATGCGGTAATGGTGGCAGCGCTGCCGATGCGCAGCATATAGCCGGAGAATTGGTCAATCGTTTTTTACTGGATAGACCTCCCCTACCTGCCATTGCCTTAACTACCGATACATCTGTACTCACTGCCATAGCTAACGATTTTGGCTTTGAGCAAATTTTTTCCAAGCAAGTACAAGCCTTAGGCAAAGAAGGTGATGTGCTTATAGGCATATCCACTTCCGGCACCAGCCCCAATGTGCTGGCGGCGCTGGGTGTAGCTAAGGCCATGGGACTGCATACCATAGGCCTTGTGGGAACAAAAAATGCCGACGTCACTGAAAATTTAGCGCAAAATGTCAAGGCCGACACTGGACAAATGGCCCCTTTATGTGACATTTTGCTGCCCGTACCTCACGCATGTACCCCCTTGGTGCAAGAGTTACACATTGCCACAGGGCACATGCTGTGTCACCTTGTGGATTATTTTCTCTTTAAAAATGTTAAAGAGTTACAATTAGATCAAGAAAATATCTGATTTTACGCACAGTAATACAGATAGTAAAAATATTGTTTTATGGAGTGAACATGCCTATTTATGAATATTTTTGTTCTAAATGTCATCGCGAATTTGAAGAAATAGTCTTTGGCGATGAATTACCCAGCTGTGCTCATTGCGGCGCGTCTCAATGTCAAAAACTTATGTCTCGCCCTTGTGTGCAGCGTGCCGGTTGCAATGGCGGTGGCAATGGTGGAGACGGTATGGCAGCGCCAAGCAGCGGAACAAGTAAATGCGGCGGCTGTAGCGGCGGCAATTGCGCAACTTGCCATTAAAAATATATATTAGGCATATATAAGGATAAATTTATGAAAAAATGCACCATTGCCACTCGCGGAAGCCAGCTAGCCCTATGGCAAGCGCACCATGTGAAAACCTGCCTTGAAAAGCAATACCCCGGTATTGAAGTTTCTCTTAAGCAAATTAAAACCAAGGGCGATATTATTTTAGATGTTCCCTTGGCCAAAGTGGGCGGTAAAGGGCTTTTTGTAAAAGAAATTGAAGAAGCTTTGCTGGATAATTCTGCTGATATTGCTGTGCACAGCATGAAAGATGTTCCCATGGAACTCCCCGAAGGCTTAGTGCTTGGCTGCATTCCTGAGCGCGAAATCCCCAACGATGCCCTCCTTTCCGTACATTATGAAAGCCTTGATGCCTTGCCCCAAGGAGCACATGTGGGCACATCTTCTTTACGCAGACAAGCGCAGCTTTTGGCATTGCGCCCTGATTTACGCATTTCTTCCTTACGCGGCAATGTGGATACGCGTTTACGCAAATTGCTGGAAGGCCAATACGACGCCATTGTACTGGCAGGCGCCGGACTAAAAAGGCTGAATTTAAGCGCGCCGCATATGTTTGCCTTAGAAAGCAACACCTTTTTACCTGCTGTAGGTCAAGGGGCTCTTGGCATTGAATGCCGCGCTGATAGAGAAGATGTTTTGCAAGCTTTACGCTTTTTTGAAGATGCCGGCACCAGAGTGTGCGTTACGGCAGAGCGTGCCTTTTTGGCCGGCCTTGAAGGCGGCTGTCAGGTGCCCATTGCCGGACATGCCATTTTGCATGATGACAATACCTTTACTTTAGAAGGCCTTGTGGCACATGTGGACGGAACACATATTTTGCGCGAAAGCATCACCGCACCGGCCGATCAAGCGGCACAAGCGGGTAAAACCTTAGCAGACACCATGCTGGCCAAGGGCGCCGCAGAAATTTTACGCGCCCTCTACACCGACACAGAAAAATAATATTTGAGACTTTATGGCAAACATTAGCGTTATCCCCGCACATAAATTAAACATTGCCACGGATATGAAGCATATTCCGTGGGAAAGTAGCGACCATATTCCCACCCCCAGAAATGGGGCTAAGCATATGTTGCAACCTCGCGCCTTAAAAGCCATGGAATTGGCTTTGTATATGCAGCATGAGGGATACAATGTGTATCTGTGCGGTGGAGCGCATTTGGGCCGTTCCTATATGGTGCGAGAAACCCTTTTGCCCCATGCTCGCAAAGCGGCCACGCCGGCGGATCTTATCTATTTATATAATTTTGCCGATGCAGATAAGCCCATTTTATTGCGCTTGCCAGCAGGGCAAGGACGCGTTCTAAAAAAATTGCTTCAAGATGTGGTGAATAAAATTCGTAAAGAATTGCCACGCCATTTTGAAACTGAGCTCTATATTACCAGCCGTTCTAAAATATTAGACGCCTTCCAAGAGTCAAAATCTGCCATTTTAAAGCGCATGAATGAATTGGCCAAGGCTAAAGGTTTTAGCCTTGATGTGGACGATGGCGGCGGCGTTACCCTGTACCCTCTTGTGGAAGGCAAACGCTTAAGCGAAGAGGAATTTGAGCATTTAGAAACAGAAGTGCGTCAAGTGTTTAAGCGTAAAGCCGACGCCCTTATGAATACCATGAGCGGCCATATGCGCCATCTTACGCGTGAAGAACAAGAGTTGCGCGAAAATGAAAAAGCGCTGGAACGCACCGTAGCTGTGCGCATGCTAGAGAAAATTCTTAAGCCGCTTCAAGAAAATTTTGTTCGCAAACATCCTGACGAAACACTGAAAAAATATCTCGATGCTTTTCACCAAGATGTGCTGGATAATTTAGATTCCTTCACCGCTCGTGATGCGCTTTCCGGCCAAGGGGCTGGGCCACTGGGTATGGATCTTTCCCATGCCATGCAAAATGAACCGGATATGGGGCGCTATGATATCAATGTCTTTGTGGATAATACCAAGACTAAGGGGGCGCCGCTTATTTTTGAGGAGCATCCCACAGTAAGTAATTTACTGGGTTGTATTGAAAGAGAATCTGAAATGGGCGCTCTTATTACAGATTTTTCTCTTATCAAATCCGGATCCTTACATAAGGCCAATGGCGGCTATCTGGTCATTCGCATTGAAGATATTTTGCAGCATTTTCAAGCATGGGAAGGCTTATTGCGCTCCTTACGCTCTGGCTTTTCTCGCATCGAAGATGCCACCGAAGGGCAAGAAAGCGCTGCCAGAACCAAGAGCATAGAACCACAACGTATTGATCTGCATGTAAAAGTTATTCTCATAGGCAGCGAAGGTATTTACGAAACCCTTTTAGAAGGCGATGAACGTTTTTCTAAGCTATTCCGTATTAAGGCGCATCTATCTGAGCAAGCAGAGCGCAATGCGCAAAATATACGCTATTATTTACAGCGTTTACAGCAAATAATTAAAAATACTGCCCTGCCCACCTTTGATAAAAGCGCTTTGGCATGGCTAGTGGACTACGGTTCGCGCTTGGTAGAAGATCAGCGCCGCTTAAGCTTAAAATTCCCCTTATTGCGCGAAATTATGATGGAAGCTTCCGCACTAGCTGCACAGCAAGGGCAGGAGCAAGTCAATGCTGCTCTCTTACAACAAGCCGCCGATGATAAACATTATCGCGCTAATTTAGTGCAAGATGTCTTCTTAGAGGAATACGACCGCAATATTATTAAGGTGCGTACTTCCGGTCAGGCTGTGGGTCTGGTAAATGGCCTTTCTGTCACAGGGCATGGGGATTTTGAATTTGGTCTGCCTCACCAAATTTCTTGTACCGTAGGTGTGGGACATGGGGGTATTATAGACCTTGAGCGCGAAGCAGAGCTTGGCGGCCCCATCCATACCAAGGCCATCATGATTTTAAAAAGCTATTTGACGGCGCTTTTTGCTCGCCGTCATCCCATTGTGCTTACCGGCAGTATTTGTATTGAACAATGCTATGCCGGCATTGAGGGAGATTCTGCCTCCGGTGCGGAGCTGGTCTCCTTGCTCTCTGCCATAGCTGAAGTGCCTGTGCGTTTAGACTTGGCCTTTACAGGAGCGCTTAATCAATCGGGACAAATTATGGCTGTGGGCGGTGTGAGCCATAAGATAGAAGGCTTTTTCAATGTATGCCATCGCCATGGGCTTACCGGCACACAAGGGGTGCTTATCCCCCATGATAATGTGGAAAATCTTATGCTGTCACCGCGTATCATGGAAGCGGTACAAGAGGGAAGATTTGCCATCTATCCTATTAAGCATATTGATGAAGCCTTAGAATTACTCACAGGCTTAACAGCAGGCAAAAGGCGCAAAGATGATAGCTTTACCAAGGGCTCTTTATACGCCTTGGTAGCCACGCGTTTGCAATGCTTAAGCGCTTTTGCCGCCAAAGAAGTGAAGCTGCCTAAAAATACAGCCAAAGCGAAAAAAAGTAGCCCTCCCAAAGCGCCTACACAAAGCAAAACACAGGCACAAAGCAAAAGACTAGCTCTGGGTCAAAGCTTAGAAAAAAAAGCGCACAATCATAAAGCGCAATTAGCGCAAGGTTCTGTATCTAAAGGATATACATTTTAATGCTTCCCTTCTCATCTGGCCTACTTTCTAGGGCAGAATGGGCGCGGCGCTGTCTTATTTTTGGTACGGCGCTTATGAGCGTTATGGGTATTGCCGTTACCTTGCCTGTGCTTCCTGCCATGGCCAAGGATATGCACTTAGATGCCACCATGCTGGGTGTGCTTATTTATTCCTTTACCTTACCGGGCATACTTTTTGCGCCCATTTGCGGTATTTTATCCGATAGATGGGGACGAAAAACCGTATTAGCGCCCTGTCTGGTGCTTTTTGCCTTGGGCGGTTTTGCCGCTTCTTTTGCGCAAGATATACAAAGCCTGCTCTTTTGGCGTGTACTGCAAGGTATAGGCGCCAGCAGTCTTGGGGTACTCTACAGCACCATTGTAGGGGATTGTTATACCGATAATACAGCACGCTTACGCATCATGGGCTATGCCGCCACAGCTTTAAGCCTCGGCGCAGCCATTTTTCCTGCCCTTGGCGGCCTTTTGGGCGAAATGGGCTGGCCTTGGACATTGCGCTTATCCTTATTGGCGCTGCCCTTGGCCCTTTTAACCATCTATACCCCCATTGCGCCACATGAAAGAAAGGGCGATATGAAAAAATATATGAAGGATGTGCGCAAATACCTTATACATCCGCGCACACTTTTTCATTTTGGTATTACTTTTTGCGCTTTTTACGTACTGTACGGCCCTCTTATTAGCTATTTCCCCCTGCTATCTACACAATTTTATGCAGCTTCTCCCATGGAAATTGGCTTTCTTTTTGCTTTGTCTTCCTTGGGTACGGTTCTAGCCACGCTTTTTCTAGCACCCATTACCCAAGCCTTTTCACCACGTATTATAGCTTGCTGCGGGGCTTTTTTCTTCGTATTAGCCATGCTTTTACTGCTTTTCTGGCCTTACACCTGGTCTTATTGGGCTTTAACCCTGCCCATTTTATGCTATGGCATGGGGCAAGGCTTGCTCTACCCCATCACCATGACCTCCTTAAGTGCAGTGGCGCCCTTATCTGCTCGCGGAGCGCTTATGGCTGTTAATGGCACCATCTTACGCCTTTCTCAAAGTGTTGCCCCTTTTATATGCGGTTTTCTCTTTTGGCATGGTACCTATAATTGGGTATTTTTCTTTGGCGTATGTATAAGTATATGCATGTTTACATTAGCTTTTTACACTTTTACCACACAAGAATAAACTCATTTCCCCCTTGGTAAAGCGTATTGACACCTTGGCATAAAACCTATATTCTACATACTTTATGGGGTCTTAGTGAGAGCAATACTCAGCATACTGCATAAAGGCATCATAGTATATATTTGTGAGAAATGAGAGAAGACAATGCAAAAGTCTAAAAAAGACGCGTTACTTACGGCCGCTAAAGAATTATTTGGTGAATATGGTTATGTTGAGACCACCTTTAAAAAAATTTCTGAAAAAGCAGGTGTTGCCTTAGGACTTTTAACCCACCATTATGGTAACAAAGAAAAGCTCTTTCTTGCTGCTGGCTTAGATGTGCTAGAAAACTTTTTGCAGGTTTTACGCGCTGCCACTGCCAAAGAAGGCACTGGCTATGAAAAAGTACTTCATTTTTGTCAGGCCTATTTAGATTTTTCCATTGATGCCAATTCTCATTGGTTGGTTTTGGTGCGCTGTTCACCCTATAGTGATATGAAAACCACCACAGACAGAGAAATTATGACCAGCAGCTTTCAACAAGTATCCCAAGAGCTGGAATCCTGTTTAGCCAAGGGCGTACAAGATGGCAGTATTGATAAAAATATCCACATAGGCGATACCGCACAAGTTATTATTTCCTTAATGGTTGGTGTTAATAGAACACGCGTGCTGACTCCATACGCAGGTGATTCTTTATACAGCGAAGCTTTACACTTTGTTTCCAAAGCCTTACAGCCGCGTTCATAAGCTTTGAAGTATATAATTTTTTGGCAAAGGGTAATTATTTAGCGACCTGTTAAGTCATTATTTTTGAGGACAATATGATCTCTTGGAAAAAAATTTTCACCAAGAATGGATTACCTTGGAAGGATCATTCCTCGTTTAAGGATTATATAGAGCTTACTTCTTTGGAAGAGCTCTATAACTTCCTTAATGCTGTACATATTCGCCATTGTCTTGTAAAACCCTACCAATCTTGTAAAAATTATCCTTTAGTGGAAGGGCGCGAGCTCTTACCCTCCTTTGATAATGACATGTGGGAATATACCAATCTTCCCGGTTTTTCCTTGGTGGCCTTTGCGCGTCCTCTTTCCTACCTTTCTGAAATTTTTCAATACGATACCTTACATCCTCTGCTCAATGCCAGCGATACGGGCGAAGGGGCTTTTTGTCCTTTAGAAGAGCCCATCTTAAAGCATAATCTACAAACCATGGCTTCGCGTTTACCAAGGGCCATACATGAATCCTTTAGGCAAGATTGCGGACGATTAGATACGTCCTTATTGGATTATTATCCTATGCTTATGCCCTATTTATTGCGGCTTGATAGGGCGCATGTTTTTTCCATGGATGCTTTTAAGCAATTTTATTTGAGCGGTATTTTTGCCTCATTTCCCTCTGATATTGACAGTGAGCTCAAACGCTTTGGCATGCGCATGGGGAAATTTCGCTATGGCGATAATGATATGTACGAACGTAATAGAATGTTTGTCTATCAATATCTTATGGAATTATATGGATTTCCTGTGGTATCGGAAAGACGTACCTCCAGTGCGCTTTTTGCCAGAAAACTGCATAAAATGGGCGAAAAGTTCATGCTGCGCGTTTTAGGCCAAACAGATAGAACCATTACCACCTATATAGGCCATGGCGATCACAGCCGCTATCCCCATGTGGAGAAAATTGCCCTTATTGGCCTTGATAATGATCAGCAAGATGCCATCAAGAGCATCGAAGATGGCGGTTACTTTGTAGATGAAGAGCATCGCGTGGTTATTATTCGTGTTACCTACCGCCAGCATGCCTACAATGCGCGTAACGTGCGCCAAGATCGCGCCTTATCCGTAGCCTCCCAAGAAGTGCTGCACCCTTTAACAGGGCGTCCATTGGAAGGCTTAAACATCATTAGAGATAGCAGCAATATGTTTTTGCGCCTTAATGATATTGTACGCGGCGAATATACGGGTCGTATTATCTATAAAAAAACGGAAGTTATTGAAAATACTGATACCGAAGAAAAGCGTTTAAAATTTCTCTATACATGGCTTACCAAACATCAGCGCCGTATTATTTCCTATAGTGACGATTTTTTTGCCAAGGTCAGCATGGTGGTGGATGGCTATTTGCAATCACCCTCCAAGGAAAATGCTTTTGGGCAAATGCGTGAATTGTATCGTGAAGTGCAAGAGCGTTTTGGCTATATTCAGCAAGCCAGAAAGGTACGCATACTCGAAGAATTGCGCGAACGCAATGTGAAGGGTGTTTCCGTAAGCTATAGATATATGATGCAAAGCTATGTGAGCTTGCTAACAGAGCTGAGCCACGAAATAGTAAACTTTTTCCCTGACCTTGTGGATACCATCATAGGTCTTATTGATTCCGTGCTCTCCATACGCTATGTGGTGCGCACCTATATTGAAGTACCGGAAACGGAACTCACCGTAGCAGGTGCAGAAATTCGTAAAAATTACCGCAAAATTATCTCTTTGCGCGATACTTTTGTGGCTGTGCGCAAAGCCCGCAATGCCTCGCTGGCTGCGCCCTCTACCAAGGATTAATCATGTCTCACGCTTTTTATCTTGCCCCGGAAAGTTGGCCTACAGCTGCACATGAGCTGTGTTTTTTACGCGATCAAGAAGCGCGTCATTTAGCAGGAGCTTTACGTTTACAAGCCGGTGAAGAAGTCTATTTATTGGATGGCCAAGGCAAGCAAGGTCTCTTTTGCATAGATAAGGTGGGCAAAAAAGAGGTCAGCCTTAAGCTTTTAGAAGAAGAGTTTTTCCCTCGGCCAAAATCCTTACCCATTATGGCTCTGGCCTGGAGCAAAGCCACAAGGCGTAGCTTTTTTATGGAAAAGGCCGTGGAACTGGGCGTACATGAAGTATGGCTTTGGCAGGGGGAGCACAGCCAAGGCAAGGTGCCCAGTGAGGTCAAAGAGCAATGGCTAGGGCAATGTGTGGCCGCCATGAAGCAATGCCGTAATCCTTGGCTACCAGCTGTGCGCGTCTTACGCGGCGGCGTGCAAGAATTAGTACAGCAAAGCGCTCATTTTGAACATAAATTCCTGCCTTGGGAAGTGCAAGACGGTATAGCCATGCTTACACCGGAACTGGCAGGCCAAGATGGCACCAGCATTTATGCCATTGGCCCTGAAGGGGGCTTCTCTGCGCAAGAAATTACCACCTTTACGCAGCATAATTTCCAATGCGTCAGTCTTGGCAACAGAATTTTACGTTGCGAAACAGCATCATTGCTTTGCCTTGGCATTCACTGGTGGGCTTCACAGCTTCCTCAAAAGGCTTAAGTATGAGCGTACAACAGCCTTTACCTGAGCGCTTGCGCCCCGATACCATGGATTTTTTTGTAGGCCAAAGCCATTTAACAGAGCGCCTTACCGCTCTTATGAATGCCAAGCGTCTGCCCTCCTTACTTTTTTTTGGCCCTCCGGGATGCGGCAAGTCCACTTTGGCTCTCTTGCTGGCTAAAGCCAAATCGCAGAATTATATACGTATCAGTGCGCCGGAAGCAGGCTTGCAACAATTACGTCGTAAGCTCAATGGCATGGAAATTTTAATTCTGGATGAATTACATCGTTTCTCCAAGGCGCAGCAAGACTTCTTTCTTCCCTTGGTGGAATCCGGAGAATTAACCCTCATTGCCACCACCACGGAAAATCCCTCCTTTAGCGTCACACGTCAGCTGCTCTCGCGCTTACATGTACTGCGTTTACGCACCCTTGGTACGGCCGAGCTTACAGAACTTGCCACCCGCGGCGCCGCCGCCCAAGACATTACTTTGCATGAGCAAGTCATTGAATTGCTTGTATCTGTGGCTCGAGGCGATGCCCGCGCCTTGCTAAACTTAGTGGAATATGTGTCCGCATTGCCGGAAGAAGAACGTAGCCTTGAAAGAGTCAAAAAAGGCTTACCGGAAATTCTCAGTCGTCATGACAAAGACGGTGACAGCCATTATGAACTGGCTTCTGCCCTTATTAAATCCATTCGTGGCAGTGATCCTGATGCGGCGCTGTATTATTTAGCTTGCCTTTTGGAAGGCGGTGAAGACCCTCGCTTTATTTGCCGCAGGCTTATCCTTTCCGCCTCAGAAGATGTGGGCTTGGCAGACCCGGGCGCCCTCCCCTTGGCTGTGGCCTGTCAACAAGCCATAGAATTTGTGGGCATGCCCGAAGGCTTTATCCCCTTGGCAGAAACGGTGGTATACCTTGCGCTGGCGCGTAAAAGCAATAGCACCTATGCCGCCTATCTTTTAGCCCAGCGAGATAGCCCATCCCAAGGCCCACAGCCTGTGCCCCTACATTTACGCAATGCCGTAACAAAGCTTCATAAAGAATGGGGCTATGGTAAGGAATATAAATATCCCCACAATTATCCGCAAGGCTGGGTAGATCAAGAATATTTACCACAACAATTGCAAGGAAGACGTTTTTATCAACCACGCAACAATGGTGATGAAGCGCGTCTTGCGCAGTGGTGGCAAAAAATGCAACAACAAAAAAACTTCTCGCAAAACTAATTTTGTTTTTTTGAATATATGGTGAAAAAATGCAACAGTCTTTAGAAGTCTTTGATACACATTATGGCCTTGGCGCTTCTTATGTATCTTCTCCGTCTCCCATCAGTTTTATGGCGCAACATTTTCCTAACCTTTCCTTTTATACCCATGCCATCACAGGCCCTGTATGGCGTTTATGTTATGCAGCCAAAGTGGGTAAATGCACCGATGCCACTTGGGCCAACGAAAGCGTCAACTTTGGAAAGGTTATGGAAAAAGTAGGCTGCCAAATTCACATTGAAGGGCTTGAGCATGTGGACGCTGTGCAAGGCCCATGTATTTTTGTGGGTAATCATATGAGCACCTTAGAAACCTTTCTTTTGCCCGGTATCATACGTCCGCGCCGCCCTGTTACCTTTGTTATTAAAGATACGCTTATGAAAGTACCTTTTTTTAAGGATGTTTTAGCCACGCGCGATGTCATTGTTTTAGGCCGCAGCAGCCCTCGCGAAGATTTAAAGCTGGTTATGGAAGAAGGAAAAAAGCGCCTAGATGCCGGCCTTTCCATGATTATTTTTCCGCAAAGCACACGCTCTGCAGAGTTTAATCCTCGAAAATTTAATAGTATAGGTGTAAAACTGGCCAAAAATAGCGGCTATCCCATTATACCCTTAGCGCTCAAAACCGATGCTTGGGCACAGGGAAAACTTATAAAAGATTTTGGCTCTGTATACCCTGAGCGCACCATACACTTTGCCTTTGGTGAAGCCATGCACATACATGACCAAGGCAAGGCAGAACATGCGCAAGTATGTGCTTTTATAGAAGATAAGTTAAAAAATTGGGCATAAAAAAACCCCAAGTTAAAGTTTTACTTTAATTTGGGGTTTTTGCTTTATAAAATTTTATAATCCTTGGCAAGAACCTACCATGGAAACAAAGGCATCTGTATCATCATCATAGCGATATAAGGCACCGTTATTTAAATCAAAATACCATCCGTGCAAATGTATTTCACCATTTTCCACCCCTTCACGAATCCAAGGGAAGGTCATAAGATTTTCCAGCGACACGCGTATACCCCATTGTTCATATTCGCGTAATTTTTCTTCTTCACTGGCGTGGGGCAAAACAGTATCCACCACTTCTTTGGCTCTTTTAATAATTTGCATCCAAACACTGATAAATTCATCATCTTCATGGGTGGTATCCAGCAAAGCATGAATGCCGCCACAATTGGCATGCCCCATCACAATAATATCTTTCAATTTTAAGTGACGCACAGCATATTCTACAGCAGCAGAAACCCCGTGCAATTTTTTATCCGGCGAATAAGGGGGCACAAGATTGGCCACGTTACGAATAACAAAAAGGTCACCGGGGTGACTATCAGTAAGTAATACAGGGTCCACGCGCGAATCGGAGCAAGCAATAACAAGAGCTAAAGGCTGTTGCCCTTCTTTAAGGTCATCATAAATATTATGCTCTGTGCAGTACCATTGTTGTTGAAAACGCTGAAAACCGGCAGCAAAACGCTTGGAAATATCTCCCACATAGCGCGCTTGGTTGTTATTAGGCATTATTTACTCCATAAAAAACACTATTAAATGTGCAATTTAGCTTGTTTTTCATAATTTCTTGCTTCTACCTTGTTTTTTTTACCAAAGCAAGCAAAAAAACTTCCAAAGATTTTTTTTCCTGTATTATAGCGCAAGTACATACATTGGTATAAAAAAAAACTGTTCATTTTTTTTGCTTAAGGGTAGTATATGTCTCTTTTATATAAATAAGCTCGCTTTTTCATAAGGAATAGTCATGCACGTCCCATTACTTAATGAACTTGTCGTTATTTTTCTCATTTCCATTGTGGTAAACACCGTTTGCAGTAAGGTTAAATTGCCGGCTACAGTAGGCTTTTTACTTACAGGTATTTTATGCGGCCCTTCTGTACTTGGTATCATTGGCGATACGCACTCTCTTGATATTTTGGCAGAATTAGGCGTAGCCCTATTGCTTTTCACCATTGGTATGGAGCTTTCCGGCGATGCTTTAGCGCGCTTAAAAAAGCCTGTTTTTTTAGGCGGTAGTTTACAAATCGGACTTACCATTGGCGTTATAACCTTTATATACACCACTGTTTTTCAAAAAAGTCTTGCCTGGGGCATTTTTACAGGCTGTTTGGTGGCTCTATCTTCATCAGCCATTGTACTGCGCCTTTTGCAAGAAAAAGGCACCATTGCCACCCCTTCAGGAAAATTAACCCTAGCCATATTAGTTTTCCAAGATATTATGGTGGCGCCCATGATGCTTATGGTTCCCCTGCTTAGCGGTACCATTTCACCAGACCCTTTATCGGCCATGTGGGGTATTGGTAAAGTAGTGCTAGTTTTAGGCGCTGTTTTTCTTTTTGCGCAATTTGGCTTACATCGTTTTATGGAAGCAGTAGTTCGCACCAGAGTGCGCGAGCTACTCTTACTCACCACCTTAGGCCTGTGTATGGGGCTAGCCCTGCTCACGGCTTGGCTGGGTCTATCTTTATCCTTAGGAGCGTTTTTAGCTGGTCTGTTCTTAGCCCGGTCTGAATACAGCATGAGCGTTGTTTCCGGTGTGCTTCCCTACCGTGATGTCTTTATGAGCATTTTCTTTATCTCGGTGGGAATGCTCTTGGATATGCCCTATTTCCTAAGTAATTTCGGCTCTGTAATTGGCAATACCTTACTTTTTATTCTTATTAAAGCTTTGCTTATTCTGCCTGCCGTTCTTATACAAAAATACCCTTTGCGCACCGCCATAATCACAGCTCTTACCTTGGCGCAAGTGGGTGAATTTTCCTTTATTTTGGCCAATAGCGGCTTAGATACTGGCCTTTTAACCGAAGAGCTATACCAAGGCTTTTTAGCCATGAGTATTATCACCATGATGCTTACTCCGGCTCTTTTGCATTTTGCCCCCGCCATTGCGGATTTTTGTGTACCGCAACGCAAAGGCAAAAAGGAAGAATTACCTCCCTTAGAGGATAATACGACGGAAGGCGCTACTCAAGCTGCCGAGCAACATTTAGAAAATCATCTCATCATTGTGGGCTTTGGCATAAGTGGGCAACACTTAGCCTCTGCGGCAAAAAAATGCTCCATTCCTTATGTTATACTCGAAATGAACCCCGATACGGTAAAACGCTTTCACGCCAAAGAACCCATTCACTACGGAGATGCTTCTCAACCGGCAGTATTGGAGCATTTAGGCATTACCAAGGCCAAGGCCATGGCTATTGTTATTTCTGACCCAGCAGCTGTACAGGCCGCTGTGGCAGAAGCCATGGCGCTCAATCCACAACTACATATTATTGCCCGCACACGCTTTATGACGCAGGTCACGGCTTTACAAAGCCTCGGCGCCAGCGATGTGGTTGCGGAAGAATTTGAAACGTCTATTGAAGTGTTTTCACGCGTCTTGCATCAATATATGGTTCCCAAACAGGATATTGACGCCATTACAGCTTCGGTACGCAAGCAAAATTACGCCATGTTGCGCTCTACCTCGCAAGCCACAGGCGATTTAGCCACCCTTATGAACCAACTACCCCATGTGGGTACCTATGCCCTACGCCTAGAGCAAGGGGCGCCCTTATGCCATGTAGCCTTGAAAGATTCTGCATTAAAGCAAGACTATGGGCTTATGGTGGTGGCCATAGAACAGCAAGGTAAGCTTGTGGCTAATCCCCAAGCTGGTATTCAATTTTTACCCGATGATGTCATCTATATTTTTGGAGATATAGAGAACTTACATAAGGCCAGTAAGCTTTTTTCAGCCTCTAAAGAGCCTTTAAGTTAATTTTGCAGATAAAGTCTACTGGGGGGTAAACATTTTTTTTAAAAAAAGTTTTACCCCACACTGCCGCTACACAAAAAATTAATGGCGGCCACACCATTAATTTTATTTTGCAGATAAAGTCTACTGGGGGAAACCCTTTCCAAAAAACTTTCATGGCGGCAACACCTTACTTTTAAGAGGAAGATTTTGGCGCAATGTAAATTTATAAAAATTTGTTTTCTACACGTTTTTTAAAAGACGAAAAAACAAAACTTAATGTTTAGATCATAATTTTGCAAAGAAATTTTTACCTCCATACTTTGTCAACAATCTAAAAAAACCTCCATAAAGGAGGTTTTTTTAATTCAGGCAAAAATATTTTTACCCCATGCTTACAAAGGATTTTTTGGTGGCTTTGCACACAGGGCAACACCAATCCTCGGCCAACTCTTCAAAAGTTGTTCCCGGAGGAATTTTTTTTCGCTTATCACCGCGATCTGGATCATATACAAAACCACAATTGGAAACTTGACACCGATACATATCCTTCGGATCTGCCATAATTTATCCTCCAAAAAGATTTTTTATAACACAGGTCAAGACACAAATAAGGCTAAAATATATTAATTACCGCGAGCGCACTTGGCACAAATACCATCATACTCTATGCGAGCGCCGGTAATGGTAAAACCCTCTACATGTAAGTGATCATAAGCTGGCGTTTGTTGTGGGTGCATAACATCGCCAATGCAGCCGCACTCCGTGCAACGTACATGCTGATGCCAAGAAGTATCACCGTCAAAGCGCTTTGTACTACCAGCAGATTCAAGCTTTTGAATTTCACCAGTTTCTACTAAAAAATCTAAATTACGATACACTGTCCCCAAACTAATACGCGGCATAATTTCACGTACAATACCATATACTTCATCGGCTGTGGGATGACTGTTTACTTTGCGCAGCTCTTCCAAAATAATGGCGCGCTGTCTTGTCATACGAACTTGACTCATTTCTCCTCCATTTCAATAATAATTACTGTTAGTAAAGAGAAAGGTCAAGAGGTAATCACTATTATTTGACAATTTTTTTCAAAATGGACACGTTATAAACAGAATAAAAAAGGGGGAAAGGCTTTCGCATCTCCCCCTAACGTTACAAAATAAAAATACTTTATTCTTCTTGCAAACCTTTACCCTTAGGGCCTGCGGGAAAGTATTTTTGTAAAAGATATACAGCAAGCATAATACCTATACCAATAGTATCGGTAAAATAGCCCGGAATAATCAGGGTAACAGCAGCCCCTACCAAGGGGATACGCTCCCAGAAATACAAATCACGCATCCAATAGCCTACATTGGCAAAGGACAATGCCATAATACCCACAGCAGCAGTTGTAACATAGAATACAACCTCTAGCCCTGTGGCACCAATCATGAGTAAGCCTGGGTTATAACAGAAAATATACGGAATTAAGAAGCCTGCAAAGGCCAGCTTAACGGCGGTAAATCCTGTTTTATTAGGCTCTGATTGGGCAATACCCGCCGCCGCATAGGCCGCTAAGGCCACCGGTGGCGTTAAGTCTGCCAAGATACCAAAGTACATAATAAAGAGGTGGGCTGCTATATCCGGCACCCCAAAGCTCTTAATGGCCGGCGCCGCAATGGTAGCCAGCACAATATACTTGGCTGTGGTGGGTAATCCCATACCCAATACAATGGATGCCAACATGGTTAAGAAAAGCGTGAGGAAAAAGCTATTTCCCGAAAGCTCCACAATGGCATTGGCAAGCTTTAAGCCCATACCGGACAAAGTCACAACACCAATAACAATACCTGTACAGGCACAAGCAGCGGCAACGCCCAGCGCCAAACGCGCGCCATTTTCCATGGCTGTAAGTACGTCTTTTATATTTAATCTATTGCATTCTATAAAAGACATGGTCACAGGTTCGTGACGCAAGCTATTTTCTTTATGGCATTTCCAGTTATTGGCCAAGAAAGAAATAATTACTGTGGTTAAAATACAGTAATACGCTGACTTTAATGGAGTATAGCCTTGCATTAAAAGATAAATAAGAACGAAGATGGGCACCAACAAATACCCGCCTTCACGGAGCACATGCATGGTTACCGGCAAGCGTTCTTGGGGGATACCTTTTAAGCCCAAACGCTTTGCTTCCATATGCACCATAAAGCCCACAGCTAAATAGTACAATAAAGCCGGAATAATAGCTGTTTTGGCAATTTCAAAATAGCTGATACCCAAAAACTGCGCCATAATAAAAGCAGCCGCACCCATAATAGGAGGCATAATCTGCCCGCCTGTGGAGGAAGCTGCTTCCACAGCGCCGGCAAAATGCGGTCTATAGCCTACACTGCGCATAAGCGGAATGGTAAAGGTACCGGTAGATACGGTATTGGCCACAGAGCTTCCCGAAATGGTACCAAAAAAGCCAGAAGCAAGCACGGCCACTTTAGCCGGGCCACCTACGTATTTACCGGCGGCAGCAAGGGCTAAGTCAATGAAGAACTTACCAAGGCCGGTACTGTGTAAAAAGGCTCCAAAAAGAACAAAAAGGAATACAAAAGAAGCCGATACACCCAAAGGCATACCAAAAATCCCTTCGGTGGTTAGGTACATATGCCCCACAACACGCGAAATGGAAAATCCTTTATGTCCCATAATTCCGGGGATATAATTACCAAACAAGGCATAGAGTAAAAAGATAAAAGCAACCAAAGCAATGGGCAGTCCCACAATACGCCTTGTGGCTTCCAGTACTAAAGCAATGGTCATGATTCCAAAGATAAGGTCTAAATCTGTGGGAGGCCCTGCTTCTAATACAATGGTGTCATAATTATAAACAATATACCCACAGACAGCTGCTCCCATAATGGCTAAAATAACATCATACCATACAAGAACAGATAAATTTGACTTACTACGTGCAGGATACAGTAAATATACTAAGGTAAGTACAAAACCTAAATGCACGGAGCGTTGAATTTGGGGGGCAAAGGCGCCAAAGGCTGCTGTGTATAAATGAAAAGCTGAAAAAGCTATACACAATATTTTGATAAAAAGTTCTAATTTTCCCTTAAATTGCCTATAGGTAGCCTCTTTATCGTATTTGGCTACAATGTCAGACACGTCCACTTTTTCCTGCATTTTTTCTGCTGCAGAAGCGTCTAATTTTCCTTCTAAGGCAAAACCTTGAGCACTTTCTGTAATGCGCTGTTCCATATGCTCTTTATGATTCATGGCTTCCTCCTTGTTACACATGTAAAATGCGCACAATGTACGCATTAAAAGTAATTACAAGGCCTTAAGAGAACATTTTCTGGAAGTGTTCCCTTAAAGACCCCATTTCCAAAAATATATTTACGCAGTATGCTATAGTGTGGCTATATCCCAATAGCGCCAAAGAGCATGCGCAAAAGAATCTTTAATGATAGTGAATTTCACGGCTTTTCCCGATGTGGTCAAGGTATCAAGCCGGGTGGTAAAATGTTCTTTATTGTGCTCTTTTTCTATAATAAGCTCATGCTCAGCCACACGCCCCACACGCACATACATGGCGTGCATATTAAGCGTGTATCCTGTAATGACAATTTTGCCATTTTCCACATGCATTTCTCTGCCATTATGGGCATCATGGGGTAAACCTGCGCCAAAATCTTCATACACAGTGGAGCGCAAAGATACCTGCCCCTTTTGTGCCACAAACCACTCTTCTACAGGCGTCAAAGCCACAGAATGTTTAAAGCGCACACAAAAACGGCTGTCTTCTGGCAAATAGGCCATAAGCACACGCTCTTGCCCCTTACCATTATCAACGCTCAGTGATAACCATGTATGTTTTTGAAAAATAAAAAGAAAAGCACAAACGCCGAGAAGCAACATTAGCCCTATGAAAAGTCTTCTTACTATGGACATAAAGGCTCCCTTACAAAGTTTACCAAACTATATCCTTATTAAAGCATAGATATTGTGAAAAATCAATATTTTCGGCAAAAAAAAACGGCATAAGAAGTTCTTATGCCGTTATAAGAGGTTTAAAGGACTCTTATTTTATAATTCCTTTCTCTTTTAAGTACTTTTCAGCACCGGGGTGGAAAGGAATGGTGATACCATCAAGAGCTTTTTCAAGCTTAATTTCAGAGCCCTTATTGTGGGCTTTAGCAATGGTATCGGTGTTTTCAAATAACAGCTTGGTAAGAGCATAAGCATCTGCTTCAGACATGTCATCACTTACCACTAAGATAGCTTGTACAGAAAGCGTAGGAACAGGCTTAGTTTGACCTTTATAGGTATTGGCAGGGATGGCGTCTTGTACAAGATAAGGGAATTTAGCCACAATTTCTTCGCTGGGCTTACCATCAAGAGCTACAAAGTTCACTTCTTGAGAGGTGGTAATATCTTGGATGGCAGGGTTAGGTGTGCCAATGGTGAACACAAAACCATCTACAGCGCGATCTTTAAATTGATCTGCAGTTTCGCCATAAGGCAAAAATACGGGATCTACGTTTTTATAATCAAGGCCATAAAAACCAAAGATTTGGCGACAGTTTACTTCATTACCGCTACCACGAGCGCCAACGGATACTTTTTTGCCTTTAAAGTCAGCAAATTTTTTCACGCCGCTATCAAGGCTGGCAACAACGTGCAAGTATTCAGGATATAAACGAGCAATGGCGCGCACTTTGCCAAGTTTGGTCTTAAAAGGAGCAAGACCATTATAAGCAGAGTGAGCAACGTCATTTTGTAAAATAGCTAAATCCACTTCATTGGCTTCAATAAGACGCATATTTTCGCCGGAAGCACCAGTAGTTTGCGCGGTAATGGAGTATGCACCATCACTTTTAGAACTTAAAGTTTGGCTGATGGCACCACCCAAGGGATAGTATACGCCGGCGGTTCCGCCGGTGCCCATGGTGAGGTGTTTGGTATCTGCAGCAAAGCCCGCAGAAGCCATAAGCACAAGGGCTGCAGAAAGTGTCAAAAGTAAAACCTTTTTCATGAAATCCTCCATTTTTTTGTTACAAAAAAACCAAGAATTTAAGCAAAAAAGCCTAAATTCTTTCAAAGAAAACACTAAAACACTGTCTCATACTACCTTACAATGCCACCGCAAGCAAGCGAAATATCAAAAAGCACACAGAATACGCTTAAATTAAAGTATAATTCCCTAAAATTTAGGCAGCAAAGACAAAGCTTGCCCATGAAAAATATTTGCTGTATATGAATTTAGTTAAGGATGTTAGACTTTATCTAGAAAAAGCAATAAAAGAAATATAGAATAAATTTAAAAACTTGCACATAAAAGGAGAATAAAAATGGCTCTTCGCAAAAAAACGCATTCCACTCTTGCCCTCATTTTACTCAGCACCATGACACTTACAGGCTGCGCCAGTAAATACGGCACACAAACCACACAGGTAAAGCATTACTCCATGTGCTATCAACCTGTGGCTGAGCTGCGTCAAGATGAAAACATCACTGCCAATTCCACAGCCACAGGCGCAGTGGGCGGCGCTATTTTTGGAGCCATTTTAGGCGGTCTTATTACTGGTAAAGCTAGCGGTGCCTTAGTGGGTGCAGCTGCTGGCGGCGCTGCCGGTGCTGTGGGTGGTAATATGTATGGTAAATCACAAGAAGCCAAACGTGATGCAGCCTTTTATACAAAATATTCCAACCAGCTTAATGCAGAAACAGCTTCCATGAATCGCGCAACAGCAGCAGCTAAAGTGGCTGCCCAGTGCTACGAAAGAGAATTTCAATCTGCCATCAAACAAACCCAAGCCGGCACCATGACCAAGGCGCAACTGAGCGAACGCTACACAGAAATTCGCTCCGGTCTTGGAGAAACAGCGCGTATTTTGCAAACTACCTATACAGGTACAGCGGAAAAAGATGCAGAGTATCGTCAAGTTATGGCGCAAGAAGTGGGCGGTGAGCAAAATATGCATATTGCACAAAAAACTCCCAGCAAAATTAAAAAACCAGAAGCTCGCGTGGTGGCTCAAAGCACCAATACATGGAAATCTTCGCGCAATGAGCTAGAAACAACCAAGGCCGACATTGAAAAACAAATGGCCACCAACGATGCTATTTTATTAGCCGCTTTGGAAGGTTAATATGGCAGACGTGCAATCTACCGAACAAAACACTGCGACTACAGCAGGCAGTGAAGAAGAACACGCCGAACAAGAGCACGCAGGACAAGAGCACGCCTCACCTGCCAACGCTGCTTCACGCCCTTGGTATGCCAGCCCTTGGTTTTGGGCTTTGATATTTTTTATTGTTGTACTTGCTTTACTGACGTGGCTATTTTGGCTGCAATGGAAAGCCCATGAGGCGCGTCTTAGCCAAGATGCCGCCCTTGTCCTTGTACAAGAAGAGAAAAATGCCAGCCTTGCAGCGGAAATTGCACGTCTTAAAGCCTTATTGGCAGAAGAACCTTGTATCATTCAAGAGCATTTACAAGACCAGCCTCTTGTGATTCCGCCATCTCAAGAGGCTAGTAATACGCATACTGTTCCTGTTACCCCTAATTTGGACTCTGACTCTGCTAGCAACTCTGCGAAGCCTCAAGTTGATACACAGGCAAAAGAGCAAAGCACTGCCGAAGCGCCGCCACCACCTCCTACAGTGAATACGCAAAAAGATGCAGCGGCGACCAGCGACTCTTCTAGCTCGAGTACCATGGCGCAACAGCTTGAAAATGCTACAGTCTTAGTTTTATCCGATGAAGCACAGGGCTTACAAATGGGCACCGGCTTTTTCATAGCCCCAGGCATTGTACTTACCAATCAGCATGTGGTGGGTTCGGGTAAAGCGCCCCTTTATGTGGTGGGCACCTTTGAAGGTACCGCCGTTAAGGCTAAGCTTTTGGCCATAAGCCCCAATGCAAAAAGAGATTATGCTGTTTTGCAAGTGCCTGTCACCACGGTGACGCCCTTACAATTTACCACACAAGTACAACGTACAGAAAAAGTCAGTACATGGGGCTTCCCCTCAGCGGTGACCAACAATGATCCTAAATTTAAAAACCTTATGAATGGCAGTGATACCAAAGCCCCTGATGTTATCTATTCAGAAGGTACGGTAAGTGTTATTCAAGAGCAAAATCCAAGCCTTATAGTACATACGGCCATTGTTTCTCAAGGTAATAGCGGCGGCCCTCTTGTCAATGCGCAAGGTCAGGTGGTGGGCATCAATCCCTATATTCATATGGATAAAGAATCCTATCGCCAGTCCAGTCTTTCCATAGTAACAGAAGATATTTTAGCATTTTTACAAGAACATGCCATTCCTTATACTGTGGTATCCGGAAATAAGGAGTAATTCATGGCCGGTATTTTTTTACATACAAGCAAACGCTCTTTATTGCGCCCCTTGGCTTGCCAAGGTATTTTTGCTACCGATTGTTATTTTCAATTGGAAGCCCTGTTGCAGAGTCTTGGCAGCGAACATAAGGCCTTGTTGGCAGAGCCTGTACATAGCACCGGTGCTTCGGGGCAAGAAAGTATTGACTGGTATGCCCATGTGCCCCAAAGTTCAGCCTCCCCTCGCCCTTTAAGCGAGCTTGCCCCCGAAGAAAAAAATGCTGTATTGCAAAAACTGCACTCTTTAGCTCAAGATATTAGCCAAAAAGCCACAAGCTTGGTGCAAAGCACAGATGATAAACATAAGCTTTCCGGTGAAATATTACAGCTGGCTTTGCAATACCCCAATGAAGAAGCTTTGTGGGTGGTGGGAGACCAACCTGTCCTAAGCCAATGGGGTTTTGCTCCCGGCACTGTGGGCGCACAACCGGAAGATTTAGCCCGTGTGGCAGCCGTTGTGCCTATTCCGGCTCCTGCGGCGACTCCCGTGGCTGCTCCGGTAGCGGCTCCAGTAGCAGCTGCCCCTGTTGCTGCTGTGGCAGCAGGCAGCGGCTGTTTTTCCTGGCTACTCCCCTTGCTCTTATTGCTTTTACTGCTCCTCTTACTCTTGGCAGCCTTAGGGCTTTTACCCTTTGCCCTGCCCCTACCCACCTCTTGTCTTTCTTTGCCTAAAGCTTCCATAAACTTGGATGAAGTTCAGCTTAAAGAAAGAGATTTACATGCAGAGCTTGCCGCATTGCATGTGCAATTACAAGAAAAAGCCGCCCTCTGTGTGCCGCCGCCTGTGGAAGCACCTAAATTACAAATTCCCAAACAGGAAGCCTATGTGCCGGAAGAACCGCCTGTACAAGAGCCTGTTGTAGAAGAACCTGTTATGGACGAACCCTATATTGAAGCACCGGTGGAGCCCCCTTCCGATGAGCCCTTTATAGGCATGACCCCAGTGGAAGAGCCCAAAAAAGAAGAACCGAAAAAGGAAACTCCCAAAAAAGAGACTCCCAAAAAACAAGAAAAGCCCAAAAAGGATGCTCCCTTAGAAATTCCTAAGGATAAAAGTGACATGGCTTTCTTAGAAGGTTGCTGGGCCAGTGAAACAGGGCTTGTAAATATGCGCACGCGTGAGCCTGTAGTGGCAGAATATTGCTTTGATAAAAGCGGAAAAGGAAGGCGTTTGGTGCGCGAAAGTAATGGCACCATATGCACAGGCAATGTGAATGCGCACTTTACCGGAAACGGTGCTTTAGTTATGGAAACAGGCGATGCTTTTTGCCCCGGTGGTAATAAATACGCACCACAAAAAGTCGATTGTACCGGTTCTGAAAGCAGCACCACCTGTAATGGTCAAGAACTTGGTATGGGCAGAAAAGTAACTTGGGACGCAGATTTTCGTAGGAAGTAAAATATGATAGATACAAAACACAATACCATAAGTCTTATTCCCGGCGGTTGTCCGCAATTTTTAGATTTTGAAATACGCCTTTCGGGTCTTGCCCGCATAACGCGTCATTTTAAAGAAGAAAAAAAGGTGCATACCGGAGCCACAGAAAGCCGCTACGAACATTATTTGCGTTGCCTTGTGGAAGAAGATGGACAAGATAGAGATCAATTAACCCACGAGCTGTGCCAAAGAGAATACTCTTTTGATACCAGACGCATTCTAGATACTTGGCTAGATGCGTGGATTCCTCTGCCCTTTTTACGTATTCGCGGGCAAAAATGGCCTGACGGCGAAGAGCGCTTTGAATACGGCCCATCCAATTGGGTCCGTGCGCGCATGAGCCAAAAGGACGCTGACACCTTAAGCTTAACTCTTATTTTTGATACCAATGTGGAAGAGCTGCCTGTACAAAGCCCTCACAGTGAAAAAAATCCCGATGAAGAAGATTTTTCCGGTGAACAATACCATGCCCTTTCGCCGCGCGATGTGGCCGCGCACGGCACCTTTGCCTTGGCACATCATGTGCGTGACAATGCGTGGTTTTTAAATGCTCCATGGGTGGATACATGGCTTTTAAATACCTACACAGCGTATGAATTAAAGAAAAATAAAGGACGTCCCCCACGTAATGACGATGGCTATGTCCTCAAACATTTAGCCTCGTACTTAACATGGCTTGAGGTGGTACGCGAAGCTTTATCTGCCACCACAGTGCAAGTAATTAACCCCGCCCGCGATCAGCCTGTGGAAGTGGATCTTATCTTAGATATAGGCAATTCCCGCACAA
>CAYJAL010000013.1:0-28242 GCA_964367875.1 uncultured Desulfovibrionaceae bacterium | reverse complement strand
TGGGGGAGAGGGGAAACCTTTTCCAAGCGGAAAAGGTCTATCTAAACAGGGGCCTCTCCCCCCCACCCCCTCGCCCCTTCCAAAAGCCTCTACTTTATAAAAACAGAAACTCCATGGACGCATAAAAAGCGCGTTTTGAGGGGGGCTGGGGGGAACTTTTTGGCGCTAGCAAAAGTTCCCCCCAGTTTCTTCATTCTAAAAGCTAATCTACATTCCCTGTATAGGGTTTCAAGCCATGCTGACGGCGAATGGCATCAATTTTCACTTTATCGATGGGTTCATTGGAGCGTCGTCCGCAGCGTGGGCACACATCGTGAATAACGCCCACATAGCCACATACAGGATCACGATCAAGGGGATGGTTAATGGAACCATAGCCACACCCTTGTGAGTGCATATAGCGAATGATGGATTCAAAGGCTTCTATATTCTTACTGGTATCGCCATCCAATTCCACATAGGTAATATGCCCGGCATTGGTAAAGGCGTGATACGGCGCTTCCAATTGGATTTTCTTAAAAGCCGCCACGGGATAATATACCGGCACGTGGAAGGAGTTGGTATAATATTCGCGATCTGTCACCTTGGGTATAACACCAAACTTGTGCCTATCCAAAGCCACAAAGCGCCCACTAAGCCCCTCGGCAGGCGTGGCTATAAGGGTAAAATTCAGCCCTGTTTCTACGGCCTTGGCATCAATATGATCGCGCATATATTTAATAATTTTAATGCCAAGCTCTTGGGCTTCGGCACTTTCACCATGATGTTTACCAGTAAGTACCATAAGGGTTTCGGCAAGACCGATAAAACCTAGGGTAAGGGTGCCGTGCTTGAGCACTTCTTCAAGGGTATCATCCCAAGTAAGCTGATCTGAATCAAGCCAGATGCCCTGCCCCATAAGGAAGGGATAGTTGCGTACTTTTTTAGCGCCTTGAATTTTAAGGCGGTGTAAAAGCTGACGATAAACGAGCTCAAGACGCTCATCAAAAAGCTTAAAGAAACTTTCTACATCGCCTTTCACTTCAAGAGCAATGCGCGGCAAGTTAATGGAAGTAAAGCTTAAGTTACCCCGACCGCACGTGACTTCGCGGCTTTTATCATACACATTGCCCAGCACGCGTGTGCGGCAGCCCATATAGCCCACTTCGCTATTATAATCCCCGGGCTTGTAGTAATGTAAGTTAAAGGGCGCATCTAAGAAGCTAAAATTGGGGAAAAGGCGCATGGCAGAAACTTCCATGGCCAAGCGGAAAAGATCATAGTTAGGGTCTTCGGCATTGAAGTTTACCCCTTCTTTCACCTTAAAAATCTGCACAGGGAAGATGGAGGTTTCTCCATTACCAAGACCGGCCTTGGTGGCCAGCAACAGATTTTTTACGGCCATACGTCCCTCAAGGGAGATATCCGTGCCGTAGTTGATGGAAGAAAAAGGCACTTGCGCACCGGCACGAGAGTTCATGGTATTTAAGTTGTGCACAAAAGCTTCCATGGACTGATAGCACCGTCTCTCCGTAGCTTTAAAGGCTTCACGCTCGGCATGAGCATGGGTTTTTAGCAAAAGAGGACGCAAGGATTCTGGCTGTAAATTTTGCAATTCTGCACCAAGGTCTTGCATATGCTGCATGGCCAAGGGCGTTTTTAAGCTATCTAAAATAACGCTGGCATCTTCCACGCCCACAGCGGCTAAATTCACCCCTTGAATATCATGGGCGATTTGCAAATAGGCAGCAAAACTTTTGCGGTACTCATTGGCAAAAGTTTTGGCCACACCTTGTGCCATGGCAAAATCAAAATTAGGCACGCTTTGGCCGCCGTGCATTTCATTTTGATTGGCTTGAATGGCAATACAGGCCAGCGAAGCATAACTTTCTATGGAATTAGGTTCACGCAAATGCCCATGCCCTGTGGAAAAGCCCTTTTGAAAAAGCTTAATAAGGTCAATCTGGCAACATGTTTGCGTAAGCATGTAAAAATCTTTGTCGTGAATATGAATATCACCGCTGCTATGCGCTGCAGATATATCGCTTGGCAAAATGTGATTATCCACAAAATACTTGGCACCCTCAGAACCGTATCTGAGCATGGTACCCATGGCCGTATCGCCGTCAATATTCGCATTTTCACGCTTAATATCTTCTTCCAAAGCCGGAGACCATGTTAGGGTTTTGTAGATGTCCATAAGACTATCTTCGGCATGACGTATTTTGGCATGTTCATGGCGATACAATATGTACGCTTTGGCTGTTTTTGCATAGCCAAAACGTATAAGCATCTCTTCTACCACGTCCTGAATTTCTTCTACATTTTGCAATTTCGCCGTCACCAATTTTTGGCAGACCTTTTCAGTTAAAAATGCCAAATCTGTGGCAGACATAAATTCTTCGTCTGCATCCACAGCTTCACGGCACACAGCCTTATTGGCATTACTCATGGCATGCAAAATCTTCGTAGAGTCAAAATCTACGCTACTTCCGTCTCTTTTTGTTATAGTGGTAAGCATCATAAATATGGCTTTAAGATATCCAGGTTTTAGGTTTTTAATAGGGCTTTATTATCGAAATATTCAACAAACAAAAGTCTGAAAAAGATCAAAAGGCGGCGCTTGTGAAATTTTCTACAAAAAGTTTATACTTTTTCTATACTTTCTCTACACAGGCAACGTCCACAAATTTGCCAAAGCTGACCTATATTGTCAAGGTAGAAAAGAACTTTTCCTGCTAAGATACCAAAAGTATTTGTAATATATATTTTCTATTTTTTTAAATACTTACAACTTTCGCCAGCAAATAAAAGACCATAGCATAGCGCAAGTGCCTTTCCTAAGACTAAAATGAAAGTGCTGCTACAGGATAAAAAAACAGTGCCAGAAGAATACTATAGTTTTTTACTACACATTAACTGTACAAAGAAACACGCCTTGACAAGAGTTTTTTTTAATGGCACCAACACTAAGAAGTTTTATTTTTAGAGAAGAAGTGAGGGCACACGCTAAATATTTTTTTAGCAATACTGCTTCTTTTTGCTACATTTTTCAAGAGTAAGAGCATGAATATCCACGATCCAAACTCCTTTTCCAGTTTACGTGTTAAGCAGCCAGTAACTATTTTTTGCATCATTATTTTAATTGCCTCGCTCTCGACTTTTTTTATTCTGCGTACCTTTAATACCAGTATTAATGATATTAAGAAAAGTTATGTAGAAACAGCCGTTTCCTCCATTGGTGCCAATGTTGGCATACAAATACGCCAAACCCATAGAGATTTGGCCATGGCTGCAGCTCTGCCCGCCGTATTAAACACCATTGCCCATGCCCCAGAAGCGCACCAAGTGGCAAAATTTCAATCGGATAATAAACACTTAAGTGGTGTTTTAGAAAGTATAAAAGATGCTTACGGTTATTATGACAGCCTCTACCTTACCAATGCCCATGGGGAATATATTATAGGCAGTAAGGGCACGCGCCTGTCTCCTGAAATTGGCGGAGAGAAAAATCTCGTTCAATCACACATTCATACCTACGGCGTAAGCCATGCGCCCATGCTGCGCAGCGCCATTACGGATCAGTATTTGCTTCCCTTGGTACTTAGAATTGCCCATGAAGATCAAGTGGGCGCCTTGGTTGCCTCCGTGCAATTGGAACAAATTATAGATACTGCCATCCATGACACGCCTCACGATGAAATTACTTGTTTTGGCATGGTGGTAGATCATACCGGCATGACTCTTTTGCAAGAGGGAAATGCCCCCTTATTACCGGACAATTACAAAAATCACTTTGTTGAAATTCTTTCCAGCTCCTCCGGTACCATTGCCATGCAAAAAAATAGGGAAGAAGCCCTCCTTGGCTATTATAATGTACCAAATACAGATATCTATATAATGGGTGTTATAGACAAAACCTTTAAAGCTGCGCAGCTGGACAGCATTCGCAATTCCATGGGGCTTACTTCCATAATCATGGCAGTCTTAACCCTTTTGGCAGTATCGTATTTCACCTCACCTGTCACACGAGATATAGTTCGCATCAGCGATTTTGCCCAAAAAATCACTCGTGGTGAAGCTGCAGAAAAAATAGATGTACATCGCAATGATGAGCTGGGTTCCTTAGCGCGCAATATGGAGCACATGGTGCATAACCTTGTGGAACTTGTCACGCGCTCAGAATCTGCCACCAAGGCTAAAAGTGACTTCTTAGCTCGCATGAGCCATGAAATACGCACTCCCATGAATGGCATCATGGGTATGACCTATTTAGCCATGCGTGCTAACCCCAATGAAAAGCAAAAGCAATATCTTACACGCATTGATAATGCAGCCAAAAGCCTCTTGCATATCATTAATGATATTTTGGACTTTTCAAAAATTGAAGCCCATAAAATGGATATCAATCCTGTATCCTTCCATTTAGAAGCGATTTTTTCTTCCATTCGTGACTTACTGTTACCCAAGTGCGCTGAAAAAAGTATTATTTTCACCTACAATATTGATGATAATATACCTAGTATTATTAAAGCAGACCCTGTACGCCTCACACAAATCTGCACCAATCTGTGCTCCAATGCGGTGAAATTTACCGATCAAGGCACAGTAGAGCTGCATGCAGAATTGCACGGCAGACGTGGGCATGAGATGGAGCTTGTATTCTCCGTAAAAGATAATGGTATTGGCATGAGCGCAGAAGAGCAATCGCGCATTTTTGACTCCTTTACCCAAGCTGATGGCACCACCACACGCAGATACGGCGGCACAGGCCTTGGTTTAGCCATTTGTAAAAGCCTTACCGAGCTTATGGGCGGGCGCATCAATGTAAGCAGCCAGCCTGGCCAAGGAAGCACCTTTACTTTTACTATTATTGCCGAAGAAGGCAATGCCAAGGAAGTAGAAAAAAACAGCCTACCTTGCGCAGAAGATATGCCCATTTTACCCCTTGATATTTTATTGGTAGAAGACAATGAAATCAATCAAGTCATCGCCACGGAAATTTTACAAGACCTGGGCGCCACAGTAACTTTAGCGCAAAATGGCCAAGAAGCCGTGAACACCTGGGAAAAAGGCACATTTGACCTTATCCTTATGGATATTCAAATGCCCATTATGGATGGCCTCACCGCCACCAAGCATATTCGTAGTAGCGCCACACCGCGCTCTAAGACCATACCCATTTTAGCCATGACAGCCCATGCCATGACCGGAGACAAAGAAAAAAGTCTGGAAACAGGTATGAATGATCATATCACCAAGCCCATCTCCATACCAGAACTACGCGATGCCTTGGTCTTTTGGGGAACAGCCTCTAAGATGGATGGACAAGGATAAAGTATTCATAAAATACTGCCAATCATGCCCCCAGCTCCTTGCTGGGGGCATTTTTTATGTGTTATAATCTTGTCTAAAGCAATGCATTAGTATAATGTACATATTGCACATATGCCTGTGTATTTTTCTAAGAAGTTTATGGTTTTGCTGTTTTTTGCTATCACATTCATAAAGGATATAAGCATGACTCTGAAAACATATGCCATTTTTTCCTCTTTAAGCCTTGCGCTTCTGCTTGGCATTTTTCACCCCATAAGCTGCGACGCTGCACAAATAAGCCCTCAAACCAATAAAGAGCAAGAAGAAAAACCACTTCTTCCCCCCTCTTCCATAAATTTAGATACAGCCACCACCATTGACGCGAGCTTATTTGAAGATCCTAAAAAAATGGACGATTTTCTGGGTTATAGTGCTAAATATATCCCTAAAGATGCCAATTTACCACCCTTCTTACGCAAAATGCACGATGATTGGGCAAAAATGCAACAAAGCTATTCACCAGAGAGCTTTACATCAGATAATACTTTCATGACCCCTAAAAACGCGCATAAATGGAAGTTTTTCTACAAAAAAATACAAAAAGCCTCTCCCATAGACCAATTACGTGGCATCAATGGGTTTATGAACACTATTCCCAGTAAGGATGATAAAATTCTTTACAAAACAGAGGAGTATTGGGCTTCACCTCAAGAGATGTTCACCCATTGGGCAGGCGATTGCGAAGATTATGTTTTTGCCAAATATTATGCTCTGAAATATTTTGGCTGGTCAGAAAAAGACCTGCGCGTATATGTGGTTTACAATAAAACACATAAAATGCCTCATGCCATCTTAGCTGTGCAATTGGAAGGAAATACCTATATTTTAGACAATTTGGCAGAACCTAAGCATAAATTGCTTCAGCCTGAACATTATAGCAAAAAGTCCCTTCCACTTTTTGCCCTTAGCACACAAGGTATTTGGATTTACGATAAAGCATTCCAAGAGTATCTTGAAAAATACAGAAAACCCAAAAAAGAAGGCCTTGCAGAAAAAAGAGCGCAGAAAAAGGCACAGAATGAAAAAAGTGCACCATAAGCCAAAGAGCTTTTCCTGTTTTCTTTATGCTTAGCTTAGGAGACAAGGAAGATTTCTTCCCTAGCCCCTTTCTATTACTGCATCAGACCAAAATGCTTATTTTCATGCAAAGGCTTCGGTTTTATAAAATATACCGAAGCCTTTTATGTACTTTTTTATCTTCCGCTATGACTATAGCTTGCGCCTGTGAGCAAAGAGGCTTCTGATCTTTTATACACTTGCTCAGACAAATGTTTAATAACCATACGCATGTCCCTTAAAAACACATCCGCCAAATCCTTACTGAAGCCATGACGTACCAAGATACGCATAACCACAAGATCTTCCCTATGCGCCGGCATGGAATAGGCAGGAACTTGCCAACCGCGCGTACGTAATTTTTCCGATATATCGTATAAGGTAAAAGGAATATGCGCGCTTTTTTGCAAACTAAAAGTTATTGCAGGAATGCCCCCCTTCCCGGCGTGAATAAAGGAGAATAAATTCATTTTTTCCAAATGGCTATGCACATACTCTACCGTATCATAACAAGCCTTATGCACAGCATAATAGCCCTCACGGCCAAGGCGCACCATAGTATAATATTGCGCTATAATTTGCCCTCCGGGGCGCGAAAAATTTATGGCAAAGGTGGGTATATTATCACCCAAATAATTAACCCAAAAAATAAGATCTTCAGGTAAATCTTCCTTACTGCGCCAAACAACCCAGCCCACACCCAAGGGAGCCAAGCCAAATTTATGCCCCGAAGCATTGATAGACTTTACCCTTGGTAAACGAAAATCCCAATGCAGATTGGGCTCCATAAAGGGCGCCAAAAAGCCCCCACTGGCGGCGTCCACATGTACAGGAATATCTAAGCCCTTTTCTTTTTCCAAAGCATCCAAGGCATCACACACGTGCTCCACAGGTTCATAAGCTCCTGTAAAGGTAAGCCCCAAGGTAGCCACTACCCCAATGGTATTTTCATCGCAATAGTGCAAAACTTTTTCCGGTGTAAGCTGCAAGTTTTCCTTGTCCATGGGGATTTCGCGTAACTCCACATCCCAATAGCGTGCAAATTTATGCCAACACACTTGCACTGGCCCTGTCACAAGGTTGGGCTTATCATAAGGCTTATTCTGCTCTTTGCGTTTTTCTTGCCAGCGCCTTTTCATGGCCATGCCGCCCAGCATGGCAGCCTCACTGGAACCAATGGTAGAACAGCCCATGGTGGTGGTGGGTGAAGGGGCATTCCACAAATCTGCCAAAAGCCTCACACAGCGCATTTCTATGGCAGCCGTTTGCGGATATTCATCCTTATCAATCATATTTTTGTCCACGCATTCATCCATAAGACGATGCACTTCCGGCTCTACCCATGTTTGGCAAAAGGTAGCCAAATTTTGCCGTGAATTTCCATCCAACATAAGTTCATCGTGCAAAGCTTGGTACACGGCGCGAGGATCCATTTCTTGCGTGGGAAAAATTCCTTGCGGTAATACATGGCCTAAATGACTTTCGCTAAAGATATCATCCATAGCAGACTTTACTGTATCAGACATAAAAACTCCTTTATGAAATTATGTTACACAAGCTATGTTATTTTGTAGTACTATTTGAAGCGCTCATGGCCTTGCCTTCCCTTGGCTTCCCTTGGCTTCCCTTGGCTTCCAAGAAGGCTTTTTCATATGTTGTATAAGTAAGGGCATACCTGTAAAAAGAATAAGCCCCGAAGCCACCAAGGCCACATATTGCACAGGGCTACCCACAGCCAAAGAAGCAGGAGGGAAAAAGCCCACAATAAAAGCAAAAGCTACCCCTAAAAAGCCTATGCCGGCTATGCACCACATGGTAAGCAATCCACCGGGAACCTTATAAGGACGTGGCATTTCCGGCATTGTATAACGAAGCCGTAAAGCTGCGGCAAACATAAGCATATACATGGCAAGATACAGTGTGGCTGTCATGGCAGAAAGTATAAAGAAGGCCACCGAAACATTTTCCATAATAAAATACAAAGAGGCTAATAAGGTGACCACTAGGCATTGGATAAGTAACAAGGTTACCGGCGCACCTTGCCCATTGGTTTTGGCCATAAAGGGCGGCATCTCTCCTTCTTTAGCTGTTTGTAAAAGCCCGCGACTGGGCCCTGTTACCCAAGACATGACCCCACCAATGGCGCCAAAAGCCATGAGCAAGCCCACAATGGGCACAAGAAAACTTACATTATAATGCGTAAAGAGCGCTTTAAAGGTTTGCATAACGCCGGCAGTAAGGTTTATTTGCTTGGCAGGAATCACCGCAGCAATGGCAAAAGAGCCCAAAAAGAATAAAAGAACAATAATAAGTGATGCCATAAACATGGCTAAGGGAAAATCATGGGCAGGGTTTTTCATATCTGCCGCTTGAACCGCCTGCACCTCCACGCCGGCAAAAAGCAAAACTATACCGGCCAAAAAGGCTATATTACCCAAATTGAGCATATGCGGAAAAAAGCGAGCATGGGCTTTACCTTGACTTGCTGCCGTATCAGCTGCCATTTTTGTGGCCGTATCCACAGTGGATGCGCTCATTTCCAAAGCCATGGGATTACCTTGATCAACCCAAAGTAAACCTAAAATAATAATACATAGCCCCGGCAGTAAGGTGCCTAAAACAACACCATAACGCGTCACAGAGTTTACAGCATTGCTGCCAGCAAAAGCCACAAGGGTGGCAAGCCCATATACAATCATAATAACTGCGCCCACGAAGTATCCATTGGAGGCAAGAGCATCATTCATAAAGACATAAGCAAGGGAAGAAGCCGCAAAGGCCAATACTGTGGGATACCAAACCACATTTTGTATCCATTGCAGCCAAATGGCCGTAAAACCCCAACGAGGGCCAAAGGCAGCCTTAACCCAAGTATACACCCCACCGCTATCTTGCGAAAAGGCAGAGCCCAATTCTGCCGAAACCATGGCCGCCGGTAAAAGAAAAATCACAGTGGCAAAAAGAATATAAAATATCATACTATAGCCTTCTGCTGCCATCATGGGCAAACCTCGCAAACTCACCACTGAGGCCACCGTCATCAAGGCTAAGGTTATGGCTGAAACTTTTTTGACTACATGTGTAAGCATACGCACCTCTCTTTTGCATACTTCTATTCTTTTATTGAAATTTTAAATACTTAAACACAATGCTCCATACACGCCTTTTTCCAAATAGCAATTTCACTCATAGCGCATATTTAGAATTTATGTCAAATTATTTTAATATTTCGAATAGTTATATAAAAAGAGACTTTTTTTGAAGCCAGATATGTTTTTAAAGACAAAGAGCATTAAAACAAGAAGAGAATTGAACAAAAAAAAGAGAAAAGTATGATGATACTTTTCTCCCTGTAAATTTTATCAGAAAAAAATATTTTTTAGCCCAAAACACGCTCCATAAAGGAAAACCAATTCTTATAGGCTATACACTCTATATCCTCTTGGCTAAAGCCCATGGCGCGCATATTTTCTAACAATGCAGGCACATGGGTACAATCTTCTAAACCATCAATCCACGGCACTTCTTCTTGGCAAAAATCCTCCGTGGTGCTGGATTGAAGAAATTCAAAAAAATCAAAACCAAAAGCAAGATGCTCCACACCTATAAGATCTGCCATATGGGCAGCATGACGCAACAAGCCTTGTACATTTTGCTCCCCTGCATTTTTTCCCACAAAGGGTCTGTAGCTATTTAAACCCACAAGGCCTTTCGTATGCGCAATGGCTTGCAATTGATCATTGGTGAGATTTCTTGGAGCATCCACCAAATGCCGCGCATTGGAATGAGAAGCCAATAATGGCGTAGAAGCGCAATGCACAATATCCCAAAAGGTGCGCTCATTGGCATGAGAAACATCCACTATCATGCCGCGCTGCTGCATAATATGTATGGCCTCTTTACCAAGATCTGTAAGGCCTCTTTGAGGGTCTCCCATGGCGCCTGTGGCAAAAGCATTTTGTTCATTCCATGTGAGCATGGCATGGCGTACACCAAAATCGTACAATTCATGTAGTTTTTCCACATTGCTCTCTAGGCCGGATAAACCTTCCATGCCCAGCACAATGGCAATAACGTTATCTTGTACGGCTTGTTGTAATTCTGCCACAGTATGCACTAGGCGCATTTGTGTGCACTCTGCCATTTCATGGCTAATAGCGTGCAAAATTTGTTGCAATCGGGCGCCGGGATTTTGGGTAAAGGGAGGATCTATCCAAATGGCAAAACAGCCACCTAGCAATTTTGCTTGCTGCAATCGTGCTAAGTGGCAGTTTTCTAAGACATGGGTCTCCCCTAAAAGGCGCCTGATTGTCACATCGGTAAAAATATCCATGTGACCATCAAAAAACATGTATGTATCCTTTTTATAAATAGTTACTCTTATAAAGCCATTAACTTGCTAGGCCTAAAAGCTGCCCCACAAAAATGCCGGCATAGGTACCAAGCACATAACCCAAGGTACCAATAAGCATTACAGGCCCCACCAGGCGCACCCAACCACGAGAAATAGCCATGGCAGCGGCAGTGGTAGGCCCGCCGATATTGGCATTGGAAGCCATGATAATTTCTTCCAGATCAAAGCCCAACAATTTTCCGAAGATAAGAGTCACAACAAGGTTTATGACCACCATAATAAGACAGAATACAAAGAGCATGGGGGCGCTTTGAATAATAGTCATAATGGAAGCAGGTACACCGATAACAAAAAGGAATAAGTAAATAAGGAAGGTGCCAAGCTCTTGTGAACCGGAAAGCTCTTCCACTTGCTTAGAGCCAAAGGTAGCCACAAGCATGGCCAAAGTGGTAATAATTAAATATTTATTACCAAACATACCATTCATAAGACTTGTGAAAAAGTTGGTAGGCTCAATGGCATCAGCAATTACTTTAGCAATTTGCTCAGAAACACAAACAATAATACAAGCCACAGCAATATTAAAAGCAATGTCTTTTAAAGAGATGGGCTTTTTTTCCCAATAGGAAGCTGCTTGGGTTTTCATGCCTTCGCTCACGCCGCTTTTTTCCACTTCATCAATATGCGGATGGGGGAAAGCACTACGGAAGAAAGCTATGCTGGGTAAGCCAATAAGTACCAAGAAATACAAGGCCATTATCATATTGTCGGCCACAGTAGTAGCTGCCACAACTTCACTGGGAATTTTAAAAGCGCCGGCTAAGGTAGCAAAGTTCACACCGCCGCCAATGTAGGTTCCTGTCATCATGGTGGCAACACCCTCTGGGCTTGGAATACTGTCTCTTAACAGATGATAGGCCAAAACGGCAGAGCTTGCCGTGGCTGCAGAGCCAATGAGAAATAGAACTAACAGCCTACCGGACTCTTTCCATATTTTTCGAATATCACATTGCAGCAAAAGAAGAGGAATGGCCATGGGCACTACATAACCCCAAATGATGGTGTCGAACCAAGGGGCATTGGTGGGAATAATTTTAAGATTTGTGAGAAAAACAGCGCCAATAAGGGCGATAATAGCGCCCGAAAGTTTTGCTGCCCATTGCCACGTTTGTTCTGCATAAATGGAAAAAGCTACCCAGCCACATGTGATAGCCATAAGAGCCCATGTATTGTTCGGGCTAATAAATGTTTCCATGTTCGTACTCCTGAAAAACTAAGGTTTGCGTTCTCTCTTTGTATAGAGATATACAAAGACTTCCTTTAGCAATGTAATGTCTTTAAATAATACCAAAAAGACATTTTCACTTGAAATTCAAGAGTATAATAACTTTTGTATACAATAAGGTCAAGTACAAGACCAAAAAAGAGTAAGATTTCCTCACAGTAGAAAAGGCGCGGAAAAAGCTTGAAAAAAGACTCTTTTGTAGATGTAAAAAAACGCATTGAACTCTATACCATGCGCATTTTCCCTTTTAACGAATAGATTGCAAATGCTGTATATACTGGTTGCCCCAATGCTCCAAGGCAGTCAACACATGCTGAAATTCTTTCCCCATTTCACTTAAAGAATACTCCACCTTGGGCGGCACTTGCGCATATTCTGTACGCACCACAAGCCCCTCTTTCTCCAGCGACTTTAACTGCCGAGATAAGGTGGTATGCGTCATTTCTTCCGGCATGAGACGCAACAATTCATTAAAGCGTACCGTTTTTTGCGATAGCACATACAATATATATATGGACCATTTTCCTGAAAGAAGTTTTTGCGTGGTTACAAAGGGACAAATACCAAATAAATCTTGCGGCTGCATGGATACTCCTTAGTCTGCGCTGCAAAGGTTAAACACCTTTAGCCAATTATACAGTACTGTTTTTTCCTTTAGACACAATGGCCTTAGCAGGACATACAGTATAACAAGAACCGCATTCATCACAGCGCTGTCCTTGTATAATATATGCGCCTTCTTGCTCTGAAATGGCGCTAAAGGTACATACTTTTGCGCATTCTCCACACGCAATACATTTTTCCTGTTCTATGCGTAGCCCAGCCTGTACCATAGGCATATTGCCAAAGCTAAAGCGTACTCTTTCTAATTTATGCCCGCGATGCTCTTTGGCAAAATCATAATCATACATTTCCCCCTGAAAATTATACAAACAAAAGCCGGTAATTTGCGGGTAACGTTTATTATCCTCCACCAAATAGGTAAAGCGAGGGTCATTTTTTGCTAAAGCTTCTTCAATGGTAAATTCTCGCACATCTCCGCTTACGCGCATAAAATACCCCGGCGCACTATAACAAGTGCCCTCTTCTACCCATTCAATGGCGCTGGAAACAGTAAATAAGCCACAAGCGCTGAGCTTTTTACTTTCCTTTAATTGCTTATAAAAGGGCTTAGTGCGCATGGTGAGAAAATATAAACCATCAGCATCATAAGTAAAAAAATGTGCAATTCTGCTTTCTGGGTATTCTCCGTTTATGGTGGAAAAAGTCATAGAACCAATTTTTTCTAACTGCTCAAATATTTCTTTTATTTCCATAATTACCTCTTTATATACGTCATTACTATGTACTGCAGTAGAGGTTACCTACATAAGAAAGAGAAAACAAGTACGTTCAGAAATGATACTATAAAAAATAAAGCCGGTTAACAGTGTCTACTTGACCATAAAGCATGGCTATGTTAAAAATTTTGTACTCACCAACATATCAGTAGGTATTTTATTTTTTGGGGGATTTATGTTAAAAAAAATCTGCATTCTTGCGCTCTTTGCCTGTATAAGCCTTGGAAATGTTCACACTGCCTTGGCAGCCACAGCAAGCACAGCACAGGATCCTTTAGCACAGAGTAAAGCGCAAGCAGAAGCGCTGTTTCAGCAAGGCGATTATACAGCCGCCTATGAAGCTTATGGGAAACTTTTCCGTGAAGACCCCACCAATTTACTCATAAATCTTGGCTATGCCCGCTCTGCTGTGCGCGCCAACAGGCCCGGCCAAGCCGTGGCAATGTATGAGCGCATGCTGGCCATTTACCCCCAAGAACCCATCTTGTTAAAAGAATTGGCCTATGCCTTAAGCATGCAAAACGATGCACAGCGTTCTGCTTTAGAGCTGGCCAAAAACCCCAAAGCTTCCGCGGCTGAAAATGCTAAACTCAGTGAACAATGGAAAAAACAGCATAGCCAAACGCAAATTCATGGTAAAATTCGTACCGGTCTTTTGTATGATAGCAATGTGAATAATGGCCCGGCCTCCAATGATATAAGCATTGGCCGTTGGGATTTAACCCTCATTGACGGTAAAGCTGTGGAATCTTTAGCCGGTTACTTGGGCGCCCACTTAGATCTCAGCCATCGTATCTCCGCTTCCAGCCCTTGGTGGATTGTAGGCTCCGGAGCTTTTTACGCTCGCTACAATGCCAATACACAAGCGCATGACATTGATCTGGGTTCTTCTGAGTGGTTTACTGGTTCTGCCGGTATGCGTTATCTTGGTGATAAAAGCTTATTTGAAGTACGTGTTCGTGGCCAAATTTTTGATTATGCCTTTTTGCAAAATGTTATAACTGTAGGGCCTGAAGCCACCTTTGCCTATGCCCTCACCCCCAAGGTACATCTTATCACCCGCGCCCAGATAGATTTACGTGATTATTCTGAAAATCACTATGGTGATGGATGGTATGGCTCTGTGGGACAATATGTACGCTTTTTCTTTGGAGAAAAAGGCCATAATCTCAGCCTTGGTGGACGCTACCTTGGTGGCATAGCTCAAGATAGCTTTAAGTCTTACGACGGCTTTGAAGCCAGCTTAGACCTTACCCTTATGCTGCCCGCAGATATTCGCCTTATGCCCTTTATTTCCTACGGCGGAGAATATTTTCACGGCCCTGCCACTGCTTTTGATAAAGAACATAGACAAGATCATCGCCTACGCGTCGGACTTAATATGAGCATTCCTGTGAGTGAATCGTGGGATATTGAGCTCGGCTATAATTATTCCAATAATATTTCTAACAGCGAACTCTACACCTATGACCAGCATTTAATAAATGCCGGTGTGGCTTGGTCTTTCTAGAAAGCTTACAAAAATAAACGTCATACATAGGGAAAGGGTTATACTCTTTCCCTTTTTTCTTGCTCGTAAAATCTGCTGGGGGAAACTTTTTGCCACAAAAAAACCCCACTTATAAAGCAGGGTCAGACAAATGACAAACCCTAGGGTAAAAATTTGATTTTGATTTTTACGAATTAAACTTCATTTTTTTAAAATAACCACCTTAAACAAAATACAAATAAAGCATTATTTTAAAAATTGCATTGCGCCAAAAACTTACTTTCAAAGGTAAGACATTGCCGCAATTAAAGTTTTTTGGAAGGGCCTATCCAAAGGGCGCGAAGCGTTCCCGTTAGCGAGTCTTCGAGCTTTACGGGAATAGAGAGTAAAACGGGTCTGGGGGCCAGCTTAGATTGGGGCTTTTTTTCAAAAAAGGTTCTCCCCCCAGTAAACTTTTCCCACAAAAAAACCCCGCTTATAAGGCGGGGTTCGTATATGCTATTTAACTCAGGCTATTTCGGGCTTAATTCACCGTCAATTTCACCATTCAATGTCCCAGCTGTGTTGTTGGTAATAGTCAAATCACCCTCAAAACTATCACCAAATTCAAGGGCTTCATCTCCCACAACGCCCCAATCAGTAGGTATGGGACCTGATGCTCCACCCGTAGGAGTAAAGGTAGCTGTACCGCCGCCAAGGGTAAAGCCATTGGCATTGGCAGAGCCTGTGCCGCCGGTCGCTGTAAAGGTGCCTGCCCCGGGATTGGTAGTATTAAAGTTCGCATTGGAAAGATTACCGGTGCTCAAATTGGCATCAAAGGAAAAAGTCCCTTCGCTCTTGTTAGCACCTCCTCTATCTTCAAATTCAAAGGTACCACTGCCCACAGCATTTACATTATTCACAAATTCAGAAGATAAGGGATTTTCATGCAAATCATCATAGCGAGAATCGGCTAAAGTATGCTCTAAAGAATCCGTACCACCGCTACCCTGTATCTGCTCTTCGGTGAGCGGTTGCACCAAGCCCCCAAGTCCCACCCCAGCCACAGGGTTTCCAATGCGAGAGCTTTCAATAAGCAGCTCGCGTTGCTCGGGGGTCATAAGCGTGGGGCCGGAAAGCAGCTCACCATTGGGGCCAAAGGTAGCCATATAATTGGGAGCAATAACCACATTTTTCACCACAACACTCTGAGAATTAAGGCTACTTTCGGTAAATACTTTAGTAATCCTATCTCGCGAATCTACAGAAAAAGTAGTACCGCGAATACCCACCGTAGCTTCCGGTGTACGCACGGTAAAGGCTTCAGGATTATTTTCCACAATGGTGCCGGTAACAAAACGCACAAAACCCACAGCCACGTTGGACTTAAAAGACTTCATGCCGCTGCTGCTATAATCTTCCATGGCAAATTGGCTATTGGTACCCAAACTTACTATGGTATCGTCAGTAAACATAAGTTGCACCTTGCCTGTGGCATTGGTGCGCACTATATCCTTTACTCTGAGGGAATCTTTCAAGGCTAAAGCCTTACTTTGCCCAGCATGCTCCACTGTCACCCCACCGGTAACAGCAATAACCCTTGCTATTTCAGTTGCTTGAACTACTGTAGTCATAAAAAGCATACAGGCAAAAAAAGCAGATACAACATATTTAGAACGTTTAAGCATAAAGCCTCCAATTTCAACTTCAAAATACAAGAAGGCACTATACGCATTTTTAGTACCTCTGTAAAATACAATACAGGGCAAAGCAGAAAATACTGCCAGCCCTGCCATCAATACATATATAAAACTATGCTTTTTTCTTGCACCATTTTTCTACAGATTCATACAACACAGAGGGGACAATAGGTTTGCTTAAATGGTCATTCATACCATGTTGCAAGCTCAGTTCTTTATCCCCACTCATGGCATGGGCAGACATGGCCACAATGGGCACATGCTCAAAGCCCTTTAATGAACGAATTTTGGTGGTAGCCGTTAAACCATCCATAATGGGCATTTGAATATCCATCAGCACCATATCATAGGCTTTTTCTTTCATCATGCGTATGGCTTCTTTGCCATTGGCAGCCACATCCACAGTATAGCCTTTATTCTTGAGCAGCTCCACAGTGATAAGTTGATTGATTTCATTGTCTTCAGCCAATAAAATAGTACCACTGCCCTGCTCTGTACTTAAAGAGGCAGAAATATTTTGACCTGGCTCAGTCGTGCTGAGTACATCCAAACTTTGTACAGCATCGCCCTTAAATACGGCGCTAAAGTAAAAGGTGCTGCCCTTATCTTTTTCTGTTTTAACCCACATGTCACCGCCCATAAGCTTGGTGATACGCTTAGCTATGGCAAGGCCAAGGCCTGCCCCTTCATATTTACGCGTAATGGAAGAATCCGCCTGTGCAAAGGCAGAAAAGACTTTTATACTTTGCGCCTTGGTCATGCCTATGCCGCTATCTTCCACGGAAAAGAGATAATGGCGCTCTTCCCCTTGCTGTTCTGTGCAGCTTATATTCACTGTCACATGGCCGGCTTCGGTATATTTTATGGCATTACTCAATACATTATATAAGACCTGTTTCACACGCGCCGCATCGCCATACAAAGTGTCTTCTTCGGTGGCATCGCTATAGACATTATAGGCCAGCTTTTTTGCCGCCATTTGTGGCCCATAGACCAGCTTTATGTCATCAGTAATATCTTTCAGCGTAAAGGCAGCCGATTCCATCTCAAAGGTGCCGGCGTCAATTTTCGAAAAGTCCAGCACATTATTTACAAGTCCCATAAGCTTATGGGCAGACTGCAAGCTTTTGCTCACATAATCCTTTTGATTGGGCTGCAAAGCCGTGGCATCAAGCACATGTAAAAGCCCCAGTACGCCATTTAAAGGCGTGCGGATTTCATGGCTCACATTACCAAGGAATTTGGTTTTAGCCTGTGCACTTTGTTCGGCCATATCACGAGCTGTGCGCAATTCTTGTTCTGCTGCGTGAATCTCTGCCATTTTAGCTTTCACATCACGCAAATCGCGCACAAAGGAAATGACTACTTCTTGCTGCTGTACAAAAGCCTTTTTAGAACTTACCTCCACAGGAATAGGATTACCCTGCATATCTTGGGTCAGTAATTCCACAAGACTAGAGCCCTTTTCAAAAGCCTGCTCTAAGGATTCGCGCGCATAGGGAACCGTGGGCGTATTATCAGGTTGCACGCGTGGCATCATTCTAAAGCGTTTTGCCACATATTCTTCTTTATTACTAAATCCATACAATTGCACAATGGCTTCATTGCATTCTATAAGATTAAAATTTTTATCCCAAACATTGATACCTAAAGGCGTAATATCAAAAATGGTTTGAATACGCTCTTCTGTGGTCTGCATTTTATGAATAAGGGCTTTAATATCGCGCAAATCTCGAATATAGGCCACCACCACTTCTTCATTCCACACAGTAAGGCGCACTAAAATAATTTCTAGAGGAATAAGAGCCTTGGTCTGCCCATGATACAGGGAAAAATCAGAACGATGATACCCCTCATCAAAGGCTGTGCGTAAGGCATTTTTCACCATGGCAAAAGAAGAGGTGCCATCCTCTTGGAAGCGCGGTATGATATTGCGGAAATTTTTCATGAAAATTTCGGGATTATCAAAACCAAATAAACGTGCGCATTCGGAATTGGCATCGCGCAATACATAATTATTATCCCAAAAAGCAATGGCCATGGGCGCAGCATCTAGCATGGCTCTGGTGCTTTCTTGCACCTTGGCAAATTCTTGTACATGACCGCTTAGACGCGATAAATCTTGCGTATAACCAATGACACATTCTTGCCCACCATGGGAACTGCGTGTTAGGGTTACCTCGCAAGGTAAAATTTTGCCTTTAGCATCGGTATGCAGCCATTTAAATTGGCAAAAACCATCGGCAAAGGCTTTATGCAAATACTCCTGCATAAGGCCTTGCGAATCTTTGCCCAATTGAACTTCGGGGCAAAGGCTAAAGTATTTTTGCTTAAATTCTTCTTTATCTGTCACACCAAAAACGGTGCTCACTTGTGCACTACAATCAAGCAATTCTAAATCTTTTGACCAAATGTGCATAATAAAGGGCAAAGACTCCACAATACCCTGCTCAAGCTCTTGTGCAATATCAGATTTATATAAATATTTTTTGTCAGCTATGGGTTTTGTCACATGATTTAAATGCGCCAAAGCTTCTTCGGAAAGTGCCGGCTCTTGTATGGTTTTATCCTGCGTAAGAGGCGGGGTAAAATAACACATAATATAGGTGTCATCACTATCAGGACGTAGCATCAAGGTCATATGTGCAGAAACAGCTTTGCCATTTAAACTACGTAACATCCAAGAGCCCGTGTACTGCCCTTGCTGTGAAGCCACTTTTACAGCTTCGTGCAATAATCCTAAGGAAGAAAGACCGCTAGGTTGTAATTTTGGCATTATATCAAGAGCCTGTAAGGCTCCCATACCGGTAAAATGATTGGCAGAGGCGTCATCCCACTCCACAAAAGAGGCAAATTGTGCATTAAAATAAATAGCTTCATAATTGCTGGCAAAGCAAATCAGGGCTAAGGGCATGGAATCAACTACATCAGGAACAATATGTGAGGGCAAAGCCTCACGAAAGGCATTTCCTTGTGACATAAAAACCTCGTGCTAAACACTTTTTCCTTGCAATATTACTCTGTAACATCACAAACTTACTTAAATTCATCCTATCCCCTTAAAAAAACTCTTGGGGCTAAGCTTTCTCATTGCAGTATCCGCTTTAAAGTAAGCTGTCAATAAAGAATACGAAAACATTTATTCACTAGTAAAAGCATGCGAATTCATCATAAACTTTAGCCTTTTCTTTTTGTGAAAATTAGTGTAAAAAAGCGCACCCAAGGGAATATCCTCATACCCCCTAAGCATGGAAAGATATTTTGTTTAACAAATAACTTTCAAAACCACGACTCATACCTACGGAGATACATATGCGTCTTACCTTATTACGGAAAATGCTCTTATACATTTTAGGCCCTGCCATCTTAGGACTCATTTTATTGGCCAGTGTAGCAGGCTATATTGCCAAAGATGAAATAACAAAAACTACAGACACACAGCTTCAAGCCTTGGCACAAGTACAAGCCAGCGAGCTCAACAATATTATGGGCTTTTTGAGCAGCCTTGCCAAAGCTTCCAGCAAAAATACTCAGATTATAGACTTTGCAAAATTACAAACTTTTGCTGCCCAAACAAGCGCTTTTAAAGATGCACAAAAAAAGGTTACAGAGTATTTAGCCGGCATTACAAATACGTATGAAAACCTTTCTGCGGTACTTATAGTTGATAAACAAGCTCAGGTAACCGCCCATCCCGACACCTCTCTCATTGGTTTTGACGCCTCGGTACGCCCCTTTATTGTGGAAGCCCTTACAGGAAAGGATACCTTAGGTTTTGTCCAATCTGCCACCACCAAAAATTATTCAGCTTTTATTTCCAGTCCCATTTATGTGGAAAATGAAGTGGCCGGCGCCATAGTATTCTTGGTCGACCTTGTACAATTACACAGCGTTACCACCGGAGCGCTTTCTTTAACTCCCGGTATGCGTTCTTATGTGTATGATAAAGACTTCACTATCCTTATGGATAATGAACAACGCTTTATCGGTACCAATGATGCCAGCCTCCCTCACACTGCAGACATTATGCGCCTTAAAAACGGTAAAGCACAGTTTGAGTTTGAAGGCGTGGAATCCGTAGGACATTTTGCCCATGTACCTGATTTTGATTGGTATGTGTTTATTGACACCCCCTATGAAGAAATTACCGCTGGCAGTACTGAGCTTATTTTTGATATTTCTCTCATTGCCATCATCTTGATTGTTTGTACCAATATTGTCATCATTTTCGTAGCCAAAAGCATTGCTACCCCCTTACAAAATAGCTCAGCCATTGCCAGCTATGTGGGTGAAGGCAACCTTATCCTCACTGCAGAGCAAGAAAATCAATTAGATGAAGCTAAGGTTCGCAGTGATGAAATAGGCACCCTAAGCCATGGCTTACAAGTTATGATTCATAATTTGGCTGCCATTGTGCAAAAGGCCGACGCAGCCACAGAAGAAGCGCAACACGCCTTAGCTAATGCAGAAGTGGCGCAAAAAGCTGCTCAAGAAGCTGCCGCAGAAGCTGCTAAAGCTCGCCGCGAAGGTTTACTGGACGCTGCAAAGCAATTGGAAGGCGTGGTACACATTATGGCTTCCGCTTCCGAAGAACTTTCCTCGCAAATTGAACACTCCACTTTAAGCGTCAATGATCAAGCCGGACGTATTACTGAAACAGCCACCGGCATGGAGCAAATGAATAGCACCATTATCGATGTGACCAGAAATGCTGTCAGCAGCGCCGACATTGCCAATACCACCAAGGAAAAAGCCATGGCAGGGGCGCAAATTACCCAACGTTGCACCGGTGCCATCAATAAAGTGCGCGAAGAGTCTCTTGTCTTACGTACCAATATGAATTCTTTGGCCGAGCATGCGCAATCCATTAACACCGTTATGGGCGTTATTTCTGATATTGCCGATCAAACCAACCTCTTGGCTTTAAACGCTGCCATTGAAGCTGCTCGCGCCGGTGAAGCTGGTCGCGGTTTTGCCGTGGTAGCTGATGAAGTTCGCAAGCTAGCCGAAAAAACCATAACTTCCACAGCAGATGTGGCCAAAGCCATCACCGCCATTCAAAATAGTACAGAACAAAATGTAAAGCAGGTAGATGTGGCTGTGGCAGGCATTGAAGAAGCCACTACCCTTGCCAATGAAAGCGGTCTGGCCTTGCAAGATATTCTGGAAATGGCAGAAATGAGCGCTTCAGGCGTGCGCAATATTGCCACAGCCAGTGAAGAGCAATCTGCCACCATGGAAGAAATGACCAGAGCCATCGAAATTATAAATAATACTGCCAACGAAACACGTAGTGCCATGGATGAAGCCTCTCATGCCGTTACAGCCCTTTCAAGCCAAGCTCAAGAGCTTTCCAGTATTGTAGATAATTTAAAAAATAATTAAGAACATTTATCACTAAAGCCCACGCAAGTGCGTGGGCTTTTTCATCCTTTTAATACCAAGTAAAATACTAGTATTTAAAATATTTAAAAAAAAGTTTTTTTTGCCACAAAAGCTTTGCAAAAGTATTATATTAAGAGTATAGCCAAAAAAACAAAGTGCTCACTCTATTAAAATACGTCATCCCCAATTCTACCAGCACTTTACGAAGAATAAGAGTTTTACGGTTACAAGGATTCTTTATGCATGACCTCGCATCTCAAGGTACTAGTTACCTACATTCTTTTCTCAAAGAAACTTTCAAGGATCATAAAATCCCTCTCTGTTGTTGGAACACTGAAGGACTCGTTCTTTACTGTTCTCCCTCCTTTTTAGCTTTTTTTTGGTGCAGACACTGAAGAGGATATTCGCAAAAACTTTCCGAATTATAGCGCTTCCATACAGCCCAATGGCGAAAGTGCCGCACAGGGCAAAAAACTATTTATTCAAAGAGCCGTGGAGCAAAGCTATACGCGTTTTTTTTGGATGCACACACCGCCCCAAAAAGAAGAAACCCTTGTTGAATACACGCTCACCACTTTACGCATTGAAAATCAAACCTTCATTGTGGGCTTTATGCACAATCCACAGGAAAGTAAATATGCCTTTGCCACAGACAAAAATATTAAAGCCGTTTTAGACGCCTCTCCCACTGCCATGTGCCTTTGGAGCGATGACCTAACTCTTGTGAATTGCAATGCAAGTTTCTTAGAACTTTTCAACATCCCTTATGCTGAAGATTATCACACAAATCCCAGCAAATACTATCCTGAAGTACAAGCCAATGGCAAAAACTCTCAAGAATATTCCACAGAAGAGCTCATAAAAGCCAAAGAACAAGGCTATAGAAAGCTTGAATGGACATGGTATGATGATAAAGGCAATACCTTTCCGACAGAAATTGTCTTGCAAAAGTTCAGCTATGCCGGTGCGCAATTTATTGCAGAATATATTTACGACTTGCGTGAACTTAAAGCCTCTGAGCAAAAGGCTAAAGAGGCAGAAGAACGTGTTAAAATGATGCTGGATGGCATGCCCTTTGGCTCTAATCTTTTTAATAAAACGCTGCAAAGTATTGATTGCAACCTTGCCGTGCAAAAACTTTTTGGCTTTGACAACAAGGAAGAGTACCTTGCTGCCTTTAAAAGTCTTTCTCCTACCTATCAGCCCGATGGCAAACTCAGTAGCGAGGAAATGGATCACAAGCTTTTAGATGCTTATGAAAAAGGCTTTACTCAGTTTGAGTGGACACATTTGCATAAAGATGGCACCCCCATTCCCACAGAAATTACCCTCGTACGCACGGTATATAAAAATGAGGATATTATCCTTGCCTATACCAGAGATTTGCGTGAGTTAAAGGCTTCTCAAGCTCAAGCTCTGGAAGCAGAATTGCGTAATCAAGCTATTTTGGATTCCATGCCCTTGGGAGTACATTTTTGGAATGAAAATGGGGAGCTTAGCTATTGTAACCTTGCTTGTGCCAAGCTCTTTGGCTATGAAAGCCAAGAGCAATATTTAGCCAATCATAAAAATCATATACCGGAATTTCAGCCCAATGGGCAACGTTCCACCGAGGTTATGGCTCAAGGCCTTAAAGATGGGTTAGAGCTCGGACACAAGCAAGAAGAATTTTACTATCTTTCCCCTGCTACACAAGAGCTTATCCCCCTAGACGTACACATTCGTCGCGCATCCTACCAAGAAAAAACTGGCGTTATCATCTATCTGCGCGATTTGCGCGAAGAAAAAGACATGCTGCGCGCTATCCATGAAAAGGAAGAAGGCTTACAGCAGGCCAAGGAACAGGCAGAAAAAAGCGCCCAAGCTAAAGGCGAATTTTTGGCCAATATGAGCCATGAAATCCGCACACCCATGAATGGCATCCTCGGCTTATTGCACCTTTTAGAGCATACAGATCTTAAAAATAATCAGCTCTATTATGTGCAAAAATCCTTGCTTTCTGCCAATAATCTCATGCGCATCATTAACGATATTCTGGATTTTTCTAAAATTGAAGCCAGAAAGTTGGAAATGGAAGTGGCGCCCTTCACTTTACGAGAACTGTGCACAGAAATTTATGAACTCTATGAGCCCTTAAGCGCCAAGAAAGGTATTAAATTCTATGTGGAAAAAGGGGCTCATCCCCTCACAGTGCTCTTGGGCGATGCTTTGCGCCTTAAGCAAATTCTTTACAATTTAGTGAGCAATGCCATTAAATTTACCGCTGAGGGTATGGTAACCTTAAGCGTAGATCAAACCCAAAAAGTGGGGGATGAATTACATTGCCTTTTTGCCGTGCGCGATACAGGTATAGGCATAAGCCATGAACAAATGGGCAAGCTTTTTTCTGCCTTTTCGCAAGCAGACAGCTCCACTACGCGTAAGTTTGGGGGCACAGGCCTTGGCCTTGCCATTTCGCGCAGCATAGCCCTCATGATGGGCGGTGATATTTGGGTAGAGAGTACCCCCGGCGAAGGATCTACCTTCTTCTGCTCCGCTGTCTTTGCCATCAGTCCCAAGCAAGAAATCATTGATACCTTTGATAAACAAAATATCAGCGGAGAAATCCCCCAAGGCGTTGGGCATATTCTTTTGGTGGAAGATAATGAAATCAACCAATTTATCGCTGTGGAGCTTTTGCAAAAAGGCGGTTATACGGTTGATATTGCAAATCATGGCCAGGAAGCCATTGATATGCTACAAAATAATATTTACGACCTCATCCTCATGGATATTCAAATGCCTGTGCTTGATGGCTTAAGCGCTACACGCAAAATTCGTGATATGGATGAATTTAGCAAAATGCCCATCATTGCCATGTCTGCCCATGCCATGAGTGGTGATAAAGATAAAAGCTTGGCGGCCGGTATGGACGATCACCTTACCAAGCCCATTGACCCGGATTTACTCTACGCCACTTTGTACCAATGGCTTGGGACAAGAAGAAAACCCTAAAGCCCTAATCACATCCAAACACAGCCCCTTGAGAGAGTTTTCCCAAGGGGCTTTTTATTGCCTCAAAGCCTTTTATTAAATCCTAAAAAACGCTACCTCATATAATTCTATACAGTTACATATAATTCATGCAAAGCTTTACAAGAAAATGCTCATCCCTATTGACCATGTTTACTAAATAATCTATGCTTATTGTGAAAATATGCTTTTGTCTATTTTCACATGCCTTAAAGCCTTACTGTTTTAATGCGCTTTGTGCGCTTTTATTAAGCACGTTTATGCGATGTATCGCATAACATACGGAAAATCAGGAGGTTCTATGTCTTTATCTTATGCTGAAATGGAAAAAATCCTTATGGATTCCATGCGTCTGTACCATCACCCCATAGCCGTTACTTTTTTATTTACCGATGAAGAAGTAGAGAAATTTAAACAATGTACCCCTCACGTTTTACCTGTAAAAGCCCTCACCTACTGTCAATGGGAAGTAGCTGCGCGTATGCAGGGGCTCACCGTGCTGGGCACTAAAGAAACTTTGGCCTGTTCTAACTCTCGTGTAAGTTTTGGCTGGAAAGAAATTGACGATGCTGAAGTTAAAAGTCAGCTCAAATACTGTGTGGACTTAGAGCAAGCCGAACGTTTTATGCGTTCTAAACCCAAAATGCCCATGGACTCCCTCAAAGCCATTGCCGTAGGCCCCTTAGGTAAGGCTGTTATGGATCCCCATGTGGTGCATTTTTATTGCGACAATATTCAATCCTATCACTTTGCCGTAGATTATTCCGCCGCCACCAATATTCACCCACTTCCCACCATGATTACCATGAGTTCTTCCGCATGTGGAGGCTCCGTATACTCCTATTTAAATACCACCTTCAATTGCTGTCCTGCCTGCTCCGGCAGTTATAATGCTGGTAAAACAGAGCGTGGCGAAGTGAATGTCTTTATCCCCGGCCCGCACATAGGCCCCACCGTAGAGCGTATGATGACCCGCATGGCCGCCAATAAAGGCTCTGCCTCCATCACACGTCCTGGTGATTACTTTCCCGGTGGCGATATTTGCAAAAACTGTCCGCTCATCGTTTTCAAAAAAGGTGATACCGACATCTGTAAAAACTGTGAAAATAAATAGCACATTTATATTTTTGAGCTTGAACCTCAAAAGGATATTTTATGAAAACGCAATCATATTTGACCACAGCATTTGCCTTACTCCTTTTTATAACTCTCACCTTTAGCCTTACGCCTAGCTGTTATGGCGCTGAAAACAGCGCTCCTACCATCACCGCTGAGCAAAAGGCAACCATAGACCAAAGTCCCTTAGCCACAGCTATCCATGCCGCTGTGGACGCTAAGCAAATAGATCCTGCAAGCCCCACAGGCTTTTTGGGCATACCCGGTGCCCCAAGCATTAGCCCAGTACTGGCTTTTATTTGGGCCATCTGGGTGGGCTGGATTTTCTCCACCGTGGGCGCCTTTGGCGGGGTTATGGCCTCTGTAGGTCATATCAATGTCTTTGGGCTCGGTGATTATGCCAGCTCTTTCGGCAAAGATTTAGCCATTAACAAAGGAATTACCGACTCCATCCGCGTGTCAAATCAATGGCTAGTGGGCTGTTCGGCCTTAATATCTTCCTTTAAATATTGGTCCATTGGCCGCATTGTGCTGCCTCTTGGCATTGCCCTTGGTGTAGGTTCTTTGGCCGGCGCCACGCTTATTCCCATGCTCACCCGCGGAAAGGTAGACTTTTCAAGCTATGTGGGTTTCTTTGGCCTCTTTGTACTCGGCCTTGGATGCTATCTCTTTTACGAAACGACACCAGCCGCCAAAGCTAAAAAGCAAAAAGCCGCTGCCGCTGCCAAGGCTTTTGAAGAAGCCTCCAAAGAACATAATACCAGCGGCGAACAAACGCGCGTAAAAGTAGTAAGCATCTCTGCCTCTCGCGTGGTCTTCACCTTTTGCGGTGTAGAATTCTCTTTCAGCACCTTTATTCCTGTTATCGGCGGTTTTGTTATCGCCTCTGTGGCCTCTTTCCTCGGTGTAGGAGGTGGATTCCTATTGGTTCCCTTTCTTACCAGCATTTCGCAATTACCCATGTATCTGGCCGCAGGAACCTCAGCCTTTGCTGTACTACTCGGTATGATAATCTCCATCTCTACCTTTATGTTCGGGGGCACCCCTGTGTATTGGCCGCTCATTGGTGTAGAACTGGTGGGTATCGTTGTGGGTTCATGGGTAGGCCCCATCACAGCTAAATATCTCCCTGATGTATGGCTTAAGCGCCTTTTTATCGTCCTGGCCTTTGTAGTAGGCATAAACTATGTCTTACGCGGTTTCTTTGATATGAGACTATGGTAGTATCCTAAGAAACATTATGGGGAGAGCTTTTACTCATAAGAGTTTTCGCCATAAGTTTTTTCAACTAAAAGAGGCGCCATGCAAATAACTCTTCCCCCTTGGCTCGATGCCATCCTCATCGCCCCTTTCCGTTGGCCTCAACAAGCAGAGCTAGGCCTATGGCTAGGCTGTGCTCTTCTGGCTCTTTACAGTGTAGCCATGGGCAAGTGTATCTATAAATTACTACAAAAAATTCATGGTAAATATTATTCTGACATGCAAGACGAGATGTCCCACTATCATAAAGTGAGCATGAAAGCCTTGCACGTCGGCAACAAAGAAGCTTACTTCGCCGCCAACTCTCTAGCCCATGACCAATTTGGCAAACATTTTTTCGCCAGAGCCAGCATAAGCATGGCTTCTCTTGTACCTGTCCCTTTTGCGCTTTCTTGGCTATCTCTACGCTTTGAAGGCCTTACGCTTTATACTATTCCTTATACAGAACTCAATATGAGCTATGTTTTTGTTTTTTTAAGCTGTTATATTATACTACGTTTGAGTTTATCAAAATTATAGCTATGCGCTAATGCGCGCTTGGCTCGCAATGACCTTAAATGAGGGCAAGTGTGGGAAAGATGGCTTAGGCTTAGGCAACACTTTGCAATGGACAAACAGGATAAAAGAAATAAAAGTTGGAAAGTAGCCATTTCACAAAAAACAACTTCTCCCTTTTTGCGAGCATTTTTTGTTTTAGCAAGGAAGACGAAGTTTTTTACGAAGGGCGGCCTGCCCGAAGGGTGCCAAAGGCATAGCCCTAGGTGAGGAACGAACCTTACGGATACAGAGAGCAACGCGTATAGAGACATACGTAACCGTAGTAAAAAACGAGTCTGACGCTGCTAAAGCGAAAAAGACGAAGCAAAAAGCCCCTCGCGCCCTACTCAGATATGGGGCAGCAAGGGGCTTTT
>CAYJAL010000012.1:0-28780 GCA_964367875.1 uncultured Desulfovibrionaceae bacterium | reverse complement strand
TCCGCGCCGCCACACAGCACACAATCTTGCCCCATGGCAATGGCATCCAGCGCTAGCCCCAAAGCATCGGCACCGGAGGTACAAGCATTGGTTATGGTAAGGCGCGCGCCCTGACTTTCGGGCACAAGGTGCAAAGCAAGATTGCTTAAAAAATATTCTTCTGTATCAAGGCCTGCGTTTTTCACCGGCGGCTTTGGCGGTAATGTCTTGGGCACGACTTCACGACTAGCAGCATAGCCTTGCAAAAAATGCAAAGCACTGCCAGCAGTGGTACCCGCCATAATGGACATAGAAGCTTTACTTTGCGGCGAAAGCTGCGCCTGCACTAAAGCCCTATCTGCCGCATACTGTGCAAGATGTAAGGTATCTTTGCCGGAAAAGCATCTTCCAGGGCCAAAGGCCTCTTCCGGCGCCGCAAAAAAAGGATACCCCATGGCCACTTCCCCCAGTAAGAAAGAAGAGGCCAAGTTAGGTTCGCCCTTGCTTAAAGAGGCAAAAACCTCTGTAGGAGAGCTGCCGGCCGCGCACACGCAGCCCATACCCGTCACCACGGCGCGTCTATTCAACGCTATATTTTCCATAGCATTTTTCACGCTTTACGCTGCTTCTTGCTGTTCTTTTATATACTGCGCCAAGGTGCGTGCAGAAAGAAAAATAGCTTTGGCCGCTTCAGCATCAGCAATGGCCACGCCAAAATTTTTCTCCACAAGCACCACCAATTCCACAGCGTCCAAGGAATCTAAGGCTAAGCCTTCTTCACCAAAAAGGGACATATCATCGTCAAAATCTTCTATACGTACATCTTCCAGACGCAAGTCCACGATCATAGCTTCTTTTAAGCGTGTGCAAATTTCTTGTTCGGTCATTATTTTTCCTGCCAAATATTATGAAAGTTAAAAAATTGATAAGGATTTTCTTGCACAAAACGCTCTAATTCTTGTGCATATTCTAAAGCATAGGGTAAAAATACTTCTGGAGTACCGTGAGGCAAAGCAGCAGGCACCACAATTTCTTTACAGCACCATAATTGTGTATACGCCCCTTTTTGCACTGTAAATTGCACCACTAAAGGCACTTGTAATTTAGAGGCCAGCGCATAAGCTTTAATGGGTAGGCGAATATTTCCTTGCAAAAAGGGCACAGAAACAGAGGCTTCCTCTCCCCGCAAAGCTGCCATATCCATAAGTCTATCGCCCATAATAAGCACAACGCCGCCTTCTTTAAGCGCCTTGTACGTTTGCACCATGGCAGCCAAGGGCTCTGCCGCGTTTATAGTTTGCAGCTTGTTTTGGGCTTGATTTTCAAAATAATGTTTATCCACATCCTTTGGGTCACGCCACAGCAGCACCCAAAGCGGAATATTCCAACCCTCTAAGGCGGCCATGCCCGATTGCCAGCCTCCCACATGCGCTGTCAGCACGAGGCAGCCTTTTTGACGCGCAAGCACCTGGTGAAATTTCTCTTTGAAAATGCTCTCTGTGGCCTTAAGGGTGCCGTGCTGTTTTTCTGTATGCAGCATACGGCACAAAAGCACCTCGCCAAATTGCCTATATAATTGCCATGTATGATAAAATTTTTGACCAGCAGACAATTTTTTTCCAAATCGATGTTGGATATAGGGCAAGGCTCTATAGCGCACTGATGGGAGTAAAGTATAGTAAAAGACCACCACTTGCAAGACAGCGCGTGCCAGAAAAACAGCCCTACAACGCAGCAAAAGGCGGAAAAAACCGTGCTGAAACTTGCCGCCCAAGCTTTTGCTTGACCAGACGCCAGAATTTTCTTTTACACTCTTTTTCAACGGATATTTTTGCCACAGCTTTGCCCCATACCAGCATAAAGCCTTGGCGCACAATCTGGTATTAAGCCAACTTATGCGCATATTGTCGCGCAAGGCATGAAAATGCGATATGCGTTGATCAGCTTGCTGATACAACACTTGAATGGCAATGCCTTGAATACCGAAACCGGCCCATGCCGCGCGCACTAACACTTCCACCTCAAAGGCATAGCCGGCTTCCTGCATATGCACACAAGAAAAAAGACTTAAGGGATAGACGCGGTAACCGCTTTGCATATCACTAACCCTTTGCCCTGTTTGCACCCACATCCAAAAGCCGGAAAAAGCCCTCCCAAAACGGGAAGATTTAGGAATGTGCGACGCGGAAAAATCACGGTTTCCTATGATTATAGCTTCAGGATTGCGCTCCATGGCGGCAAAAAATAAGGGTAAATCTTCGGGATAATGCTGCGCATCGGCATCAAGGCTAATCATATGCGTAAAAGCTTGGCCGTCTTCCTGCCCCGGCTCTTGACCCTGTTCTTGCAATTTTTGCACAGCAGCCAAAAGCGCTTTGCCCTTGCCTTGATTATAAGGCAGCTTGTGCAACATAACAGGCAAATCCGCTATGCTTTGCGTACCGCCATCGGTGGAACCATCATCCACCACCAAAACATGGGGGCAAAATGCCAAGGCTCGCTGTACCACATCACGTAAGGTCGCCCCATGATTATAGACAGGAATAACCACACAAGCTTTTATAAGCATACAGATGGGCACTCCTTGGCCTGTAAGGTGCCGGCCTGCCAACGCTCACGCAAGGCCTGAAAAAAAGGCGGATGCTCTAAAAGCAAGGTATTATCTTTCGTGACCATAAGCTGTGTGGTCACGGCGGTGGTCATCACTGTTCCTGCGGCATCATAAATGCTATATTCTATTTCCAGCAATGCCGCATCATTCCACAGCAAACGCGTTTCCACCGTGTAACTTTGCCCATAGTGCAAGGGATGCACATAATCCACATGGAAAATTTTTAATGGAATCACCACATTGTGATCATAAAAATCCGTATAATGTATGCCATAAGCTTTACCTAAGGCTTCGCGCCCATCCTCAAGCCAGCTGGCATAACGTCCATGCCACATGATGGCAAGGGCATCCACCTCTTCAAAACGCACCCTGCGTTCAATGCGGCTACATAAAGGTGGCACAGGGCTTTCCTGCTTACGACGGCGAAAGCTCATATCTATTCCCCTTGCAAAAGGTGTATTTTGGCGTGCAGCTGTTCACCCACCTGCACCTTACCCACAAAAAGACCTTCTTTACGCCCTTTTTGCACTTGCACCGTGAGCACACAAGGAGGCAAAACCGGAGCCACAAATTTTGCATCGTCAATATGAAAAAGCGCTGTCTGCGTTCCTGCCATTTCCTCGGCAAGCATTTGCACCATAAGGCATTGCACCACCGCTGGCAAAATGGGATTACCCGGAAAATGGCCAGAAAAAATAGCATTGTTCGCCTTCAAATCATAAAAGGCACACAGTATGCCTTGCTCGCAAGCTGCGGCTTCGCTTACCTGTGCGGGCACTTGGCATGAAGTTATATGAGCACGTAGGGTCATTATTGCCCTCCTATAAATTGTATTTCTATATTTCCAGAATTGCCGCTGTGAATAAAAGTATTGTCTGCCGGCACAGCATTTGTGCCTTGGGCGTGGCTTTGTAAAGCGCTATACACAGCCACGGCCACATCCTGCACAAGGCCTTGCACGCTTACACCAAAACCTTGCGAGGCCTCGCAATACAAGGCACCGGAAGCAGCAGGGTCAAGCACAGCATCATATGTCCATGTGCATTGCCCAAGTGTACGCCCATGCTGCGTCACCACAGCCATACGCCCGCCTTGCTCATTAACTTCCACACCGCCTTGTAAGGGTAAATCCTTTTTCTCTTCAAGGCTGGCAATAAAGCCCATAGTGATGGCTTCTTCCTGCCAAGGGCTTAGGGTCACAGCTGCAGGCGCACAACCGCCAAGTAACAGTAGGGACAAAAATATGGCTCCCAATCTAGCCCCAGATACAGGTAATCGAAAAACATCGCTTACAAAAAAAATTTTCATAATATACCTTCGCCACCTTTTTTATACAAAAGAGGAATGCACCACAAAGCTACAGGTACTTCCACCACAAGCCCAGCCACAATAACCTGCCCCATACTGTGCAAAGCCGGATGCTCTGCCAGCATAAGCAAGCCCATACCCAAAATGGCCGTGCACGAAGAGGTAATAATGGCCCGTGACACACCGTAATTTTTGCCCTCGCAAAGTTCATGCGTCATGACAATACCATGGTCGACAGCCAGCCCCAAAACCAAGGGCAAAGCCGCCATGGAAGCTAAGGTTAAGGGCATATCTTGCCATAAAAACACGGCTAAGATGCCATTTAATGCCACCAAAGGCGGTAAGGTGGCCAATAGAATATCTTTTTTCTTGGGGCTAAAGGCCAATAACAAAAGAATGCAAACAAGGCCTGTAAGGGGGAATAAATACTGCTCAGCCTGCAAGATATGCACAAGCTTAGTCTCAAGCCCTTGCGCTGTGAGCGCCACGGCATTGTGCGGCATGGGCATAGGTACGGCTTTGTCTATAGGCTTTATATTTTGCTGTGCACTCTCCCCTTCTTGCACCGTCACAAGGGCAAAAAAGCGCTCTTGCCCTTGGCTATTTTTCCCCTCACCCACAAAGGTATGCAGTAAAGGCTCCAAACCCGCTTGGCTTAAAAGCTGTGCATCTATACTTTGCGATTTAGCTTGTAGCCATGCAGCAAAAGGCGCAAAACTATCCTTGGTAAAACCTTGCGCCACACCCATGGCTTGCACCTGCGCATACAGCGTGTGTTGCTCTTGCACAAAGCTTTGCCAGCGCGCCATATTTTCCTGCATTTCTTGCGCCGAAGGCCATAGGGAGCTTAAAGAATGCGCTATTTTGCCTTGCGCTTGTAGGGCTTGCACCACTTCCTTGGCATGAGCAAGGGCTTGCTCTGCGCTACTTCCTTGTACCACATAAATTTCTTGGCCATTTTGAGATTCTTGATCGCCCCAAATACTTTGCATATGCTGCATATCAGCGCGGATTTGCGCCATATCTGCCCCCATACTTTGGGGCGAAACATCCACAGTAATGCTTTTCCACAGCACAGTGCAGAGCACAAATAAACACAACACCATACTTAGAGCCAACTTGGTACGCATGACAGGTAAAACGCCAGTATAAGCACTCTTTTGTACAGAAGCACTTATGGACGGCTTAGCAAAGGAAGGCCAGAGGGGTAAAATGCACAGGGCAAAGAGCAAACCGCCGCCCAGGGTAAAGAGCGCAAAGGCAGCCAATTGGCGTAAAGCCGGAATGCCGGAAAAAAGCAACATGCCAAAACCTGTGGCATTGAGCAAAAAAGCTTGCACCAAGGGCTTATACAATGCTTGCAATACCGAAGCGCTATCCTCTGCCCTAGCGGCGCCGTGACGCAAGGCAAAGTGCATATGTATGGCATAATCTTCTGCAATGCCTAAAATGGAAGCCCCAAAGCCCAAGGCCAATCCGGCAATAAGCGGCCATACCGAGGCCACAGCTCCCCAGGCCAAGATACCGGCCACCATGGGCGTTAGCAAAAGCCACACAGCCCCCGTCCATGAACGCACAAAAAGCATATATACGGCGGCAAAGCCCACCAAAGACCACAGCAAAATGCGCTGAATATCTGCCTCAATGGTGGCCGCATTGGCAGCGCTATGTTTATAGGCCCCTGTACTGAGTACCTGAATATGCTTTGGCACGTATTGTTCTATGGCTTCCTCAAGCTTTTGCACCAAATGCGCCGCTTGCTCTACCTCGTGCATGGAAAATTGCGGACGTAATACCAAGAGTACATGCTGCCCATCTTCACTGAGCACCATACCGCTTTGCGTATCCACCTGCCCAAAATTTTGCATGGAGGGCAAACGCGCAAAAAGCACCTGCCTAAAATGTAAAGGGTCTTGTTGCAGCCATGGCAAGGCAAAAGCTCCCCATAATTGCCCAAGCTCAGCCTTGGCCGTTTGCATCTTTTCTTCTAGCAAGGCCGCATTGGCTTGGCTTTGCAAGTAGGCCAAGGCCTTAGCATCGGTAAGCGCCGGAATAAGAGGTAAAAGCTGCGTAGGATCAAGAGCAGGCACAGCAGTGGCATGCACAGCTAAGCCTTGAGGTAAGGCTTGTAAAACTTGCTCTGCTGTTTGGATAAGCTCGTCTTGTGACAATGTGCCCTGTTCTGGTTGATCTACTTGGTCGCCAAAAGAAAAATCCACCATAAGTAAACGCGAAAAAGGCGCCATATGCAAAGCTTCAGCCATGCGCACCAGTTCCGGATCTGCATCGGGGAAAAAAGAAAGTGTGGTCATATCCGTACGCGAATGCAATGCCATAAAGCTTGCACAGGCAAGGATACAACAAAAAATGGCCGTCACCGCATAGCGATGGCGCAAAGCAAAGGCATGCCCTTGGGCCATGAGAAAATCACAAGAAAAATGACGCATGAAGACAAACTTAAGGTAAATCTAAACAAGAAGCAGGCAAGGGCGCATTAAACACAGGCTCAGCAAAAGTGATGCGCATACTGTCACCATTTTTTTCCCAAAAGGTTAAAGCCTGTATGCCGTCAAGGCTAGGCCTAAGCTCTGCTTCCAGCTGCGTAAAAAAATTCTGTTTTTGCTTAGGTTCTAAAAGAAGAAGAGTTTTCCCCTCATGTACGCGGCTTTGTATGGTATACAATTTTTGCAAAGCCTTGGGGTCCACTTGTACCCAAGCTTGAATATGCTCGCTCACGCTTTGCAAAGCCATGGCCTCGGCGCCGCCGGCAGCACGCGCTTGCTGTATGGAGCCCTTCCAGTGATAATTTTTCTCACCTAAAGAGGCAAAACCTGTCACTTGCGGCGCAGTATAGGCCCACACCAAACGCTGCTGCTCTTGCTGTGAAGATTTTTGCGGCTTATGTAAGCATAAAAAGCCCTGTGAGCGCAAGGGCTGGGTTAAAATGGTCAGTTTTTTCTCTTGCTCAAAGGTAGTATACAAAGAGTGCACCGCGCCGGTGCGCTGCGCCATGATATGCAATAAAGCCTGCGCTTCAGCAACACCTTGCGCATACACCGCAGATACCGCAGATAGGGTCAGCAAGGTAAAGACACAAATTCTTTTACACATTTGAAAACCACCATTAAATAAAGAATTTCTTGTCATAAACATCTACGTCCTTTTATACCCTTGCGTTTTGCACAAAAATCTTAAACTGCCCCTCAGCCACACACAAAGCATCTAAAAAAACCTTGCCTTCCACCAAGCTAATGGCGCCCACCGTGGCAGATTGGCGCACATAAAACTGTAACACATCCCCCACATGCGCCCTTGCCAGCATACGTACAGGACGCATGGCGGCTAAATAGCCTATGGGCGGCGCAGCTTCTTGCGCGCCTTCTTGTATATCCTTATGCGCCCCCTGCTCTGCACCTTCTACTACCTTGGCTACCTCGGCTGCACCTTCAAGCTCGGCTATCCCTTCTGTACTGTGCCCCAAAAAGCCCAAGGCTCCGGCACATTGTGCCAGCATTTCCGCAAAAGCCACCGATTCTACACTGCCATCACTGCGTACAAAGGGATTATCTTGGCGCACAGTGCAATGCCCGAAAGCTTGCCATTGCTGCCCATGGGGGCATTGGCAATGCTCAGGTTCAAGGCTCACACCGTCCACCAAAAGAAAGGGCGCACGATGCGGCAAAAGACGTTGTATATCTAAAGCCGCATCATTTATATTTGTATGTTCCTGCATAGCTTCGCTATTATACGTGCAACATATCAACTTGTCTGTCGATATTTTGGCGCAAGGTATTTACCCACTTATTATAGTTGGGGTGAATACTGCCCTTGGCGGCATCATATTCCATATTGGTGCTGGACTTATAAATAATGGAATAATTTTGCGTAGAATACGGAATTTCCACCACCACATGGTGCTTACCGCGCACCATAATGGAAGCTTCCAAAAGGCCGGAAGAAAGCTCACGCATTTCCCAACCTGTCATGGCACCGCCGGCCACAATGGCTTTGCGTACTTCTGCCATGCTGGCTTGCTTCATGGAAAGGGTGGTCACCGGAACAGATTGAATATTGGTCACAGGATTGCCGGGACGACAACCCACAGCAAAGGTTAACATCAGCAATACCGATAAGACTACGAGCTTTTTCATACTATTTCCTTTTTTATGTTAAATGTTGCATAAACAACTGACGCACATAACGCGACAAGGCTCTATGAGGTAAGTCCTCATGCGCAAATTTTTGCCAGTCCACAGGGGCTAGCAACTGCATTTCTATAAGCCTTGGTTTAAAAAACTTTGCTCCGCGCGGAAAAACTTGCCACGCATTTTTAATAAGCATAGGCACCACCGGTACCTTAGCCTCGCAAGCCAAAGCAAAAGCGCCCACATGAAATTTTTGCAATTTCCCATCCTTACTGCGTGTGCCTTCAGGAAAAAATACCACCGTAGCCCCTTGCTGTAAACGCAAAAGGCAAAGTCTGGCCACTTCTTGAGCAGGTAAGGCTTCAGCATCTATATAGCCGGCAAGGCGCATAATGGGCGCAAAGAAAAAGAGTTTTTTATACGGCCAAGATTTACTCACAAGGCATAAATTACTTTGCGCTTGAGCTCCAAGCAAATATAAATCTAAAAAAGATTGATGATTTACCACAAGAACACAAGGGCCTTGCTCTTGAGCCATGGCGCCATGGCGTATATACACAGGCATCCACGGGCGCAATAGAAAAAGCATGCCGCGCCCATAAAAAGTTATGAAGCGACGGGCGCCTTCTTCTAGCCATACAGGGCGCTTTGCGCGCAAAGAAAAAAGAAAGGCCAGCCCGGCAGCGCCAAGGCCTATGGGTAAGATACACAGCGTCCAAAAAACAAAAAGCGCCGCCATAATACATGTTTTCCCTAAAGAACCCTGATTATGGTCGGCAAAATTTTGCAATATATTCATAGAGAACTTCTAACAGCCTGCAAGGGCACAGCTGTCGCAAAAGTATTAATCTTGTGAAGGCACCACGCCCTCATCGCGCAATTTGGCAATGAAAGCATAAATATCACCCAAGGTTTGAATTTCCGCCAAGGCTTCGCGATTGGGCAGCTTAAAAGTAAAAGCCTTTTCAAGCACAATAACCATATCCACAATATCCAAACTATCCAAGCCCAAATCATCGCGAATATGCGCCTCAGCATGCAAGTCTTCCGCTTGCAATTCAAATTCATCTACCAATGCTTCATTGACCTTGACCACAATTATTTCATTATTCATGTTCATAACCTTATAGGGGATAATATCTGCTCATAACGAGACTGCACACGCAACCTCCTAGCGCAAAACAGTTCTTTAGTAAAGGTTTTATTACCTTTGTATCTTCTGTAGCTCGCGCCAAGGGCTGCGTATAATCGCGCACATAGTGCAGCTGCGCAAGCTCAGGATCCGGTTGATTAAGTCCCAAGGTTGGCCAAATATATTCCCCCTCCAGCATACGCAAGGCGGCAATACTTTCTAAAGCGCCGCAAGCAGCCATGGTATGCCCCATATGCCCCTTAAAGGAACTCACCGGCATGGAAGAGCCAAAGATTTTAGCAATGGCTTCGGCCTCAGCGCTATCGCCTTGCAAAGTAGCCGTGGCATGGGCATTGACATAGCCCACATCGTGCGCCTGCAAACGGGCTTTGCCTAAGGCTTCTTGCATGCAATTTTGCATGGAAATTACATCGGGCTGCGCAATATTCGCCGATTGCAAAGCGGCAAAGCTGTGTATTTCCCCATATATGGTTGCCTTACGCGCCAAAGCACTTTCAAGGCTTTCAAGCACAAGCATCCCTGCCCCTTCGCTACAAATAACGCCACTACGCTGTGCATCAAAAGGTAAGGAAGCCTTCTGTATATCACTGGCATAACTGGCTGCGCCCAAGCGATCAAAGGTGGCTGAGGTTAAGGGATGATATTCATCAGTACCGCCACAAAGCATATACTGCTCTTGCCCTGCCATGATGGCTTCATAGCCAAGGCCTATGGCCATAAGCCCCGAAGCGCAGGCCGCAGAAGGCGCCAAGGTACGTCCGCGCATATGGCATGCCAGCGCCACATTGGAGGCCGCGCTATGACTCATAACCTTAAAAAAAGTGGTGGAACGTACGCTTTCCACACTATTTTCAGCCAAAAAAGTGGCAAAAAAATCGTGCAAGGCCATGGTAGAGCCCAAGGTAGACCCTAAGGCCAGCCCCATGCGTGGCACATCTTCCAAGGCAAAGCCTGCTTGTGCCAAGGCCTCCCAAGCGGCCAAGGTAGCATAGATGGACATGGGCGACATGGCGCGGCGCAATTCTCTGGCAATGCGCTTTTCAGCCACCTTGGGCACTATGCCTGCCACAGAAACAGCCGATCCCCCTAAAGGGCTTAAGCCGCCACTGAGGGCATTTTTTCCCTGGCGCAAGCCTTGTACCATGGCCTCAACCCCTTCCCCATAGGGAGAAATGGCGCCCATGCCTGTGATAACTACCCTTGTGCGCATGTGCGAAACTCCTCTAAAACCGTATTATGCCCAAGGCTAAAACCTACGGCCAAAGCCGCGCTGATAATGCCGCCCAGCACTCCGGGTAATAAAATATTTTGCCCAGCCAAAAAAAGCCTTGGCAAACGCGTTACCGAAAGTAAGGGCATATCCTGCAACCTGTGCTGCATACCGTATAAAGAGCCGGTGCTACCCACCACCCAATGCTGCATGCTGCGTTCGGTGGCGGCATCCAGCACACGCCATTTACCACGTAATTGCGGGCAACGCTGCTCTGCCAAAGCTACAAAATCTTGCACAGCCTGCGCCTTATACTTCGCGTAATCCGTAGCATTGAAAGCTTCATGGGGCGGCAAAAAACGTAAAGCAATCAAGGGTAAGCTTTCATCGTCACTGCCTTCTTTGGCATGCCCTGTGCACATATAAAGGCCAGATTCCTGCCCTGTGGTGGAAAACATGCTATCAGGCTCTGCCTCATGTTCCTTCGTCAGCACATAAATACTCTGCCCTGCCTCAAAGGCTGTGGTTTTGGCAAAAAGCATCAACACAGGCAAAGTTTCCGGAATATCTTCAATATGTGTATAAAAAGCAGGACGCAAAAGCCCTTCAGGGAGAAGCTGCTGCAATTGCTGAGGATGGCCTGTAAAATAACAAGAATCACAAGGCACACGCTGGCCATTTTCCAAAAGCACAGCCTGCACTCCTTGCCCCTTTTGCCCTTCAATGCCCACCACGCGGCTACGACAGCGCACCCGAACATTATATTGCCGTAAGAGGCGCAAAAGCACTTTTACCAAGGCCTCACCGCCGCCTTTCCAACTGCCACAAGAATGAAAATACGGCCCAGACACAAGGGCATAATGCTCCCATGCCGATTGAGAAGGTTTGGTACCATAGAGTAAACAGCGCGCCATAAGCATGGACTGTAAACGCTGGGGTAAACCGGAAGCTTGTATATGCGCCAAGGTGCTCTTTTGATGCCCCAAGTGCAAAGAAGGGTCGCTATGTAGCGCGGCATTGGTATAAGGAGAAAGAGCTAAAATGGCATCACATTCTTGTATAAGCGTTTGTAATGCAAGGCTTGCCCCCGGAAAATGCTTTTCCACGCAAGGCCACAAAGCTTCCCCGGCGCGTAATTCTGTCTGGCTGCCATCTTCAAAGAAAAAACGCTCACCGCCCTCTTCTAAAAATTCTAAGTGCTCAGCCACACCCAGCGCTTGCAACCATTGGCGCAAAATACCGCCATGGCTGATACCGCCGCCATAGTGAAAGCCTGTATCAAAGAGCAAGCCTTCACGACGAAAGCCTGCAAGTAAAGGCGCAGGCCGCGGGCCTGCTTCAAATATTTCCACCTCATGCCCTTGCTTTGCCAAGAGCAAAGCCGCCGTAAGGCCGGTAATACCGCTTCCTATAATGCAGTTTTTCATGAATAGCGCACCACAAGGCAGGCATTACTGCCTCCAAAGCCTGCAGAATTACAGAGCATCAGCCGTGGAGGTTCTTCTTTGCGTGTGCGTAAGATGGGCAAGGGAGCCGTATCCCCTTGGGTAAAATTATAGGTAGGCGCCGTAAAACCTTGTTGCGCCATAAGGGTGGCGTACACCACTTGGGAAGCTCCGGACATCCAAAGCTCATGCCCTGTGAGCGCCTTTAAAGCCATCACAGGCGGGCACGCTTGCCCAAAAACGCGCGTAATATTTTCGGCTTCGGCCGCATCACCGCGCGGTGTGGAAGTGGCATGGGCATTGATAAGATCTATATCTTGAGCGCTCACCTTGGCATCACGCAAAGCCATTTGCATGGCACGCGACAAGCCCACAGAGCTGGGCACTGCCAAACCTTCGCCATCAGCGCTACAGCCAAAGCCGCAAATTTCCCCTAATATGGTAGCACCGCGCTGTTTGGCAAGATCATACTCTTCCAAAAGCAAGGCCGCCGCGCCGCCGCTGGGTACTAGGCCATCACGACCGGCATCAAAAGGACGCGAGGCTTCATGGGGTGCATCATGGCGCGTAGAAAAAGCCCCCAAGCCGTCAAAAGCGCTTATGGCTTGCCAGCCCATTTCTTGCGCAGCTCCGCACAAGACACGCTGCATACGGCCAAGGCGTATGGCATCGGCAGCCATACCAATGGCATAGGCGCCGCTGGCACAAGCAGCACTCACCGTCCACCCTGCGCCGGTATTGCCAAAAAGCACATTTAAATTCATGGTAATGGTGGAATTCATACATTTAAAAACATGGCCGCTGCCCATGCTTTCGGTACTGCCGCTTTGGCGCAAGGCCTCGGCTTGCTCTACACTGGGAATCACACAAGAGTCATTGCCAAAAATTAAGGCTGTATGCTCTTGCGCCATATCCTTTGCTTCAAGACCGGCCATAAGCACGGCGTCCATGGCTGCGCTATATGCTTGCACGGCAAAATCCGGCATACTTTTACGCTGTTTACGGTTTAAATACGTACCTGCGTTAAAACCCTCTATACGCCCGGTAAGGCCGCTGCGCAGGCCTTGTTCTAATCGCTCAGGCTCAAAAACAATGCCCGACCGCCCCATATACAAAGACTGGCCTATACTCTCTGCCGTTAGTCCCAAAACCGATACGGAACCCACACCTGTAATAACTACTCTTTTCATGCAAGACTCACATGTACAGGCCGCCGTTCACGGCAAGCACTTGTCCTGTCATATAACCGGCACCGGGGGAACATAAAAAGCGCACGCAAGCAGAAACTTCTTCCACAGTACCAGCGCGCCCTTGAGGAATATATTTTACATGTTCTTTCATGTCTAAATGCTGTGTCATGGCTGTTTCTATAAAGCCCGGCGCCACGGCATTTACCAATACATTACGCTTGGCCAGCTCACGCGCCAAAGATTTGGTGGCTCCAATAAGCCCGGCCTTGGCAGCAGAATAATTCACCTGCCCTGCATTGCCAGACTGCCCCGCCGTGGATACCATATTAATAATGCGCCCTTGTCTTTTACGCATCATGAGCGGCACCACCTTACGCGTCACATAAAAAAATCCATGCAAATGCACTTGCAAAACATCTTCCCATTGCTCATCACTCATAAGCCCAAAGACGGTATCCTTAGCATAGCCGGCATTGTTCACCACTATGTAAGGGGCATGGTCTTGTAAAAGAGGGTCAAGGCTTGCACTGACAGCATCTTTATCACAAACATCAAAGGGCAAAAGTGTACATTGGCGTCCCACGGCTAGTATTTGCTCTGCCACGCTTTGAGCGCTGTCATGGTCACTGCGATAATTAAGCCAAATATCATAGCCATCCTCGGCCAGTCCCAGTGCCACAGCACGGCCAATACCCTTGGCGCCTCCTGTAATCAACGCTATCTTTTCCACGCGCTCTCCTTATCTAAGCAAACTTGTCATAAATTTTTCACGGACACTGGAGTGCATTGTGTCGAAAAGTACCCAAAAATGCAAGCCACATCTCACAGGCACAGCTACAGCCCCATCCATAAAAAGAAAAATATGACGTCGCATATGCAAAGAAATTTCCATAAAAAAAGCTCATAAGCTTTAACACCTATGAGCATATATTTTATGATTAGGCTTTACGTACCTACCTTGGGAGCAAGCCCTTTGTGTGAAAGGGGAATTTTTCCCTGCCCCCCCTTATTCCTCTTATTTCCCTTATTCTTTTGGCAAGGCGGTACTCGGTGTAATTTCAGCGGGCCTAGATTCCTGTACCACAACTTCGCTGGGTACAGATTCCCTTGCTTCGGATTCACTTGTACCTTGTGCAGAGCGCTTAGGCGCTTCTTGTACATGTGATTCGGGCACGCCTTCAGATGCGGCCTGAACCGGCACATGTAAATGTACAGGAATAGCATGGGTTACAGCGGCTTCGTTTGCGCCTTGTTCATGGCGCTCAGGCACTTTTTGTTCAGGATGTTCAGACGCTTCTTGTACATGTGGCTCAGACGCACTTTCAGATGCGGCCTGACCCGGCACATGTAAATATACAGGAATAGCATGGGTCACAGCAGGAGCAGAAGCATCTTTTATATTTTGCCCCAATTCTTGTTCCGATTCTGGCTCTAATTCTGAAAGAGAAGCTTTTTCCGCCGTAGAACTTTCGCTAGCCTGCCCAATTTGTGGGGGTTGTGAAGCTTGCGGACTTTGTTCTATTTTTAAACTTTGCTCCGCGGGCACTACAACTGGCGCTTGAACACTATCCGCCACCTTTTCAGAGTTCACAGCAGGCTGGGCTGTATGCCCCTCGGCCATAGCAGGAGTTTGTTCTGCAAGAGTCTCTTCTGCTGGGATTTCTTCCGGTGACTTTGCTGGCAAAGGCTGTAACTCAGCTTTGCCTAATTCTTTCTTCTGCGTATTTTGCACCAAAACAACAGCTTTATCTTCATGCTCAAAGCGCGTTTCCACACCGCTTTCACCTGTTTCACTTGGCGCGTATTCCCCTTCAAGGCTTACAGGTTCTCCCGGCAAAGAAGGAGCAATGCGCGGAAAGGCTTCAATTTGTGCAGAAGCTTCTATGCCTATAACGGCAATTTTTTCTTCAATATTTTTACTGATAAAACGTGCCCAGCGCGGAAAATTGCTGGGTACATTGCCGGAAGCAGCATTATAATCTTCATCGGTACTATCTTTAAAGTATATGGTATAACTTGTGGCGGTATAGTCAATGGCCAAAGTCATGGTAGCTCCGCTTATGCGCTGTGTGGCATAGATAAGCCCCGGCGCTCTATCCTGCGCTCGCCATTTAGCCGCATGCACTCCGGAATAAATGGCATTACGCACTTCTATAATGCTTGGCCTATACTCAGGCACCACCACGGCTCTGGGCTCTTGTACTTGTTTTACAGAAGTACGCGTGCCCCCACAAGCTGTTATACACAGCAACAGACAGCCAAGTATCAGTGTTTTTTTCATGTATTCTCCTTCACAGCGCACACTGTGAGGGGGCAAGATAATGTATTTGCCCCATTCAAGCAAGCACACACTTACTAGCTTAAATTACAGTATATTTTACGAAGCATCGTGTTTTTTTAACAATTCGTAAAAATGCCCACGCGACACCCCAGCCACCTGCGAGCAAGCGCGAATATCCCCTTTATGCTGTTCTAAAATTCTTTGTATATAGGTTTGCTCGGTGTATTTTTTCCACTCTTTAAGAGTTGGGGTGCCCTCTTGTGTGGAAAGAAAAAGCGCTCCTTGCAATATGGGCGGAGCTTGCTCAGCTTCTGCTAAAACACGACTGCGAACTACAGCCACGCGCATATCTGTGGGCAAGTGCACGGCGTACAATTCTTGTTCATCCTTTGCTACCACACAGGCTCTTTCCACCGTATTGATAAGCTCACGCACATTACCCGGCCAAGAGTACACATCCAAACTTTCTAAAAAATTAGTGGTAAAAACCTTGGGAACAATGGATTTTTTCTCACAAAAGTTCTTCATGGCAAATTCTGCTAAAAGCGGAATATCTTCCTTGCGCTCACGTAAAGGCGGTATGTGAATGGTAAAGCCTTGCAAGCGATATAAAAGATCATCCCTAAAGAGGCCTTCTTTGACCATGGCGCCAAGATCTTTATTGGTGGCGGCAATAAGGCGAAAATCACTGGGAACTTCCTCTACCATGCCCACAGGACGAAAGCGACGCAATTCTAAAGCACGCAAAAAAACCTTTTGCATGGAAAGCGGCAATTCGCCCATTTCATCCAAAAATAATGTACCGCCATGAGCTTTAAACAAAAGCCCATCCTTAGCCTTATCCGCACCGGTAAAAGCCCCTTTAGCATGTCCAAAAAGATGGCTTTCCACCAAGTTTTCCGTAAGGGCAGCGCAATCTACCGTCACCAAAGGATCCGCATTGCGCTCAGAATTTTTATGCAGCATACGGGCAAAGAGCTCTTTTCCTGTACCTGTTTCGCCATAAATAAGCACATTGGTATCCGCTTGCGCCGCTTCATGCACGCGCGATAAAGCTGCAAGCAAAGCTGCGCTATTGCCCACAAGGCCTTCGCGCTGTAAAAAAGCTTCTGTACTGCAAAGCCCGTGAGGCACGCGCCCTTGTCTATGGCTTAAACTTTGCGCCAAGGCAACGCTTAACTCTTGCCCTTGAAAAGGCTTACACAAAAAATCCCAAGCCCCTTCACGCAAAGCCCTTTCTGCCATGTCTCCATTGGCAAATTCTGTCATAATGAGCACATCAGGTTTGTGGGCTAAGGCGCGCATGAGCCGAATAGCAGCTATGCCATCCCCATCGGGTAAGGTTTTTTCTAGCAAAACCACATCCACGCCGCCAGCTCCCACATGAAGAGCCTCAGCAATGGAATGAGCATGCAAAACCTCAAAACCTAAAGATGTTCCCACCTTATACACCAATTCGTGTAAATAAACATCTCTATCAACAATAAGCAGTGTTGGCACGGACATGGCGGACATGGAACACTCCTAAAGAGAATATAATTTTTTTCTTCTATTAAATATAATCACAATTTTTATCTTGTCATTTTTTTCTGAAAATTTGTCATTTTTTTCTGACTCGCTCTTCGTAAAGGAAAATTTGCTGTACCCAAAGTCAAAAAAAACCTTAAAATTCTTAGTGCTAAAAAAACATACGATTTAGGCATGTTTTTTGTAAGGGGAGCAGTAAGAGCCTTAATTCCTTTATGGCTCTTACTGGGATTTGTTTTGCGAAGATGACGTGGCATAGGCTAAGTTGTCAAGGATTTAGTGGCTAAATTCTACAAAACTTACCTTGCCGCTTTTTTACCATAATCATAAGCCTTGTTGCTCTCTTTCCTCTGCATAGACATTTGCTATGCAGATGCAGCAGCAAAGTGCAGAGCTTTGCAACAACCCCTCATTGGCTCTCCCCTCATTACCTAGGCATGGATGATGTGGGGAGGCCGCAAAAGCGGTGTTGCAAAACAAAAGTAAAACTTCGCGTCGTCAAGAGAAGAGAGCGCTCTCTTCTCCTCCTCATGGACTGGATGATACTCTTCATTTTTGTCTGGAGCGAGTCTTCTCACTTGTCCCGCTTCAACAAAAGCCACAACTTTGGGATCGAGAGTTGTGGCTTTTTCCTTCCAACTTTAGGCAAGGGACTGAGCATATTTTCACTCACCTAATGTATTCCTAGCAAATACATTTTTACATTTTTTGGGTGAAAATACTTTAAGTTATCTACTAAGACTCTTAAAAGCCTTATATTTGCATAAGGTAAGCTTCAGACAAGATTTGCCAATAAAAAAGCCCTGCTACCGTTTCTACGGCAACAGGGCTTTTAAAGTATATGTAAAAAACTACGGTTTTTCTTCTTCTGTTACAGTAATTTGCACAACATTGGTTTCATTTTTCACCATCACAACTTGTGCTGCATCTAAATCTAGCTGGCTGTGTTCTCTATCTTCTTCAATATTATATTCGCGAATAAAAATATCCCAGCAAGTAATGAAAAGAACAGCCACCAAGGGCCCAATAATAAAACCATTCATACCCAGCAAAGCAAAGCCGCCAAGGGTGGAGAGCAATACCAAATAATCCGGCAAACGCGTATCTCTTCCCACCAAGATGGGGCGCAAAACATTATCCACAAGTCCTATAACCCCCACACCAAAAGCTGTGAGAATTATAGCTGATTGCATATCCCCTGTGGCAAAAAAGTATATGGCCACAGGCGCCCAAACAAGGCCTGCCCCAATCATAGGCACCAAGGAAAGCAAGGTCATAACACCGCCCCATAAAATAGGCGCCTGCACATCCAAAAACCAAAAAATCACACCGCCAAGCATACCTTGCACCAAAGCCACGACCAAGGAACCATTGATGGTGGCCTTGGTAACCTCAGAAATTTTTTGAAAGAGTATGGCTTCACGCCTGTCCCCTAAGGGCAAAGCCTTGTGAAGTAGCTGTACAATATATTCTTTATCCCGCAAGGTGAAAAAGGAAATATATAATAAAAGCCCTACTTGCGCGATAATATTTAGGGTTTCTGCACCTATGGCAACGGCTTGCTGTCCAATATATTTACTTAAAAAGATCACCAACTCCGTTACTTTCCCCTGCAAGCCTTGAGGATTGATATTCATTCTATCCATGTATTCTTGCACCAAGGGAAAAGAACTTTTCACCTTTTCAAAATAGGTATTTACATCAATTTTACCGCTACTTAAGCCTTGGTACACAGCAAGGCCTTGCTCTAAAAATTCACTGGCAATAAAAAGGAAGGGAATAACCACAATAACAATGGTAACAAAGAGCGTTAATAAGGCAGAAGCATTAGCACTTTTTGTAATTTTAACAAAATAATCTTGTAATTTGGCAAAGATAATCGTTATGGCCACAGACCAAAAAATAATGCCAAAAAAGGGAAACATCAGCACCAAAAAGGCCAAACTCACCACAACCAAAAGCCAAATAAAAGATTTATACTCTATATTTGCATTCATATATGTCCTCAATACAAGGTAAAATTATTTGATATAAAACAACTTGAAAATACAGCTAAATAAAAGTAGATAACTTTATATCAAATGTAAAGTGTCTTACAAAGCCGTACCAGGCGCCGGTACATTCCATACTTTTGTAACCATGTCCCCAATGAGAACCTTATGCTGCATTCTCCACCTATTTTTTTACTTACAGGCCTTTCCGGAGCTGGAAAAACCACCCTGGCAAAATTAGTCGTTGCTCGCCTTTGTCAAGAAAATCACAGGGCGCTTAGCTTAGACGGAGATGAAGTACGTAAAACCATTTGCGCCGATTTAGGTTTTTCTTTACCGGACAGAACAGAGAGCCTACGCCGTGTAGCTCAAGTGGCAAAACTTTTTGCCGAGCAAGGTTTTTCCTCTCTGTGTTCTTGCATTGCCCCTTTACAAGAGCAGCGCCGCATGTTTCAAAACATTGTAGGTGAAAACTATCACGAAATTTTCATTCAATGCCCTTTGGATGTATGCCAAAGCAGAGATGTAAAGGGATTGTATGCCAAAGCGCGCCACGGCCTTATTAAAGAATATACAGGCATTGCCTCCCCTTATGAGGAGCCGCAAAACCCGCAGCTTATTTTGCCCACGCATAATCAAAGCATTTCACAAAGCTTAGAGCTATTACACCAATATATTACACAGTATATCTAAAAAAAGGAGAACATATGCCATACGTTAATATAAAAGTTACCGGCGGCGATCAAGCCCCCACCGATGAACAAAAAGCGCAGCTTATTAAAGAAACCACAGACATGCTGGTTCGCGTGCTGGGTAAAAATCCGCAAACAACCACAGTTATCATTGAAGAGGTCCCCACTACCAATTGGGGTCTTGGTGGTGAAAGCGTAGCAGAACGCTTAAAAAAAGCGTAATGAACTATCAGATGACTCTTGGGCACATGCGTTGTGCAACACAAGCTATAGCAAGCGTTAACGGCACGTGGCGACCCATGCTCAAAGAATGTACTTTGAATGTAAAAACACGTGTATCAAAGTCATATCTTTGTACATGGATTGCCGCGTCCTCACTTCTTTCGTCCTCGCAATGACTTAAAGATGACGCTTGGGCGCATGCCCTATGCGATATAAGCTATCTTTCTTTAACAGCATAAAGACTCACGCCCACATATTCAGGGATAGATCGAATATAAGAAAGCAGATCTTCCATAACTACTTTTTTGTGCCGCAAACTGGCATGATACAATTTCTTATGACGTAATATACCCATATGCGTTATGAAAATTTGCGTATCGCTTTGCTCAAGGCCATATTTTTTAAGATTTTTTTTAGACATTTTTTTTAGAAAAAACACCACCATAAAATCCGGCAAAGATTTCAATACTTGAGTGTTTATATATTGCACGGGCACATAATCAAGGACAGCTGTGACCATATGCGGCTGCTTTTGCGCTTGTAAAATATAGGAATCATCTTTGACTTCTACAAAAGCATTGTCCAAAAACCATTGGCGCAAGGGAATGTGAAAATGTATTTTTTGTGAGTTTTGCAAAGGGTATTCAGCTATAAAATTTTGCTGCAAAGCATTGGGTATCCAATGAGCTTCCATAAAATGCGCTCTGCTAAAAAAACCCACTTTAGCATCTATATAACGAATTTTATGAAGATTTTCCTGAAAAGAAAGCCCATTTTGCCTTTGCTTATACTGCGCCAGCACAGTTTCTACATAGGTAGTACAATCAAAGCCATAGGCTACAGAAGGGACATAAAAAGCCGTCACCGCATCCTTTCCAATGGGATTCACCTTATAAGGCGCTTCAAGATACCACTGCAAAGCCCATGCCTTGGGCAAAGACAATAAAAGCGGCGAAAACAATAAAAAAAGACATAAACCATGCCAGAAAAATCTTTTCATAATATAAGCCCAAAAACCTAGTATTAAGGGGCGTAAAAAAACAGTGCACACTTTATACGTATGATTTTTATGCCAACAAAGGCACAAAAAAAAGAGTACACCAAATACACGGAGTACTCTTTTCTAATCACTAAAAAGCACGAGCATCATAATCAAAGCATTTTGAAGCAATTAAAACTCGCTTATCATAACATTGTAAAAGTTTATACTTCTTACCATCAACCACCCGTTCAGCAGTTTGTAAAACACTCTCCCACACTTTCCAATATGTGGCATGTTTTGGGCCTTGCTGCAAAATGTCAATGTCTTCTTGTGCAACACCCCACTTACGCAAATCAAGACTCTTAGCAACCCATTGGGGGACACGCGAGGTCTTCTTCATAACAATACCTCCGACTTTCGAGGTTTTTGTTTTTTGCAACTCTCGCCATGTGCTACAAACAAGAAAACAACAATTCCAAAACGCGCTCAACACAGGGAGTTTCGCAAATCCTAAAAAAACTGTCTTACCTACTAAAAAAATAAGTCTTTTTTTCCCCTTGTCAAAGTTATTCACAACATTTTCTCTTTTATTCATTAACCATTTGTATTTTATTGAATACACAAATATATAAAAACGAAAAATACATATAAAAGACTTGTCTTAGCCGCAAAAATATGCAATCAAGAGTAAATGAGTAATTGCTCTCCCAAAGACATATATACGCATGTGAATTTTGGGACATAGCTTTTAGTATTCAATTAGGGGTAATGCGTGCAAGAATTAGATTTTATTGAAAAGTCGCCTATATACAGCTTTTTACATCAGCTTTTTGGTTCCAGCAAGCAAATACTGTGTTGTTATAATGAAGAAGGGGAGATGCTCTACTGCACTCAAGCGTATTTAACATTTTTTAATGCGCAGTCCAGGCAAGAGCTTGTAAAGAAATTTCAATCTCATAATCCTCTTACGCAAAAAAATGGTCAAAGCTCTTTCGAAGCCTGTAAAGAAAAGTTACAAAAAGCCTTTCAAGAGCATGGCACTACCTTTTCTTGGGTGCATGTTTTATCAAGCGGAGAACATGTACAGGTGCGTTACGCCCTTACGCGACTAGAATTTCAAGGTATTCCTATCATCAGCGCTGTACTTTTAGGTACGCAAAAAAATACTCTCACACTGGCAGATTATTATTATCAAGATAATAATGTTCGCGCCATTGTAGAGGCCTCTCCCTTAGCCATTTGCCTGTGGAATAAAAGACATGAGCTTATTGACTGCAATGAAAGCTTTATACAGCTTTTTAATTTGAAAAATAAAGAAGAATACACCCTACAGCCCCATGCCTTCTACCCCACCACGCAACAAAATGGCATGTCATCTGAAGCGTATTCCACGCAATTGCTCGAACAAGCCTTTAGTGAAGGGCAAAGCCAAGGAGATTGGTTGTGGCAAAATCAAGACGGCACTCTCATTCCTAGCTTCACCTCCTTACGCCGAGTAAAATACGGCGGCAAGGATATGGTGGCTGAATATATTTACGATTTGCGTACCTTACAAGAAAGTCAGCATCGTGCTACCCAGGCAGAGCTTCGCAATCAAATTGTTTTGCAAGCCATGCCGCTCAGCATGTCTTTTTGGGATAAAGATTACAATCTTATTGACTGTAATGCCGCGAGTATCAATCTTTTTGGCTTTAAGGATAAAGAAGAATATATTGCCAAATGCCATGAAGTTTCGCCTAAATTCCAACCCAATGGCGATCCTAGCCTCACCACGCTGCATAAAAAATTTGATGAAGCCATGGAAAAGGGCGTCAGCCACGTGCAATGGACACATCAAAAGCCCGATGGCACCCCCATCCCTGTGGACAAAACTTGCGTGAGAGCCAATCTTAATCATGAAGATGTTATCATTACCTTTTCTCGCGACATACGCGACGTAGTTGCCAGTAAAAAGGAAACGCAAGAAGCAGAAGAACGCAATAAAAGTATACTTGAGGCCATGCCCTTGGGAGTGCTCTTTTGGGATGAGAATTTTGAGCTTATCGACTGTAACAATGAAAGCTTAAAACTTTATGGCTTCCAAACAAAAGATGCCTTGAAGGAAAGCTTTTCCCTCACCTACCCTCCCCAGCAACCCTCAGGGGAAGATTCGGCGTCATTTATAAAAGCCCATTTACAAAAAGCCCTTAATGAAGGCTATTCCTATATGGAGTTGCTCTGCCTTACCCAAACGGAGCAAGGGGAAGAAGGCATAGACAATAATCTCCCTGTAGAGGTTATACTCACGCGCACCACATATAAAAAGGGCTATGGTTTACTGTGCTATATTCGCGACTTACGTGCGCATAAGGCCATGCTGGCCGAAATTCAGATGGTAGAAGACGATTTACGCGCTGCCAAAGATATTGCAGAAAAAAATGCCGCGGCTAAAAGTGAATTTTTAGCTAATATGAGCCATGAAATCCGTACACCCATGAATGGTATGATTGGCCTTCTGCACCTTTTGGCGCAAACGCATTTGCATGCAGAGCAAGAAAAATACGTAGAAAAATCCCTCACCTCTGCCAAAAATCTTTTGCGTATTATCAATGATATCTTAGACTTTTCCAATATTGAATCCGGCCGTTTTGAATTCCAAGAAGCGCCTTTCAAAATGTATGAAACCATTATGGACATCAAAGCGCTGTATGCCCCTATGGCCTATAAAAAAGACATCGCCTTTCATGCCCATATGCAGGAAAACAATGATGTTATTTTAGGTGATGAATTGCGCCTTAAACAAGTGCTTTTCAATATGCTGGATAATGCCTTTAAATTTACCGCCGCCGGAAGCATTAGCATAAGCGTAGAAGAAAAATGGCTGAATAATGCACAAAAGAAGTTCACTTTCGCGGTGAAAGATACAGGTATAGGCATTGCCCCCGAAGATATATCACGTATCTTTTCTGCTTTTTCTCAAGCAGACACATCCTTTACTCGCGCCTATGGCGGTACTGGTCTTGGTCTTGTGATTTCTCAAAGCATCATACATATGCAGGGCGGAGAAATTTGGGTTGAAAGTGAAAAGGGTCAAGGCTCCACTTTTTATTGCTCTGCTGTTTTTGATGTACTGCAAAGCCTCCATGCCGACACCAAGGAAGATACCAGTGCAAGCCAAAATGCAGTAAAAAAGCCCGGCCATTTACTTTTAGTGGAAGATAATGAAATCAATCAAATTGTAGCCGAAGAAATTTTAGTATATATGGGCTATACATTAGATATAGCTAACAATGGCCAAGAAGCCTTAGACATGCTGGAAAAAAACTGCTATGATTTAGTGCTGATGGATATACAAATGCCCGTTATGGATGGGCTTACCGCGGCCAAAAAAATCCGCGAGCAAGAAAAGTTCAAAAAGCTCCCCATTGTGGCTCTTTCTGCCCATATATTAGAAGAGGACGTACAAAAAAGCTTAGCTCATGGCATGAATGCGCATACAACGAAGCCCATTGTGCCCGAAGAGCTTTCGCAAACCATCGCCCATTGGATTGAAAAAATGCCGGCGCACGGATAAAGAATATATTGCCTCCCTAATCACTACTGACCACCGCTGACCACGCTGTCAGGCGGTGGTTTTTTATACCACCAGACCATCTCCTTAATCTCAATACCCCCTCCGCGGCAAATACTGCCCTTTTTATTTGGTACAATATTTGCTTATCCTTGCTTTTGTAGGGTCTTTATAGGGAATATCTTACCCAAAGCCCCTAACGCCCAGCATATTATTATTTATCATATATATAAGGAGATTATCATGTCTGTTTCCGGTATTTCAAGCACCAGTGCTTATGCTAGTATTTTCTTTGATACAACATCACAGCAACGTAGCGCGCAAACGTTGGGCGGACAAAGCGGCGGCGACACCGTGAGCTTTTCTTCTGAAGCCATGGAAATGTATCAAGCTTCTAAGGCAGAGCAACAAGCCACTGCCAGCGCCGAAGCAAGTGAAGAAAATCTTACAAGCAATGGCTTACAAGACAGCGCCGAGGGTGAAGAAAGCCTTACTGGTCAAGCTGTTTCCGGCGGCATGAAGGGCGGCAAGGGAAAACCTAGCGGCCAAAGCTCTGAAGAAGATGATGATGACGATGATGACGATACCACCACTTCTTGGTATGACGATTGGTTTGAATCCATGTATGGCGATAGCACTGCCGCAGAGGATAGTATGTTCACCAGTCTTTTAGAAGAAACAAAATAACTTTTCATAATTTCGTTGTACAGAGGGGAGCCTAGCTCCCCTCTAAGTGTTGACAAAGTCAGCACGACCGATAAATCAGGAATAGGGCGAGCTTTGCTTGCCCGTTAAATGACTGATTTTCGTGAATTACTGCCAGGGTAGCTTGTCTGCCTTAGGCAGCACAAACACCCGCGAGGGAGTTTGTCATTAGTCTGGGGGGGTCTAGCTCCCCTTTTTTTACATCTTCTTGAACTTTTTGTGACAACTTCTGCTTCTTCCCTATTTTTTACTCCCCTTGCCTTGCATTTTTTTCTAAGCACTGCTACTTTACCCTCTGGACAAGAATCAGTACCAAAACACCGTACATGGTCACATGTATTGTGCAGCCTTTCCCAGATGCTTTACTAATGCGCACAGAAATCTGCTTTATTTTTTACAGGTTCAAAGGGATACGATTATGCAATTTGTGTTTAATAAGACTGTTTGTCAAAACTTGCGTAAATCTTTACGCAGAGAATGGCTCGAAACAAACGGTCTCGGCGGCTATGCTTCAAGTTCTTTAGTTTGTTGTAATACCAGAAAATACCATGGTTTACTCAGCGTACAACAAGCCAATCCTCCAGGACGCTTTGTCCTTCTTTCAACCTTAGAAGAATCCATCACCGTGGGCGACAAAGAGGCTTTTTTCTCTTGTCGTAAGCATCCTGATGTATACTACCCCCGCGGCCATGAATATTTACATGAAGTAAGCCTTGGCCATGTGCCCACCTTTGTGTATCGCTATGGCGATGTGCATTTTGTACGGCAAATTATGATGCTGCATAAACAAGATGTTACCTTAATACGGTACAGCTTACTTTGCGGTGAAAGCAGCGATGCCTGCGCCACCTTACCGGGGGCAGCACTTTTGCGCATTAAACCACTTTTAGCCTATCGCAATATGCATGCCTTGGGCGCCGCCAATATTGATTTTCAAGTAAAAACATGGCCGGCACAAAATGGCTTTAGTATTCGTCCTTACAATACTTTACCACCCCTTTTCATGCAAACCAGCTCCCCGCTGACCTTTCACCCTTCACCGGATTGGTATCATAATGTGGAATATATGGTGGAGGCAGAGCGCGGCTTTGCCAATCATGAAGATGTATTCCAACCCGGTGTCATTGATGTGGAATTAAACCTTGGGCAATCTATTATTGTATCCGCTGCCACAGAAGATGTGCTTGCCAAGCTTGGCCCCTTAGAAGATTTATGGGAAGCAGAAATACAAAGACGCCAACAATCTTCAGAGCAACAGGCGCCAAAACAACAGTCTTCTAGCCAACAAGATTTAGGGCAACAATCTGTATTACAAAAACATTTAGAAAATAAAGGCGCGCAATTTTTAGTGCGTCAACCCAGCGGCTATGAAAGCATTGTGGCCGGCTATCCTTGGTTTGAAGCTTGGGGACGCGATACCTGTATTGCGCTGTCCGGCTTAACCTTTGCTTCCAGTCAAACCGAGCACAAAGAACTTGGCTGGGAAATATTGCAACACCTTGCCGAGCAATCGGATCAAGGGCGCATACCCAATATGTTTTCTGCCGATGGCAACCATGCCTATAATTGCATTGACGCTTCCCTATGGTATGTGTGGGCTGCACAAACAGCCTATGCCGCTGAAAAAGCACAAGGCAATGGCGCCAAGCGTTTTCGTAAAACATGCTGGCCCTTTATTAAGACTGTCATAGAAAAATACGCCGCAGGTCAGGTGGAGCATGTGCATTGCGATGCGCAGGGGTTTCTGTATGTGGGTAATGAAAACACCCAGCTCACCTGGATGGATGCCCATGTACACGGTAAAGCCGTTACGCCGCGTCATGGCTGCCCTGTGGAAATTAACGCCCTGTGGTACAATGCCTTAGCCTTTGCACGCCAAGTGGCCAAAGCGTATGGGGAAAAAATGCCCCACGCCCTGTGCCATCAAAAGGCCTTAGACGGCATGAAAAAAGTGTTTAAAGAGCGCTTTTGGGTGGAACAAAAACACATTGGCTATTTGGGAGACACCTGGCGCCCAGAAGGTCTTGATACTTCCTTGCGACCCAATCAGCTTTTTGCCGTGGGTTTACCCCATGCCATTTTGGATGAAGAGTTTTGGGGCGATGTGGTGGAAACATGCCGCAATACCCTACTCACACCCTTTGGTTTACGTACCTTAGCCCCCAGCGATGCTCGCTATCACTCCCAATATGCAGGCACACCGGAACAGCGCGATGGCGCCTATCACCAAGGCATAGTTTGGCCTTGGCTCATAGGTATTTACGGCGATGCCCTTATGCGTGTGGTTTGGGATAGTGAAAATGGCGTGCGTGAACTTTTAGAAAGTATCACCCCCCTACTTACCTCGCATTTCACAGATGCCGGTGTGGGCTCCATCTCTGAAATTTTCTCAGCAGATCCTCCCCACCTTCCTGATGGTTGTATTGCCCAAGCGTGGAGCGTGGCCGAAGTTATGCGCCTCTTACAAGCTTTACGCCTGGCAGCCCCCCAAGCTGTGCAAAAATGGGAACATGAATACATTCAAGAAAACGTCCCCATTTACTTCTAAGTATATAGAAATAGGGAATTACAGCGAGAAAAGACTACAGGGGATACAATGCGAGTTTTAATGTTTGGATGGGAGTTCCCTCCCTATATGAGTGGTGGTTTAGGAACAGCCTGCTATGGCATGACCCGCGCTTTGGCAGAAAAAGGCGTAGATATTGATTTTGTACTTCCGCGTATGCAAGGGCAAGAAAGCTTACATATGCCCCAAGGCCTGAATCTGCACGAAGCTTCCGGCACGCGTATTCATTGGAATAGCGAACATCATGAACAAGTTGTGGAAACGCAGGCGCAATTTATTCATAGCCAAAAGGAAATTGTGCAACACAAAATGGTGCCCATGCCTTCTCAGGCGTCGTCACAAAACGGCTCTCAGAACCATTATGGCCAAAATGTAGTGGAAAAAGTGTGGCATAAACAGGTACGTGTACATCCGGTAAAATCCTTATTGCATGCCTATGCCACCCCGCAAAGCTATGAAGAAGTGCACAAGGCATGTTTGCATCAAAGCACCTCGTATTTATACGATCCTTGCACCTTGTCGAGCACCTTATCCGGCACCTTCATGCAGCAAGCTTCCACCATGCTCAGTGAAGAAACACGGCAAAAGCTTATGAACGTGGTCACAGGCACTCAAAAGCATGTGACCGAAGGCGACACTGTGCTCTCCCTGCATGGCGGTTATGGGCAAGGCCTTATGGAAGAAGTCTTTCGCTATAGCCAAAGCGTGCTAGGTATGGATACCGACAATGTAGATGTTATCCATGCCCATGATTGGATGACCTTCCCTGCCGGTATTGTGGCAAAGCACCTAACGGGAAAACCCCTTATTGTGCATATTCACGCCTTAGAAAGCGATCGCAGCGGCAGTAATCTTAATGCCGAAGTGGCCGCCATTGAAAGAGCGGGCGTGGAAGCTGCCGATACCATTGTGGCTGTAAGCCATTATACCAAAACACGCATAAGCCAATTATACGGCATTGACCCACAAAAAATTTCTGTGGTGCACAATGCTGTGACACAAGAAGAATCGCGCTCTAAATTCCAAATGCCCAGCCATGAAGATAAATACGTACTCTTTATGGGACGTATCACCTTCCAAAAAGGGCCGGAATATTTTGTGGAGGCGGCGCGCCTTGTGCTGTCTCGTATGCCCAATGTGCGCTTTATCATGGCCGGTAGCGGCGATATGTTACCCCGCATAGTGCGCATGGTGGCACAAATGCGCAAGGGAAGCCGTTTTCA
>CAYJAL010000011.1:0-28805 GCA_964367875.1 uncultured Desulfovibrionaceae bacterium | reverse complement strand
CCGGTATTCCACCAGCACCACGCGGTGTACCGCAAATCGAAGTGTCCTTTGACATCGACGCCAACGGTATTGTGAACGTATCTGCCAAAGACCTTGGCACAGGCAAAGAGCAGTCCATTAAGATTACCGACTCTTCCGGTCTTTCTGAGGACGACATCCAACGCCTGGTTCGCGAAGCAGAAGCCAATGCCAGCGATGACAAGAAAAAACAAGAACTCATTGAAGCTCGCAACCATGCCGACAGCCTTATTTATGGCACCGAAAAGAGCCTCAAAGATCTTGGCGACAAGGCCGATGCAGCCATGAAGAGCGACATCGAAGGCAAAATTGCTGCGCTGCGCACCCTTATGGAAGGCGAAGATGCCGACGCCATCAAGGCCAGCACCGAAGAGCTTGCCCAAGCTTCACACAAGCTTGCTGAATTGCTCTATCAACAACAAGGCGGCGCTGAAGGTGCCCCCGGTGCTCATGGCGCTGAAGGCGGCTGCGCCGGTGGCGGTTGCGGCTCCTCTGCTAAGCAAGATGATGACGTAGTAGACGCCGAATACACCGAAGTTAAAAAATAAGCCTCACGCTCCTTCGCCAAGTTTCTTTGTAGAGCTTTAGGTTAGATATACGCCGGGCAAAGATGTTTTCTTTGCTCGGCTTTTTTATACGCCTGCCTTGTATCAAAGCAAAATATAGCGCCCCACCCCTCAGCATAACATATTGTTTTGCTTGTGATTTAAATATTTTTATACTTTTTTGGTATAAATATACAGCTTGCTTCTTTTTTTTCTTGTGCTAAACATGCCTTGCCTTATTTCAAAGCCGAAGGAAGCCCCATGGAAAAGCTTGAAAATGAAATCATGCAGCGCTATGCCGTCATTGAAGAAAAAAATAAAAGAGAAATTGTGCTCTTGCGCGGCAGTGGCTGTACCTGGCGCAAATGCCGCTTTTGTGATTATCATTTAGATTTTTCGCCCAAGCAAGAAGACAATGACGCGTTAAATTTTGCAGAGCTAGCCAAAGTCACCGGCATCTATAACAAATTAGAAATTATCAATTCCGGCAGTTATTTGGAACTCTCCCCTCAAACCCATAAGCGTATTGAGCACATTTGCCTGCAAAAAAACATCACTGAACTGCATTTTGAATGCCATTATGCGCATCGTCATGACACCTTGGCTGTGCGTCAGCAATATGCCCAGCATGGCATTGCCCTTGTGCTGAAAATTGGCGTGGAAACCTTTGATACTTTATTTAGAGAAAGCTATTTGGTGAAGGGCATTGATTGCGACGACCCTCAAGAAATAGCGCAGTATTTTGATGAGTGCTGTCTTTTGCAAGGTATTCCCGGCCAAAATAAAGACAGCATGATAGAAGATATAGAAATAGGCCTCAAATATTTTCAACGTGTCTGTGTAAATATTATGCAATCCAATGCAAAACCCGTTAAACCCAGTCCCAAAGTTATAGATATTTTTGTCAAAGAAGTATTCCCCTTGTATCAGCATAATGATCGCGTGGATATTTTACTGGAAAATACAGCCTTTGGCGTAGGCGGAGTCACCACCAATGGTTAATGAAATCGTTCTTATACTTTCTTTAATTTGCATTTATGCCACCGTGCTTTTGGCCTACAGATTTTTAGGAAAAGACGGCCTATATATATGGAGCGCCATTGCCACCATTACGGCTAATATTGAGGTTATCATCTTAATAAAAGCCTTTGGCATGGAGCAAACTCTTGGTAATATACTCTTTGCTTCCACCTTTTTGGTAACGGATATTTTGTCGGAAAATGAAGGCGAAAAAGCCGCCAGAAAGGCCGTATTTGCAGGCATCTTTGCCAATATTGTCTTTGTGCTCATTAGCCAATCATGGTTTTTCTACCAGCCCAGCACTTTAGATTGGGCCAGCGGTTCTTTGCGCGAAATATTTAATTATATCCCCCGCTTCATGCTCGTGGGCATTGCTGTATACGCCCTAAGCCAAGTGCTGGACGTATGGTTTTATCATGGCATATGGAAAATCACCACGCGCATTTTTAAAAGCAGCACCAAGGGTTTATGGATTCGAAACAATGGATCTACCCTGCTCTCCCAAGCCATCAATACCATTCTCTTTTCCTTCGGCGCCTTTTATGGCATGGAAGGCTATAGCGTTTCCACCATTTGGGCTTTGATAGGCTCTACCTACCTTATTTATTTGGTCACTAGCCTGTGCGATACTCCAGTGGTGTATTTGGCCAGAAAGGTACGCAAGCCAGAAGCTTAGCCCACAAGCCTACCCAGAAGCCTAGGCAAACAGCTTTCCTTTTACGCTAAAAAAGCTTATACTTTTTTTCACTAACTATTATTAAAGAATAGGGCATTAACAATAATACGACGCTGACACTAAAAATTATCCGCATGGGCTTATAATAAAGGGGAATATATGCTTCGCGATTTTGATAGCTGTCAAATACTCAAAGCCGCCACGGTACCCGAGCATTCTGTGCACTTTATGAGCGCAGTTTCGGGTGGAGCTCCCTTTGTGCAGGACGGCTTTCTCTGTTTTGCTGCTGAAGATTGGCTCACCATCATAGGCTATCCCCTAACTCATGTAGACCAAAGGCCTGCAAACCAGCCTTCTGCCCATAGCCCTGAATCCTTTCATACGTCCTTTTTAGAGGCTGCACAAAAGGCCGTACAGCGCTGCCAAGCCCGGCAATGCTTTGCCATAGCGCCGCACATGCCCCCAAGCTTACAAAGCCATGTGCAGGAAAGGGATGTTTTTTACACCTTAGATGCAAATGCCCCCATTCCTGCTTCTTTGCGCCGCCCTGTGGCCAAGGCCATGCAGAATCTGCGCATTGAAGTGGGGCAGGATTTTAGCCCAGAGCATCGCCGCCTGTGGACAGAATTTTTAGGCCGCGCGGCTCAAGCAGACACGCCGCCCATGTCGCCCATGGTAAAACGCCTTTTTTTAACTACACCCAAAATCTTGCAACCCCCTGACACACAACTTTGCCTGCTCAATGCCTGGGACAAGGAAGGGCATTTGGTAGCCACGCTCTTACTCGATATGGCGCCGGAAGCCTTTTGCGCCTACCTTTTGGGCGCCCATTCGCGTACCTATTATGCCCCCCATGCGGCCGATGCCCTCTTTGCGCGTATGCTTAGCCTAGCCCAAGAGGCTGGCAAAAGCTTTATCCACCTCGGCCTTGGCGTACATGAGGGCATTGCCCGCTTTAAGCGTAAATGGGGCGGCAAGCCCAGCTTAAGCTTTGAGATGGCTTCTTGGAATATAGGGGATATGGGGAATGCGGGGGATGTGGAATCTGGCGAGCATGCCCTGCCTTTTGCTTCTAGCACGCAATCAAACAACTTTGCCGCAGACATGCGCGACCTTTTCAGCGCCCTTATTGTGCCCCCTTCCGAGAAACAAAAAAGCGCCCATGCCGCAGAAAGTGTCGAAGATATGCGTGCCTTTTTAGGAAAATCCAAGCGCCAAATACTGGCTTCCATGCCGGAACAGCGTCCTCATGCCATGCTTTGGAAAGTGCAAAAGGGGGATAAAATATCCTGGATTGGCGGCTCAGCGCATTTCTTTTGCTATTCCTTTGAGCGCGCCTTTAGGGAGCTTTTTGAACAGGTGGATGCCGTGCTTTTTGAAGGCCCATTGGACGCCGAGGCCTTGCGCGTGGTGAAAGCGGCCGGAAAAACTCTCACGCCAGAGCAACAGCCCCTTTTGCCCCTTTTACAAGAAGAAGAGATTTGCCGCCTAGAACGCGTGGTGCGCGGCCCTCAGGGGCGCCTTGCGCGGTTGTTGAATATGCAGGCACAGCGCCCTGTGGATGTGCGTTGGTATTTAGCCCATGCACGCCCTTGGGCTGCCCTTTTTACGCTATGGACAGGCTTTTTAGAACGCAAAGGCTGGCAGCAATCGGTGGATTTGGAAGCCTGGAACTTAGCCCATGCCATGGATAAACATGTGGTGGCCATGGAAAGCCTTGAAGAGCAGTTAGCCTCCTTGGACTCGGTGCCGCCGGAGCGCGTGGTGCGCTATTTTCAAAATTGTCACCAGTGGAAGCATAAAATGCGCAAAAACGTACAAGCGTATTTACGCGGCGATTTGCTAGGGCAAATGGGCACCAGTGCGGAATTTCCCACGCGCACCCACACTATTATCAATGTGCGTGATGAACGCTTTCGCCGCCGTATGCGTCCCTTTTTGGAACAAGGGCGAGCGGCTGTCTTTGTGGGCACAGCGCATATGCTCAATTTACGCCTTATGCTGGCAGAAGATGGCTTTACCCTTACCCAAGTGCAGCCCACCCTAAGCCATAAAATACGCCATTGGTTTTCCCATGAAAAATAGCATGATAAGCCTTGAACACGTAAGCTTAGAAGCTTTAATACCAGAACATATTTTGCCCTATGTCAACGCAGTGAGTACGGTTCACAGTGTGGTAGAAAATAATTTTCTTATTCATTATCATAATTGGCACGCCATACTTATTGGCTATGCCCTTGGCGCCACCTTGGATTCTTATAAAAATGTGCGGCACCATCCTCAGCCTAATCTTGATCACGGCCTTGAGCATGCTATTAAGCAATTGACCACTCAGCCGCATTTAGAGCGCATTACTGTGTTGGCACCCCATAAGCCCTTATGCGTGCCGCCCCATGCCCAATGCCATAGCGATGCCTATTATTTTTTAGCTTTGCCCTTGGTGCAAGAGCAAGCGCGCAATGCCTTAAGCATGTGCCGCCGCGCCCTGCCGCATATTCGCCTTGAAAAAAGCACAGAACAGCACAGCGCATGGACAAGTGCCCATCAAGAACTTATGCTCAGCTATTTGCAGAGAGCTGATATAACAAAGGAAACGGGCAGTATTTTTCAACGACTGGATGCCTATGGGCGCAGTACCGCGCAAATGCAGATTTTTTCTGCCTATGACACACACAGCGGTCAGCTTATGGGCATGTGTCTGGGAGATTTTACCTCTTTGCACACGGCCTTTTATATGTTTGCCTTTCGTCATACCAAGGCTGTGCCCGGCGTCAGTGAAGCCTTATTGGCGGCCTTAGTTCAAGAAGCGCAGGAGCTCGGTTATATGTGGTGTAATTTAGGATTGGGCATCAATACGGGCATTGGCTTTTTTAAAGAAAAATGGGGCGCCAAGCCTTTATTGCCCTTGGTGGAATGCAGCTGGAGCCTACAGCCAGAACAAGAGCAGGATAATAGCCCTGCTAAAGCTCCTTGGTGGCAAAAAATCCTAGGAAAAAAAGCATGAGCCTACATTTCCCCCTTAAAGCATCAGAAAAACACAACGTAGAGATTTTTCAGCATAAAGCCTTTAAAGAGGCCGGCGTATGGCAACTTATGAAAGAGCTTGTGGCTCCCAAGGCGCGTCCTTTTGATTGCCTGCAAGTGGAAATAACTTCTCAATGCAGTGCGCGCTGTAGCTATTGCCCTCACACCACCCATGCCCAAAGCTGGCAAGGGCAACATATGCAGCCCACCACCTTTGCCAACCTTTGGCCGCTCTTGCAACAAAGCACGCGCGTGCATTTACAAGGCTGGGGCGAGCCCCTCTTACATCCGCATTTTTTAGACTTTGTGGCCTTTGCGCGTAAGGCCGGCTGCCAAGTGTCCACCACCTCTTGTGGCCTACACTTAAACCCTGAGCTTGCCAAAAAGATTTTTGACAGCGGCATTGATATTATGGCCTTTTCCCTAGCCGGCACCGATGCCGAGAGTAATGCAGCGCGCCAAGGGGCAGATTTTCATAAGGTTTGTGATAAAATTCGGATGCTACAGGACTTACGCAAAAAGCATTGGGCCGTGCATTTAGATATACATTTAGCCTATATTCTTTTGGCAGATCGCATGGAAGCCGTGCTGGAGCTGCCGCAGCTTATGCAGCATCTTGACGTGAATACGGCTATCGTAAGCACTTTAGACTATGTGCCCGAGGCGCATTTACAGGCATTGGCCTTGCGACCAGAAGAAGAAAATAAAATAGCCCGCGCCAAAAGCCTCTTACAAGAAGCCAAAACGCAAGCTAAAGCCTTGGATAAAGATATACATTATGCCTTGCCAAGTTTGCAAACCAAGGGCGAGTGCCGCGAAAATATACAAAAAAGCCTGTATATCAGTGCTAAAGGTATATGCTCGCCTTGTGTGTATTTACAAATACCTGCTTTGCAGAGCGCCGCAGAAGACGCAGAAGACGCAGAGGACGCACAAGCCATTCAGGCTCATTTTGGCAATGTAAATGCACAAAGTCCTTTAGATATATGGAATAGCGATGAGTTTACGCATTTTCGTAGCAGTCATGGCGCAGGCACACCAAATATGGCCTTGTGCCATGACTGCATTAAAAGACATGAAGATTTAGCTTAAGGCAGGCTAGCTAAAATTAATAGTTAACGCACTTGAATAATAGAATCCTTTAGCAAGAGCAGTTTCAAGTTCACTGTCTGTCAGTTCATAGCCATTGGCAATGACAGTGTCTCCAAGCCCCACCCCAACCAGTGTGACTTCCGCCTCCTCACCATTATGGTTCGTCACATTAATAACATCATTCCCCTCGCCAACATTAATAGTGCCTTGTTGACTCGTAAACGGCCCAATAGACCCAAGGCTTTCAATGGTTATGGTATCATCGCCGTTGCCAGCATTAATGGCAAAGGAAGTAGACACAAAGCCAAGAGTGATAGAATCATTACCGTCGCCACCATGAACGCTTATGGAGCCAGTTCCAGAGCCAATGGTGATAACATCGTTACCACCTTCACCGTATACACCTATACTTGCACCACTTGCGCCATCCATAACACCAATGGAGATATAATCGTTGCCACCTTCAGAGTCAGAAGAGCCACCATCGCCATATATATAGGCTCCATTAGACATAGTACCATCAATACGAATGATGTCATTACCCCATTTCTGCACGTTAAGGTTTTCTATAGTACCGATATCACCGGAAATGTACGAATTAGAAAAGTTCCCTTGAATGACAATGCTATCGTCTCCAAAATACGCCGTACCACCATTAGCAGTACCTACATCACCATACAGACTATTACCGCCGGTCTTATCTCCGCTTAAGCTAATGGTATCATTACCGGCCATAAGAGTTCCACCTGTCATGCCATTGGTATCACCCACAATTCTTCCATCAGACATGGATGAAGCAGAAATTTCATCACTACCGGCATTGACGGTACCGGCGCTAATATCATCCACGTCACCGGAAATGGTGACGCTAGAACTTGTGATGGCATTTTCCACAACCACATGCTGTGAGCTTAAATTATAAACATTACCTGCAACAGGGGTAATATCATCAGCAAAATAAGGTGTTGTGCCCGTGGTACTGGCAGGAATAAGAGGGGCTGGCCCTTCTTCCCCTTCCCCTGCACCAGAGTCAGAGTCGGAGTGTAACACTTCAGTAATTTCTTGAGGCTCTAAAAATTCTTCGCCCCCTTCAATGCCCACAGAGGCACCTTCCGTCATGGCGGTGTCCACAAAATCATCCAGCAATCCGGCGGCCTGCAAAGCTTGTGCGCTTTCGCTATCCAGCAGCAAGGTCACTTGATCTGTGGAGGCTTCGCTTTGCTCTTCCCCTTGAATAGCCTCTATAATATCCTGAACAATTTGTTCCACTTCTTCTTTGGTATATTGCGCAGTGGTGATACTTGTACCATCGGCGGCAATTTCCGCCCCTTCAAACATACTTACAAGCACCACTTGGCTACCGCTGTGGGTGGTCACCACCACATTGTGCCCTTGGGATAGCTCCCTTACTACAATGCGTTCGCCGCCATCGTCTAAAATCTGTATGGAAAAATCAGTACCACGAATACCCGCCGTAGCCTTAGGAGTGATAACCTTAAAGGCGTCGGGGTTTTGCTCCACCAAAGCGCCGCTGATAGAGCGCAAAGCGCCGGCGGCAAGGTTAAGCACAAAGGCAGGCTCTGTTTCGGCGTTGCCCATGGCAAATTCTTGTACCGACATAACGGAAGAAGGGCCAAGCATGGCCTTGGCACCATCAATAAAGGAAATCTCTATGGCTCCATTTCCGGTTTTTATGGTATCGCTGGCATAAATGGGGTCACCTATTTTTAATTCTACCGTATTACCATGCCTTTGCACAGTTACAACACCACTTAGACTAGACACCGTTGCGGCCACATGATTTGCTTGAGACATGAAAAGCTCCTAACTAAAAAACTCGCTACGATTTGCGTTACTCTGTTATGCTCATTGTGTAAAGTGTTTTTTCTGCAACAAACACATTAACGAGTCTCTTGCCCCTTGGCGGCGCGCTCGGCCTTAATGCGTTTTTTCCACGCATACATACGTTCATCGGCCATGGCTAATATTTCGCCCATATCCTTACCTTCTGCCGGATATTGCCCATAACCAATACTGGACGAGACATGTAAATCTATGCCATCAATATAGAATGGTTTTTTACTAAGGGTATCAATGCGTTGAATAATACTTTGTAAAGCGTGCTCAGAAAGTTCCTGCTGTAATACAAGCGCAAATTCATCTCCGCCCATACGCGCAAGCACGCTATCCGCCTTAAAATTATGACGTGTACGCTCCACAAAAGCTATAAGCAATTTATCGCCCACATCATGGCCATGTATATCATTCACCGGCTTAAAATCATTCAAATCTAAGTAAAAAACCGTGAAAGCATCGTGCGCCCCTATCTGCCTTTGCTCCATGAACTCATCCACCATTTTTCTATTATAAGCCTTTGTTAAGGGGTCTAAGTAGTTTAGCTTCCTTGCTTGCAAATGCTTTTGTTCAAATTTATTCACTATGATATACATAATAGTTGCAAGGGCAGTACAACTTACAAAAAAAGTTAATATGGTGACATATAATTGTTTTAGCTTTCCCGTATCATACAAATAAAGGCTCCATGTTTGATCGCCTACGGTAAATACACGCTTATTTTTTTCATCTTTAACAAAATTTTCACTGCGACCTACCTCGATAGGATTCCCTTTATATATGGTAAAAAGGCCAAATTCATAATTAAAAGCTGCCATAGCGTCAATTTCGATAACATCTCTGAGCATTTTTTTCACATCAAAGCCCACAGAAATAAAACCCCAAAAAGTACGCTTACCGTCTATAAATTCATATACGGGACGCCGAGATATTATGGCTTCTAAATTACCCGTTTTATAGGGGCCGGTAAGGATAGTGCGCCCGCTTTGTTTGGCAAATTGCGCATCTACGCGGCTTTGCTCTGCTTCTAAAACATCTCGCCCCACAAGCCATTCGTAGGCATCTTTGGGGTAAATAAATTGCACCACCCCCTTGGGCTGATAGGAAATAAAAATATAATACTGCGACTTATACACCACCCGCGCCACATTTTCAAAATAGCTCTCTGTAAGCTCCCCCGGCTGAAGGGCAAAAATTTCTTGTAATACGCGTGCATCATCCACAATATCGTGTGCTACATTTTGTATACGCTCTGCATAAAAGGTGGAAAGCTCCTGCTCTTTTTTATTGGCAAGCTCCCAAAACTCTTGAGCCTTAAAAAAAGTAAAAATGCCAGACAGCAAGAGCATCACAATGTACATTTTTTGAGAATAACGCATGGTAAAACACCTTATGGTAGAGAGGTATAAATTAAGAATATGTATAGAAGTGGAAAGTAAATTAATAGTAAACACTTTTACAGCAGCGTCAAGAGTATTACTTTCAAAGCTTTTTGAAAAGAACCTCCAAAAGTAAGATACAAAAAGCAAGCGTAACGAAGCAGACAGCCCTTTTAGAGCAGCCTGTCAGCCATTTGTCTTTTTGCAGTATTTACTTTATTATTACGCCCTACGTTTCACCTTTTTATGAGGATTAAGCCATGGCCTTAAAAATTAGCAGAGAAATGCGCGAGCGCTTAACACGCTTTAGTATCGGCATAGGTATTTGCGTTACCATGTTACTCTTATACATTTGGCAACCCAATATTTTGCAGCAAGCCGACAGAAATGTATATGATGTACTCTTACGCGCCAATGGAGGCGGCGAGCCCGCTCCTGCGCCGGCGCTCATTGACCTTGACGAAGCAAGCCTTGCCGAATTTGGGCAATGGCCTTGGCCAAGACACTTAGTGGCAAAACTTGTAGCTAATCTTACGGAATATGGCGCCGCAGCCATAGGGCTTGATATACTTCTTGCCGAACCGGACAATGCTTCCGTGCTGAGCTTGCAAAAGTCTTTTCAGCGCCACTTTAATGTGGATATTCCTTTGGATAGCATACCCCAGGCTTTACATGACAATGACCGCATTCTTGCCACCATTTTAGCCCAAAGCCCTTCTGTGCTTGGAGTATACTCACGCTTTGTAGGCGAAAAGACGCCTCTGCCTGATGATATGCCGCCGCCAGAAGGCATTATAGAAATGACTGCCCCCGGCGGCATAGCACCGCGTACATATATTATGACAGGCCAAGGCGCCACCCTGCCCTTACCAGAATTGCGCGCTGTAGCCCCTCTTGGCGCTCTCAACGTGGCTCAGGACGCCGACGGCATCATTCGCTCTGTACCTCTTATATCGCAAGTGGATGGACGTATTATGGTTTCGCTCTCGCTGCGCTCTCTTATGCGCGGCCTTGGCACAAATACCCTTTCTCTCATTGGCGGGCCTGACGGTTTGCAAGCTTTACGCGTGGGAAAATATACCGTCCCTGTAACCCCCGATGGGCGTTTTATGGTGGCTTTTCGCGGGCCGCGTAACTATTATCCCACCTTTAGAGCCGCAGATATTCTTAATAAAAAAGTGCCGCCCGAAGAAATTCAAGGCCGAGTGCTTATTGTGGGCACCTCAGCCGCAGGACTTTTAGATATTCGCGCCACGCCCTTCGATTCCATGTATCCCGGCGCGGAGGTGCACACCACAGTTATCGACGCCATTTTAAGCAATCGCTTTATTGAATCTCCCTCGTGGATTCCTGGGGCGCAAGTCACCTCCATTTTACTCATAGGCGGCCTCGCATCCCTTATGTTTGCCATGGCGGCAGCCATTGTGTATCTGCCCTTGCTTGCCGGTCTTGCAGTGAGTGTGAGCTGGGCAAGCTGGCAAATATTTCAAAATGGCATTTATCTGTCGCCGCTGTATACCTTACTCACCTTGGTGGCCCTTGCAGTGACGCTGCTCGCTGTACGTTTTTGGCAAGAAGCTAGGCAAAAACGCACCCTACGTAATGCCTTTAGTCGCTATATTGCGCCGGACATGGTATCGCGTATTGTGGACGTGGGCGAAGCTGTTTTGGTGGGCGAAGAACGTGTGGTTACCCTACTCTTTACAGATATTCGCGGCTTCACCACTTTATCAGAAAACCTCACACCGGATCAGGTGGTAAATGCCCTCAACCAATATTTTACCCCCATGACGTCCATCATTCGCAGCAGCCAAGGTACAGTAGATAAATTTATCGGTGATGCGGTTATGGCCTTTTGGAACGCCCCCTTAGATGTACCACGCCACCCTCTGCTAGCGGTAAAAAGCGCCATGCAAATGCACGTGGCCTTGGCAGAGCTTAATGAAACATTCCAAGAAGAAATCGGCATTAAATTACGCATGGGTGCCGGTGTGCATACAGGTAAAGTATATGTAGGTAACATGGGTAGCGCTGAGCTTTTGGACTATACTTGCATTGGAGATACCGTAAACCTCGCCTCACGCCTTGAAGGCATGTGCGCAGTATACGGCGTAGGCGTGGTGACCAGTGCCGAAACAGCCGAGCAATGCCTTTCCTATGCGCAAGGAGAAGATGCCTTGCCTGCTGAAGAAATACCTATCTTTATTCCGCTAGATTCCATTCGCGTAAAGGGTAAAACCCTTCCCGTAGAAATATGTACACCCATTTCCCATGAGGAAAAAGCCGCCAGAGCCGAAGAAATTGACCTTTTCATGCAGGCCCGCGCCCTGTATGTGCAAGGGGATTTTGCCACGTCTTATGCGCAATTCTCTCAGCTGAAGGAATCTTTCCCCGACTCTTTGCTCTATGCCCTGTACGCAGAGCGCACCGAAGTTTTACAACAAAGCCCCCCAGAAAATTGGGAAGGGGTATGGACATTTACCAAGAAATAAATACAAAAAAAGGCGCTTTCCACAAGGAAGGCGCCTTTTTTTGTTTATCTTATGCGAAGAGAACTACCACTCTTCTTCCTCTTTAGGTTCAATAATGATATCTTGGTACTTGCTTTGAATGGCCATCATGGTATCTAAAATTTCCATAAAGCATTCCACCATTTCTGGGTCAAAGGCCGTGCCTGCCTCACTATTCAAAATACCCAAGGCTTTTTCCAAAGGCATGGGATCTTTATAGCAACGACGCGACACCAAGGCGTCAAACACATCCACAATGGACGTAATCCGCGCTTCCATGGGGATACCCGTGCCGGCCAAGGGGCAATCGCCATCAATGCCTGTATAGCCCTTACCATCCCAGCGTTGATGGTGATGCAAAGCAATAACGGCAGCCATTTTATCAATGGTGCGTTTGGCACCCTTAAATATTTCTGCCCCAATGCAACTATGCTTTTCCATAATAGCGCGCTCTTCGGGAGTGAAGCGACCGGGTTTTTTCAGCACTTTATCGGAAATACCCACCTTGCCCACGTCATGCAGCATGGAAGCTAGGCGTATATGTGCCTTGGTGCTAAAAATATCCACCAAATCCACATTATGTTTCATGGCCCAATGATGATACAATTCCGCCGCCATGGAGCCTACGCGTAAAACGTGAGGGCCTGTTTCCAAGGGGTCACGCAAACGTGTGGTTTCAAGAACACGCAAAAGCATATCCACAGTAATAAGCGCTTGTTCAATGGCCTGAGCACCCACAATACAGAGTTGGCGCAAGGCTCGCTCCACTTGGAAGGAAAAAGGCACCGCACTGCCATCATACATACTATTAATAATTTGCATCACAGCCAGCAGCTCGCCATCTGGCGACACAATGGGCAAAGCGCAAATGGACACAGTATTATAACCTGTGGCCTTATCAAAAGAGTCATTAAAAGAATAGGGCGCTTCGGCTGGCAATTCACGCACATTGGCAATATTAAGCACAGAAAGATTGCTGGCCACATAGCCTGCTATGGAGTTGGGAGTAATGGGCAAACGCGCATTCAAATACTGCTGGCGTGCCGATTGCGAAGAGGTGAACAGCGTTTCATTATGCGAATAGGAAAAGACCAATTGTCCATCTTCCACCAAGTAAATGGTACCGGCATCAGCATTGGCCAGCTTGCGCGCTTTGAGTAGCAAAGTATCAAGCACCGTGCTCATATCCGGAATAGCCATGAGCTCTGAAGAAAAAGTACAATTATCACAATCGAAAGAGCGTGTAATATATTCATGCGGGCTAGTATGCGTATCCGCACAGCGCAGTACAAGGCCTTCATAAGCCATACAAATTTTATTACTTAAGCTTTCATCTGCACTTAAAATGCCATGCGCCAAAGTATCTAAATAATCATCATCACAATGGGGGCCAAAATGCGTGGGCACAATGGTTTTTACATTAAATTCCTTCATAAGCGGAATCCATTGCTCTATGGCTGAATGCCCCCAGCCCACATGATCTGGATACGTACTTAAAGTGTACTGCGAATCTAATATGGCTATATCTGCCCCGCGCAAACCTTGGAAGAAAGATCTTTGCTTATCTTCTTCACGTAATTCAAGACCCAGCTCATGGTCACCGCTATAAAAAATACTATGCCCATTATAGTTTACACGATAGGCCGTGGCATACAGACCTTGCACTCCTGCGCCGCCATGCCATGCTTCATAAGGCGTTACGGTAACGCCGCCTTCAATGTCCACGCTTTGCTGGTCTTTTAAAGGAAAAATACGTCTTTGGGAAGGTAAGGCATCCCAAGGCACGGGAAAAAAGGATGAGTTGAACAAGCTCTTCACAAAAGAGTCTGCAGTCATTCCCCCTATGGATTCAGGGGCATAAATATCTATTTCCCAATCTTTGCTATATAAACAGTCAAAGAAGGGCAAGCCTGACACATGATCCCAATGGCTATGTGTCAAAAATAAAATGCACTTTTTTACCTTGGGTGCATCTTTGATGGATTGACCAAAAGCACGTATGCCAGATCCTGCATCCAATACAATATACGGCGCATCGGCCACTTCTATAGCATAACAAGAAGTATTGGCACCATGACGTATAAATGATTTGCCCCCGCTAGCCAAAGAACCGCGCACGCCCCAAAGCTTTACTTGCATTTCGTCCATCCACTGTTTTATTAATTATTTTACGCAATAGTAGAAAAACCCTATGACTTCAACAAAAGCCATACGATATTGCGCAGCGAGTACATACAAAAATACGCCCTGCCAGCCCCTTTGTCAATAACACACAGTACAGGTGCCTTCCTTGGCAGGTCTATATATCCCCCAAAAGACTACGACTATAACGCGGTAAAAGGTTTTTTTCATCATAATTTTGCACCACCCACTCTCTGGCCTTTTGCCGTAGGGGGGCAAGGTCTGCGTGATTTTTCAAAGCAAAACACACCTTATTCGCTATATCTTGAGCATTATGAAAATCAGCCAAAAGACCACTGTCTTCATGGCGTATCATCTCTTGCACCGGCGCCGTATCAGAGCCCACCACAGTGCAGCCACAGCTCATAGATTCCAACAAAGACCAAGACGTGGTAAAGGGCACCGTCAAATGCACATGCACCCTAGAAAGATGTAATAATGCCCTATAGGTAGGGTAATCTTGCATAGGTAAAATATGCACGCGCTGTGTATCTAAAGGCATATGTTGCTGCATATATTCTAAATACGTTTGGCCACTTGGCAAAGAAATGGAATAGGAGGTTTGGCTATTACCCGCAATAACTATATGCGCCTCTGGGCATTGCTCCAAAATAGTAGGAATGGCTTTGTAAAAGGTCATAAAACCACGATGAGGCTCTAAGGATCTGGCCAAATACGTCACCACAGGCTTTGTTTTCAAAAAAGCCAAGTGCGGTGGCAAAGCGTCCAAGCTATCTGCCTGTGCAGGGCAAAAAAAGTCTGTATCTATACCATTATGCAAAGCTTGAATTTTAGACAAATAGGGAGCAGGAAATTGCTTTTTCTGCCATGGGGTAGCGGTAATAGCCACATCCACCATATCCAAAGCTCCTAAGGTGATAATATTACATTGCCTTTGCTGCACGCGCATAGAAAAATCCGGCTTTAAGGACGTATAATGGATTTCTTTTTCCGTTTCAGGGGTATACATCCACTCAAAAAAGCCTGTTTGCTTGGCGGAAGGAAAAATATCCTTACTATAGTTTATAGTGCCAAAATTCGCATGGCCGTGAATAATATCCGCCTCCATGCCTTGTTTTTTCAAGTGCATTTGCCCCTCAGCAAATATGAGGGACATTTCATTGATACTGAGCTTTGTTAAATCTTTATGCTTGCTATTTATTTGTAGCCAATTCACACCTTTAGCTTCTAAATCTTTACGACGGCGAAATAAGGATAAAAAATAGACCTCATGCTCTTTAGCCAAAAGTTCTGCCAATTTATGAAATTGTGCAGGATAATTATGATGTACAAAAAGAATTTTCATCAAGTGCTCTCGTCATTTTTTACACGCGCAACAAAACTATACCGCAAAAAAGCAAGCCCATACCCACAAAGGCAGGCCAGCGCATTTTTTGCCCCAAAAATATCCACCCTCCAAGGGATGTGCCTAAAATGCCAAAACATCCCCACAAAGCATAAGCTACGGCTAAGTCCAGCTCTTTCACCGCAATGGACAACAATCCAAAAGCTAAGCCCACCAGGGCTAAGGCTGTAAAACCCAAGCCTTTTTTGCGAAAGCCTTGTGATTTTGCCAAAAGCACATTGGCCACTATATCCAGCAGTGCCGAAGCCAGTACCAAGAGTACAGAATAGCTAACTATTTCTTGCAATTCCATACTATAATCCTTTAGAGGCCGAGCAAGCCGCGGAAGCCGTAGAAGATGAGGAAGATGACGCTTCGTCCGTATCAGATGCGCCACTATCAGTGCCCTTATGCACCAAAAAGCCTCCCAAAAGCACACAAGTAAGACCTAGAGCTGTTTTCAGCGTTAAGCTTTCTTGCAAAACAAAAAAAGATATGGCCACAATACATAAAAGCCCCAAGGCATCCCAAAGGGCAAAAGCTACCCCCACGGGTATGCGCAATGTGGCCTTAGCCAAGGAAAAATACGACACAGCTATACATGCCCACATGCACACAAGCCCCAGCTCTGCCCCCCAAGGAATTGTCCAAGAGTGGGAAATTTTCATAATAGAGGTGCCCATAACCTCAAAAAGAATGGCCGTTAATAACCACAGCCAACAATAGGCACTTGCTTGCAATACCATATTCTCTCCATGTAACCATACATTGCCTTATGCTTTTCATACCAGCACTTTTTCAAAAACCGGACAGACCGCATTTTGCAAAGAATATATAATTCTAAGCTGTGGGCAAGGCATACATAGCTTTTCTTGGCCTTGCGAGCAAGCTTTGAAAGCGACGCTTCTTTTTCACTTTTTTGTCACAAAAAACTTCATTTTTTCACCTAGAGCACGATAAAGAGCCCTACAAACAGTAACCATAAGAAATAACAACTCTTTTCCCCAGCCATATCTGTCACATCATTTTTCTTATTCCGCCATATACATGACACAAAAACAGCCAATAAGAAACAAGCGGAAGAAAATAATTACCCTTTCTACGAGCCTTTCTTTCGCATTGTAAGGAGATGGTATGCAATTACATTCTCGTGCGCAAAGCACAGCCATAAATTTCATAGAAAACCCTACAGCAGCAAGACAGCGCTGGATGCGCGCCTTTGCGCTGGGGCAAGAATCTTTACTGGAGCAGGCATTACAGCATTGCCAACCAGAGCCCTCTTACACCCTTTTACGCAAGCCCGAAGCCGGCATGCTCATGCTGGAAGGCAAGGCCGGAAATCAAGGACAACGCTTTAACCTTGGTGAAATGCTTATCACGCGTTGTGCAGTATCGGTGCAGCGCCCAAAAGGTACTAAGCAGGAAGCTACAAACACGAATATGGCCACGGATATGGGCACGGATATGGCCTATGAAGGCCATGCTTATGTTATGGGCAATAATCCTAAGCGCGCTCTTATGGCGGCGCTTTTGGATGCGCTCATGCAAGATACGCACTATCACGAGCACTTAGAAAAAACGCTGGTTACGCCTCTCTTAGAGCAATGGGATGCCCAAAAAAGCCGCGTAACCGCAGAAACCGCAAGCACTAAGGTGGACTTTTTCACCATGGTGCGAGGAGAAGACCAATGAGCGCAGTAAATATCGCACCTCAAGGCGCCCTTGTACATGCTTTTGAAAAAGCTCTTATGGATGACGATGCTTTTGACGATGCTGTCAATGCCACGCAAAAAACCTTCCGTGCTGTGCTTGAGGCCATGTCTCGTCCGGGCAGCATTGTGGCCTTAAACCATATCCCCAAGTTGCCTTCTTCTCTTACCACACCTTGCGAAGATAGCTCTTTGCGCTTGAGCGGACTTTTGGCCTTGGCACGCACCCTTTGCGATGCCGACACCCCCCTTTGGCTGGATGCCTCCTTGCGTACGCCGGCTTTAACCCAATATTTACGCTTTCACTGCGCCGCCCCTTTGTTAGAAGCCCATAAAGCGCGAGAAAGCGCCTTTGCCTTCATAACAGCGCCGCAAGAAATGCCACGCCTGAGCGAATTTAATCAAGGCACTTTAGCCTATCCCGATCGCTCTACTACGCTGATTATCGCTTGCCCCCTAGGCAGCAGCAATAGCGCCTTAAATGCCCCTAGCGGCTTAAGGGCTTCCGGCCCCGGCATTGCTCCTTGGCAAAGCCCCTTGGCATTGCCCTTCACAGGGGAAAGCAAAGAACATTTGCCCGCATGGTTTTGGGAAGATTTTTCTGCCAATCACGAGGCCTACCCCATGGGTGTGGATGTGATTTTTGTGGATGCCCATGCTAGCGGCGTACAGATTATGGCCTTACCGCGTTCCATACGCGTGCAACAAGCTTAAGGAAGAGGAGTAGTAAAGATGTATGTGGCTGTAAAAGGCGGCGAAGAAGCCATTCGCCAAGCCCATGCCCTGTTGGCGCAAAAACGCCGCGGCAATGAAAACGTGCCGGAAATAGGCATTGATCAGATTGAAGAACAGTTAAGCCTTGCCGTGGATCGCGTCATGCAAGAAGGCTCCCTCTATGATAGAGAAAGCGCCGCATTGGCCATTAAACAAGCCCGCGGCGACATGATGGAAGCCATCTTCCTTTTACGGGCCTATCGCACCACTTTACCGCGTTTTGGCTCCACCTTGGCGCTAGATACAGAAAAGATGCACATTCGCCGCCGTATTTCGGCCACCTATAAAGATGTGCCTGGTGGCCAATTGCTGGGGCCTACTTTTGACTATACCCATAGATTATTAGACAGCGCTCTTGCTACTAAAGCCACTAAAGCTAGCCACACAGCTACCTCCCCCAAAATGCAGGTAGAAAAAAGCTATGGCCTGCAAGATATGGACGCTTTATGCGCGAGCACGGAAGAAAGCGAAACCCTGGTTCTGCATTGCCCCAAGGTGCTCAGCTTTTTAGAGCAAGAAGGCCTTGTGCCCGAAGAAGCGCCGCAACACGATAAGCCAGGTGACCTTACCCGCGACGCTTTGCAATTGCCTGCAGGTCGAGACATCCGCCTACAAAACCTGGCTCGCGGCGATGAAGGTTTGCTTTTGGCTTTAGCCTATTCTAGCCAGCGCGGTTTTGGCTCCACCCACCCCTTTGCCGGAGAAATTCGCATGGGCGAAGTAGAAGTAAGCTTTGCCCCCGAAGAGTTGGGCTTTGCCATTACGGTGGGTGAAATCACCGTCACCGAATGCGAAACGGTAAATAAATTTGCCGGCGGCGCCCATGCGGCCCCTTGTTTTACCCGCGGCTATGGCCTCACCTTTGGCGAAGGCGAGCGTAAAGCCATGAGCATGGCCTTGGTAGATAGAGCCCTGCGCAGCGCGGAGCTTGGCGAAGCCATCAAAGGCCCTGCTCAAGATGAAGAATTTGTGCTGTATCACAGTGACAATGTGGAAGCTTCCGGCTTTGTACAGCATTTAAAACTACCCCACTATGTGGACTTCCAGGCAGAGCTTGAGCTGTTACGCTCTATGCAACGTTCTGTACAAAGTTCTGCGCAACATTCTGGCGAAGAAAAAAATAGCGAAGCCACAGCCCCCTGCGAGGAAATTTCCCATGCCCTGTAATATTGAACAGCATTTACCTGAACAAAGTACCGTTCAGTACAATTTTGCCTACTTAGACGAACAAAGCAAGCGTATGCTTCGCCGCACCCTCTTAAAAGCTGTGGCCATTCCCGGCTATCAAGTGCCCTTTGGCGGACGCGAATTGCCCATGCCCTATGGTTGGGGTACAGGGGGCATGCAGGTCAGCGCCGCGGTGCTGGGTAAGGACGATGTCTTTAAGGTTATTGACCAAGGCAGTGATGATACCACCAATGCCGTATCCATTCGTGATTTTTTCCAAAAGGTGGCCCAAGTGCCTGTTACCACAGAAACAAGCCAGGCCACCATTATTCAAACCAGACACCGCATCCCCGAAGAGCCTTTGCAAGAGGGGCAAATCATGGTGTATCAGGTGCCCATTCCTGAACCTTTACGCTGGATGGAACCCAGTGAGCGCGAAACACGCACCATGCACGCCTTAGAAGAATACGGCGTTATGCAAGTGAAATTGTACGAAGACATTGCAAAACATGGGGATATTGCCACCTCTTTTGACTACCCTGTCATGGTGCAAGGCCGCTATGTTATGAGCCCTTCGCCCTTGCCGAAATTTGACAATCCCAAAATGCATTTAAGCCCTGCCTTACAGCTTTTTGGTGCCGGACGCGAAAAGCGCATTTACGCCATTCCGCCCTATACAGAAGTGAAAAGCCTTGATTTTGAAGATTATCCTTTTGCCGTACAGCATTGGGACAAGCCTTGCGAAATTTGCGGTGCCACCCAATCGTATTTAGATGAAATCATTGCTGACGATGCCGGAACGCGCTTGTATGTATGTTCTGACACCGACTATTGCGCCAAGCGTGTGGCAGCACAACAAACTCAAACTTCTGTTCAGGAGCCTAAAAATGACGCTAGCTAGTGAACACAGCGCCCCCCCACAAAGCCTATTGCAAGTGCAAGGCATTGCAAAGTTTTATGGCGATAGACTTGGCTGTGAAGATATTTCCTTTGAGCTCTGGCCCGGCGAAGTGCTGGCCATTGTGGGTGAGTCTGGTTCCGGAAAAAGCACCTTGCTCAATCTTATTTCCGGCCGTATGGAGCCTAGCCATGGTTCTGTAACCTATTGCAATGAACAAGGCCAAAGCCTTGATATTCATAATCTACCCGAATCGGTGCGCCGTCGTCTTTTACGTACAGAATGGGGCTTTGTGCATCAACATCCGCGTGATGGCTTGCGCATGAGCGTCTCTGCCGGCGGTAATATTGGCGAACGCCTTATGGCTTGCGGTGCCAGACATTATGGGCATATTCGTGAAGCCGGCTTGCAATGGCTGGATAAGGTAGAAATACCCACCGATCGCATTGACGATGCCCCTTCGGCCTATTCCGGCGGTATGCAGCAACGCTTACAAATTGCACGCAATTTAGTGTCTTTGCCGCGCCTTGTCTTTATGGATGAGCCCACCGGCGGCTTGGATGTTTCCGTACAAGCTCGCTTGCTGGATTTGGTGCGTTCCTTGGTGCGTAATATGGGTCTTTCCATTATCTTGGTGACCCACGATTTAGCCGTAGCTCGCCTCTTAGCGCACAGAATAGTGGTTATGCGTCGCGGCCATGTGGTGGAGTCGGGTCTTACCGACCAAGTGCTGGATGATCCGCACCATCCTTATACCCAATTGCTGGTTTCTTCCATTTTACAAGGATAATAGCCATGAGTTTAGCAGAAAATATGCCTTCACAAAATATATGCTTGCCTCCTTCGGTGCAGGTAAGTGTCAGCCACTTGAGCAAGAAATTTATCCTGCATGCCCAACAAGGCGCCATCATTGATGCCTTTGACAGCTTAGATTTAGAAGCCCATGCCGGTGAATGCCTTGCCCTGCACGGCCCTTCGGGCTCGGGAAAGTCCACCCTTTTGCGCTCTTTATATGCCAATTACAAGCCCAGCTGCGGTCATATTTATGTGCGCCATCAAGGGGAGATTGTGGATATGGCCACGGCCCTGCCCCGCGTTATCCTAGATGTACGCGCCCAGACCATGGGTTATGTAAGCCAATTTTTACGCGTTATTCCGCGTGTATCTTGCCTTGACATTGTGGCAGAGCGCCTCACAGAAAAAGGCATCAGCCAAGAAATAGCACAGCAACGCGCCAAAGAGCTCTTAGAGCGCTTGCGCATTCCACAGCGTTTATGGTCTTTGGCGCCGGCCACCTTTTCCGGCGGAGAACAACAAAGAGTGAATATTGCCAGAGGTTTCATCTGGCCTTCACCCATCTTGCTCTTGGACGAACCCACAGCATCTTTAGATAGCCACAATAGGCAAACTGTGGTAGAGCTCATAGAAGAAGCAAAAGCCCGCGGCGCCGCTGTCATCGGTATTTTTCACGATGATGAAGTACGCGAAAGCGTGGCTGACCGCACCTATTCTTTTATGAACCATAGCACCACCTTGCGTGGAAAATAGAGTTTATGTCCACAACATACGGAAAACTTATTTACCTCATGGGCGCCTCGGGAGCCGGCAAAGATTCTTTGCTCAATGCCGTGCGCCCATGGGCTTGTGATGGGGTGCATAATGTGGCGACGCCGCAAGAACGCCCTCTTCTTATTGCGCGCCGTCACATTACGCGCCCCCCATCCCCTTCTGCCAAGGATGAACAGCATATTGTCTGCACCGAGCAAGAGTTTTTACAAAATCTTGCCGAGGGTCAGTATATATTGCATTGGCAAAGCCACGGCCTATACTACGGCATAGCGCAAAGCATACAGCAGCATTTACAAGAAGGCGCTGTGGTTTTGGTAAATGGCTCCAGAGAGTATTTGCCCACTGCGCAAGAAATCTTTCCAGAGCTTATTCCTGTGCTGGTGCGCGTAAGGCCGGAAGTTTTGCGTGAGCGCCTCACAGCACGCGGACGCGAAAGCCAAGAAGCCATAGAAAAACGCGTACAAAGAGCCAGTCTTCAAGTGGAGCCTTGCAAAAACATGCTCACTATTGATAATTCTGAAGCCCTTGAAAGCACTTTGGAAGAGTTTAAAGCCCTTATTTCGCAGTTTCGTAGTTTTCCCTGTTCAGCCCATGGCTAAAAAAGAGAATCAAGCATATTCTCCATAAGTATTTTCAAGGCTAAACGCACTCTAGACGAAGCTTACAAAAGGGATTACTCTATGTTTTAGGAGTATAGCATATGCCAACTATTCTTAGTATAGGATCATATCGCTTTTTCTTTTTTAGCAATGAAGGCAATGAGCCTCCCCATATTCATGTGGAAAGTGGCAATGGCCTTGCAAAATTTTGGTTACATAATGCAGAGCTTGCAAAATCGCGCGGTTTACGTGGGCACGAAATTTCCACCCTTCGCCGCTTGGTCATAGAACATAAAACATCATTTTTGGAGGCATGGCATGAGCACCATCCCCGTACAAATTGAGCCCCTAGCTGTAAACGTAGCTGTTGACGAAGCCATGCTCCGTATTGATATTGCAGACGGGCGCGAGCTTGCAGTACCCTTGGAATGGTTTCCCAGACTGCGCGATGCCAGCCCAGAAGACCGTGCGCAATGGCGACTTATTGGCGGAGGCGAGGGCATTCACTGGCCTACCATTGATGAAGACATCTCTGTACTACGCCTGTTTGGATTGGGTGATTAGAAAATCTAACGCACCATTGAAAACACAGTAATACTCTCTTAAAAAAGACCTCTTTATCCCCTTGTGAGGATTCCAAAAAGCTTTACCATTAAACCCTCTTGTGCACCATTAACCACAGAGGGTTTATGAGTAAAAATACTTCCTTCATTTTGGCCTTACTGTTACCTTTGGTCATAGGCCTTATGGCTGCGTCCTTGGCGCCCCAAAGCGCCCAAGTATATACAAGCTTTCAACTTCCCCCCCTAGCGCCGCCCCCAGCCTCCTTTGGTATAGTGTGGACATGCCTGTATATTCTTATGGGTATGGCTTCGTATATTATCTATAGATCTAAGGTCTATCCCGCTGTAAAACGGCATGCTTTGGGCTTATATGCCCTGCAATTGGGCATGAATTTTCTTTGGACTTATTTCTTTTTTGTGCAAGGCTGGCGCCTTTTTGCCCTTGTATGGCTTGTAGCGCTCACAAGCCTTGTCTACGCCTGCATGAGGGCTTTTAAATATATATCCTTTCGAGCTTTTTTACTGCTTGTTCCGTATTTTCTTTGGTGTCTTTTTGCCATTTATCTTAATAGTGCCCTTATTTTTCTTAATGGATAAAAACCATTCCCTCGTGTTTTGTGGCAGTGCTGTAACACGACGTCACAAAACAAACATAGAATAGCTATTTTATAGCCACAATCTCCGCCTATACATAACGCGTGGCCGGTTGAAATGCAGGTTCTTTCGTTTTTACAAAGCTGCATACCGGGCACGCAAATTTACCTTCAACCGCGGAGATAAGCATGCTTAAAATACAAAACTTCACTCGTACTTTCGGTAGCACCAGAGCCTGTGACAATATTTCTTTGCATATTGAAAAAGGCGAAATGGTAGCCCTTATTGGCGCCTCCGGTTCCGGCAAGTCCACCTTATTACGCCATGTTGCCGGCCTTATGTGCGGCGACAAAAATGGCGGCAATATCATTTCCATGGGACACACCATACAAAGTAATGGCTCCATCAATGGCAATATCCGCCGTATTCGCTGCAATATTGGCATGATTTTTCAGCAATTTAACTTGGTAGATCGTTTAAGCGTTTTTACTAATGTTATGCTGGGCGCCCTTGGCAGAACGCCCCTTTGGCGCTCGCTTTTTGGCCTATACAGTCCAGAGGACAAAGCACTGGCTTTAGAGTCTTTGCAACGCGTGGGCATTGGCACCAAGGCCTATCAGCGCGCTTCCACCCTTTCCGGCGGTCAGCAACAACGCGCCGCCATTGCCAGAGCTTTAGTGCAAAAAGCAAAATTGCTTTTGGCCGACGAGCCCATTGCCTCCTTAGACCCTGAGTCTTCACGCAAAGTTATGCAGATTTTGGCTGACATCAATGCCAAAGATAATATTACCGTCATGGTGACCTTGCACCAAGTGGATTATGCCATCAAATATTGCCCTCGCACTGTGGCCTTAAAAGACGGAAAAATTGTCTATGATGGCCCCTCTTCAGCCTTAACTCCCGCCTTTTTACAAGAGCTTTATGGGGCTGAAAGCGAAGAAATGTTCGCTCCGGCTACCAACGCTACCACACAAACTTCCGACACACGCAGCAGTGAAAACATGCCCTTATTGCCTCCCTTGGCAAGTCCCTTCAATGAGCCTGCTCCTGCTGTAATGTAGTCTATTATTTGAAATAAAGAGAATCATATGACACTTGTATCACAAAACACGCCGCCTACAGTGCCCGTACACGCACACACACAGGGCGAGGCCCAAAAACCTGCCAAGGTTTCCCTTTTTACCTATGTGGCATGGGGCATTTTTCTGGCCATTTTAGCCTGGGCTTGGCAAGGGGCAGAAATGCGCCCCATGGCACTTTTTAGCGATGCCGGCAATATGGCCATCTTTGCCGCTGACTTTTTCCCCCCAGACTTTACCGACTGGCGTCTTTATGTGGAAGAAATGCTTATTACCATTCAATTGGCGCTGTGGGGTTCGGTGCTTTCGGTAATCTTTGCCGTGCCCTTTGGCATTTTAAGCTCTGAAAATATTGTGCCTTGGTGGATATACCAACCTGTGCGCCGTCTTATGGACGCAGCCCGCGCCATCAATGAAATGGTTTTTGCCATGATTTTTGTGGTGGCCGTGGGTCTTGGCCCCTTTGCTGGTGTGCTGGCGCTTTTTGTGCATACCACAGGCGTTTTGGCCAAACTTTTTTCCGAAGCCGTGGAAGCTGTGGATCCGCAACCCGTGGAAGGTATTCGCGCCACCGGTGCTTCGTGGCTGGAAGAAGTCATCTTTGGTGTTATTCCGCAAGTCTTCCCCTTATGGATTTCCTATGCCTTATACCGCTTTGAATCTAACATTCGTTCCGCCACCGTGGTGGGCATGGTGGGCGCCGGTGGCATTGGGGTTATTTTATGGGAGCTCATTCGCGGTTTTGAATTTTCCAAAACTGCGGCAGTTATGCTCATCATCATTGGCGTAGTGATTATTTTTGACCTACTCTCACAAATTTTGCGTAAGCGTTTTATTTAAAGGATATATCATGATTTCTTTTGTAAATGGACATATTTTCTCCGGCGAGGAAGAAGTAAGCTCCTTACATTTTGACGGCGCCGTGGTAAGCAACACCGCTGATAGCCATGCGCAACGTATTGACCTTGAAGGGGATTATCTTATTCCCGGTTTGGTGGAATTACACACCGACAATTTAGAAAAGCATTTTATCCCCCGCACCGGCGTAAGCTGGCCCCATGGTATTTCCGCTGCCATTGCCCATGATATGCATATGATAAGCTCCGGCGTTACCACGGTTTTTGATGCCATCACCGTGGGGGAACCCTTTGGCAAGCATATGCGTAATGAGCTTTTTTCCATTAGCATGGATGCCTTGGCACAAGGTGAAAAAGAAGAACTTTTCCGCGCAGAGCATTTTTTACATTTGCGCTGCGAGCTGGCCGGCGATCACCTTATGGATTGCGTTGAACCCTTGATAGGGCATAAAAATTTACGCCTTATTTCTGTTATGGATCACACCCCTGGCCAAAGACAATGGCGTAATATTGAAGCCTATAAGCGCTATTGCGACCTTTTGGAGCAGCCCAATTCTGTGGTGGAAGAGCGCATTAGCACCCTTAAGGGCTTGCAAGAAAAAAATGCCGATAAGCATAAAAAAAGCGTGGTGCAAATTTGCAAAGAGCAAGGCTACACCCTGGCCAGCCATGACGATACCACCGTGGAACAAGTGCAAGACAGCGCCGCCCACGGAGTACATATTTCAGAATTCCCCACCACCTTAGAAGCCGCTCGTGAGGCTCGCGCTTTGGGTCAAGCCATTGTTATGGGCGCGCCTAATATTGTGCGCGGCGGTTCTCATTCCGGCAATGTGGCAGCCATGGAATTGGCCAGAGCCGGTTTACTGGATATTTTCTCTTCCGATTATATGCCAGCCAGCCTTTTACATGCGGCCTTTATGCTGGAGCAAGAAGCCGGTATACCCTTGGCTAAGGCCTTGCATACTATCAGCAAGAATCCCGCCGAAGCTGTAGGGCTTAGCGATCGCGGCGAGCTTATCGCCGGAAAACGCGCCGATGCTGTACGTGTGCGCTTAGTGAACAATGTGCCCATTGTGCGTGCTGTTTGGCGCGCTGGCAAGCAAGTTTTATAAAAATGCAGGCACGTTACGCTTTATATTATGTCCCCCATCAGGGGGACTTTTTGCATACAAGAGGCTCACAATGGCTAGGGCGCGATGTGTATAGCTCTGCTCCCCTAACACCCAGTGCCATTATAGAGCAAGGCTTACAAAAAGCGCAGATTTCCACAGAACAGTGGCATACTTTGCGCGCCGAGGCGCAAAAATACGGCCTGCATGCTACCTTAAAAGCGCCCTTTCACTTGGCGCAAGAACAAGATGAAGCCGCACTACTACAAGCTGTGCAAGATTTTGCCACCAAAGAGCCCGTTTTTACCATGCCAAGGCTCACTCCCCAGCGCATAGGCTCTTTCTTTGCCCTCACCTACACCCAGCCCCATGCCCCTTTGCAACACTTGGCACAAAATTGTGTACGTCATTTTGAGCCCTTTCGTGCGCCCCTCACTGCGCAGGCAAAAGCCAAAAGGCTGGCCAAAAAGCTCAGCCCAAGGCAATTGTCTTATTTAGAAGAGTACGGCTATCCCTATATTTTTGAAGACTTTCGCTTTCATATCACCTTGTGCCAAGCCAGCCACCAAGAAGCGCACAATGTCGCCTTGCAAAGCTTTTTCCAAGAGTTTTTTTCGGCGCATTTATTAGATAGAACATGCGCGGCGCTGCATTTGTGTAAAAGCGATGCCCAAGGGGTCTTTACGGTGATATATAGCGCGCCGCTACAAGCTTGTGTCTAAGTCACAAATAGAGACTGCGTCTAATCTACAACAAGGCCACAAAAAAGCGCTGAAAGTGCCACATCGTAATGTTCCATATGGCACAAACACCTTGACGTAAGCCCCTATTATAGCCTATGGAAGGGGAAGTTTTTCTATAATTTGCCAAGGGCAAGCTTTACTTTTGTATGGCTTGCGTCTTTTCGTGTCGTTAAACTATTAAAAATATTTTCTTTCCTTGCGCCCATAGAAAACGCTGGGAAAAAAGATACATCTTTCAGATTAGGGATTGTCATATGGATATTTTGCCTTTGCTTCGTGCCAAAAAAGAAGAAATTACACAAAAATGGGTAGAATCTGTCTATGCCAGCTATCCGCTGGATACCACAGGTTTTTTGCGCACCAAGAAGGATGATTTTTGCAATCCTGTGGGCGAAATCACCACCACCATGGCACATTTTCTTTTTGATGCCGCCTCCGGTGAGCATGTGCTGGAGCTCAAATTACGCGACGCCCTCGAAAGATTTGTAAAATTGCGCTCGGTGCAAGATTTCACCCCGTCCCACGGTCTTGGGGTGCTCTTTATTTTTAAACAATTTTACCGCGAAGCCTTTATGGAAGAATGCGCTGCTAAGGGCGCCTTGAAGGAATATTTAGAATGCGAATCGCGCATTGATACTTTATTCCTCATGGCCTTTGATATGTATGTGGCTTCTCGCGAAACCTTAGCCGAGTCGCGCATTGCAGAAATTCGTAATGCTCACTCTCAAGTTGTACGCATGGCACAACGCCACGGGCTTGTCCCCGGCGATATGCCTTTGTAATAAATGCGTTTCACCCTTTTGGGTGTACCTAGTGTTGGAAGTTTTCTGTATAGAAAACCTAATTTTGTATCCGATTTGGATGAATCGGTATTTAGTCAACCTCTAGCCCAGTGAGGTAAGGGAATGGTCACTTCATTACTGGTAGTTGTAGCTATCGGTCTCATTGCGTGGATAGGAACAGGTATTGGCCTTTCTTTCCTATTTGGCGTAGTATTACCGTATGTTGCTGTAATTACCTTCATCGGCGGCGTCATATGGCGTATGGTTTATTGGAGTAAGTCGCCTGTGCCGTTCTGTATCCCCACCACCGGTGGTCAACAGAAATCTTTACCGTGGATCAAACAGGCAAAACTTGATAACCCCCACACAACCTGTGGCGTTATTAAGCGTATGTTCTTGGAAGTATTCCTCTTCCGCTCTTTGTTCCGCAATACGGCAGCCGACGTGCACGCTGACTACAAAGGTCAAGGCCCACGTGTGGTGTATTACTCTTCTAAATGGTTGTGGTTATTTGCACTTATGTTCCACTACTGTTTCCTTATGGTGTTTATTCGCCACTTCCGTTTCTTTATGGAACCGGTACCAGGCTGTCTAAGCCTTTTGGAAGCATTAGATGGCATTATGCAAGTAGGCGCCCCCCGCTTCTTCATGAGCGGTGGTTTATTGCTTGTGGCAGTGCTCTTCCTTTTGGGACGCCGCATTGTTAACGAGCGTG
>CAYJAL010000010.1:0-29869 GCA_964367875.1 uncultured Desulfovibrionaceae bacterium | reverse complement strand
CGCCGTTGTAAATATGATGATGCTTAGAAAAGCGTATGACGGTAGCAAGGGGTGAGGAACGAAAAACCTAGTACACTACTCTGCTTTTCTTTCCTGTTAGGGAGTATAAGACTTAACGAGAGAAAGGCAAGGAGCATTTCAACACCTTCCATAATGTATCGGCAAACTGAAGACTACGCCGTTACCGACAAAAGGCCTGCTGCCGTAGCTTACACCACACCTTTGCCTCATGACTAGTACAACGTGGCATTGCCACGTGCTGCGTCAAAGAATTTATGGGATATTCAGATTTTAAGCTGCCCCAAAAATATAGCCGCCTTTCCCCAGAAGGACTGAGAAAGGCGACTATGGTGGTTGGATGAACGCATCGAAGTTTAAAGCGACAACAAAAAACGATAAGATAAACATGCTTATTTTTTGTTAAATTCTTTGACTTATACAAAAAATAAACATATCATGTTATAAAATTTTAAAATACAAGCTGTTAACCTAAAGAGGACGATAATGCAATATATAACTATTAATTCATTTGTTAAAGTTTTATTTAGCGAAATTGAAACATATTTTTTCTTAATAAAAGTTAAAGATATTTTACCATTATACTATGTTTCAGTTCGAGGAAAACATAATGAAGAAGGTGCCGTCCAAAGAACTTTAAATAAGAGAAGAATTTCATCTATAAGAGACTTTATTCTAAGAGGTAATTCTTTTTTTAATACTTTTGTGCTTAACTGGAATAATACAGAACATAATATAATTATTGAAGATGGAAAAATTGAAATACCTATTATACCTCAGTCATTTCAAGTTATTGATGGCCAACACAGGCTTGAAGGCTTAAAAGAAGCTGAACTGGAAGACGAAAATGTTGGTAAAAAAGAAATTTTGGTTGCCTTAACAAGAAACCTTACAACTAAACAATCTGCAGAAATATTTCTTAATATAAACTCTGAACAAAAACCAGTTCCGCAGAGTTTGGTTTATGACTTATTTGGTGAATTAGACAATAAAGAGCTACATATTGAAAGATCTGGAGACATTGCAGAAATACTGACTTCAAACAGTGAATCTCCTTACTATAATTGTATAAAAAAACCCGGAACACCAAGTGGAACTGGAAAAATTGATTTATCAACAGTAGTTAATTCTTTAAAAGAACATTTAAAAAAAGATAAAGGTTTTTACAAATATGGCATTGATGAACTTGAAAATCAGTCTAAAGTTATTTTGAATTATTTTACATCTATAAAAAGTTACTATGATAATGAAGGAAATTGGCTACAATTAAAAAACCCTTTTATGACAAATGCGGGATTCTTTGCTGCAACTAAATTTTTAGTTGAGCATATTCTAGGAAAATGTGCAGAAAGAAAATCTTTCACAGTAGAAACAATTAAAAAGCTCATACCCTTAGACAATCTTGGATTGATATATAAAGAAGACATAAAAAACTTACAAGGAAAAGAACAGAGAGAAAAGATATTTAATTACCTTTTTGACTCAATGCAGCAAGGAATGCCTAAAAAAAATGAATACGAATTTTAACAGAAACAGAGTACAGTCAGAACTAGAAAACATATTAAATTCTAAGACTTTAGATTTAAAACAAAAAAAGACATTAATAACTCAACACAACCTTTCACAAAGCGACGTAGCAACCTTAAAAAGCAACCTTACCACGGATTGTGTCGATTATTTTTATAACGGCTTAGTATGCTTCTCAGAAGGTTTTTATAATGCTTATTTTAAAAGATATGCTTGGGCAACTATAAAGTTGTATTATTCATTATACTATTTTATGCGAACATCTTTGGCTACACAAAATTACACATTACTTAATCTAGGCAGTATTTATAGATTAAAAATAAGTAGAGGGGAAACACCTTTTGGATCAAACCACAACAAATACAAATCAACCCATGGTGGAACAATATCTCATTATAAAGAAACTTTTACAAATAAAGATATACTTCTTACTAATTCAATTGGAACAAGTGAGTCTACATATGACTGGTACAAAGAAGCAAGAGAAATTGTAAACTATAAAAAAATACCTTTCTGTAACGAAGCAAGCTTTATAAATGAATGGAATGTATTTAATAATTTTTCCTCTAATAACAAAATTGATGAATTAATAGGAATATTATTAAATGACAGAAGACACTTATGCACATTCCAAGAAGACTATGCACTTATATCTATTCCAATAAATCTTTTAAAACAAACAATATCAAATATAAAAACATCTAATATGAATTTTATAGATAAAGAGCACGTATCCAGCTTAAAAAATTTACTGTTTTTTTCTACAGAACTATCAAAAATATTTGATGAAATAAATTCAGAACAGTAGCGTAGACAAAAACTGAACAAATTATTATTTTCAACGCTAAACATCCTCAAAATAATCTCCATCAATTTTCTTAATAGTATAAGTATTATACACAGAAACACCAACATTATATTCAATCATATACTGTGTTAGCTCAAAGCCGTCTATGAGAATGACTTTTTGCTGTAAATTTTTAACGTACTCTCTAGCGCCTTTTGTAAATGTCGATGTAGTTATGAAAATGCCCTTAGAGGCTTGTTTGCCAGCAAGAGCGCCAACAAAAGCCTGAATTTCATTGCGACCAACGCTATTGTCTTTTTTCCAGCGCTTTGCTTGAATATAAATTGAAGTAGTCTTGACTTAATCGTACAATTGCCCTTGCAAAGAAAGGGAAACTCCAGTTTGATGGAAATACAACTGTATCAGCCGTAATAGCTCTTTTTTCTTTTACAATTTCAGCTATACGACTAGCCGAAACTTGAATGGTAAGAGCCAAGACATGGGATTATCTTGTAAGTGCACATAGCGTTGCGCGGTGGAGGCTTGGGTACGACCGAGCATGGCGCCGATAACATGTAGCGTTTGTCCTTCAAAAGCGGCATAGGATGCAAAGATATGGCGTAAGTCATGGCTGCGCCAGCCGCTAAGATTTAGCGGGGCAAGCAAAAAGTCAAAGCCTTCACTCCTAAAGTACCGCCTCCCCTGCCCTTGGATATATTTTTTGACATTTTTAAGATCCAACTATCAACATTTAACTATCCTAAATTTTTATTATTTTTTATAATAATCGCTTCCATTGTCTTTATAGCTACCTTTAGATACACTCTCCTGAATCATTCCCAAACAAAACCTCAAAGAGGACACCATGAATTACGACAAAGTCAAAACTCTTGGCATGTTAGCACTGTGCTTGCTGTGCAGTGTTTTTTCCCTACAGAATGCGCAGGCGGCAACTAACCCAGCAGGCAACACAATAACTTCCATGAACGCATCAGATAATGACTATGGTGTCATCGGTTCTGCACTCCATGATCGCATTTTGAATAACTATGGAAATATTCTTGGCGGAGAAAGTTATACCATTGGTAGCACAAATTACTTGGCAGGTATGTTTGGCCAGAGCGTAGGAAGCGTTGACTATGTTTTTACCAATACAGGCAGCATTGATATAAGCAATACAGGAAACTATATCTCTGGCATGCTTGCTACTAGTGATTTCGGTAACCACATTCTCAGCAATAGCGGAAACATCAACGTAAGCGGCAATAATTATATTTTCGGCATATCTGCTTCTACTAATATGAACGGTGACCATACTATCAACAATAGTGGTCACATTGACGTAAGCGGAAATACCAGTGTCTATGGCATATATGCTACTGTCACGGACGGTGCCCAAACACTCATCAATAGTAACAGCATAGTTGTAGACGGTAGTTCCGGCGTCTACGCCATGTCTGCTACTGCTGAGACCGGTGGGCACACCCTTACCAATAGTGGCCACATTGCTGCTAGCGCTACAGGAAGCTATGCCTACGGCATGCAGGCGTATAATAATTTAAGCGGTGACCACAAGTTCTATAACTACGGGGATATTAATGTAAGCGGTAATGGTACTGTCAACGGTATGTTTGCTAGTGCTTTAGACGGAAACCATGAGCTTAGCAATAGCGGCAGTATTGACGTAAAGGGTGATTCTGGGATCCATGGCATGCATGCTGAGGCAAGGAATGACGGTGGCCATACGCTCACTAATAGCGCCAGTATTACTGTTCATGGAACAGGAAATGGCGTCCATGGCATGTATGCTTATTCCACTGACTTCGGTGACCATACATTCTACAATAGCGGCACCATAAACGTAAGCGGTACTGCTACTGTCTCCGGCATGAATGCTTTTGCTATAGGTAGCCACAGGCTCAGTAATAGCGGCATCATTAACGTAAGTGGCACTGATAATATCTTCGGCATGACAGTAAGTGGAGGCAGTCGAAGTGATATTATTCTAGTAAACAATACAGGTAGTATCACAGCTAAGGCCACCAGTGGCCAAGCCTCCGAAGTTTATGTAAGTGGTAACTATTCCGTAGGCACATGGGCAACAACTTTACGCACATGGAATGCAAATGATGCCGTTTTTGCCGGCTATAACAATATTAATTTAACTTTTGCCAATTCCACCCTTATTTTGCGTCCGGGGACAGCCGCACAAGGATTTGTTTGGGGGCAGGAATATGCCATAGCAGGCGCAAATGGCATGGCGGCAGGCGTAAGCAGTGTTGGCGGTACCGTTACAGGAACCATTACTGAAGCCATTACCGAGGTGCCATTTTTAAAAGCCACCCTAACCAATGGCCATGATCCCTCTACTGCCACCGTGCGCCTTGACGCCAATGTCAATGATGAAACAACCCCCGGCAATGGCTCTGCTCAGCAAGGAATTACCGTGGTGCAAGGGCAAATGAGCAATATTGCGCGCAAGCTTTTACAAACAAAATATAATGAAGTATATGTAAATACTGCTTCTGAAACAGGGCATTCAGCAGGCTCGGCAAGTGATAATAATCACTGGACTGTATTCCTCAATCCCTATTTTAACTTTGTGGATAATGCAAAATATAATTTTGATGGTGAAAGTATGGGCATTACAGGCGGCGCCACGTATCATGCCAATGATCGTTTTTCGCTAGGTGTACATTTTGATTTTAATTCCAGCAATTATGATGCTGATATTATGCATATGGAGAGCAGTGCAACATCATTTGCCTTAGGTCTGCACGCGTCGTATAACATCATGCCTAAGTGGTATGTATCGCTGCAGACAACAGGAGCCTTTAGCCAGACCGACAATAACTATTCTGTTAATACAAGCTCACTGCTTTCTGCTGAGAATAAATATAATAGCGAAGCGTTGTATCTTGCGCTTACCACTGGCTATGTCTTTAAGCTTTCGGAGAACTTTAGCATTATGCCAGAAATTGGACTGAGCTACTTAACTATGCATAGCGATGCGTATGATATTAAATGGAGCTCTCCTAGCATGGCCATGCCTCTTTATGATATGTCTTATGATGATATGTATTATTCCAATTTATTTGGCAATATAAACCTCAATACGCGTGGTGAATGGGCTTTAGTAAATGACAGCACGCTTGCATTAAATATAGGCTTGGGACTGCGCCAAAACTTAACAAGCAATAACATGGAAACCAGCTTTAGTGCGCTTGGTAATAGCTATACAGCAAGAACAAGAGAAGATAATACTACTTTCATTACTGATATTGGTGTTGCATATACTATTGGTGCTGTAAGTATCGGCTTAAATTATAACGGAGATTATGGCTACCATCAGACAGTGCATGGCGGTGAGGTCGTATTTACATTTGACTTTTAAAGGCAAAACTTCCTTAAGTAAAGAAAATAAGGGTATCCCCTACGGAGACGCCCTTAATCTTTATCTGCAATCTATCTCTAAAAATTAGAATAACGCTTACTTATTAGCGTCTCACCCGTATATGAAAAAACTTCTAAAAAATCATCCTTTTTCCATTCAGCCAGCTGCACCTCGTCGCCATGTCCCTTAAATATAACCTTACTATTGTCAAGCATTACAGTTTCTACGGTGGGAAATTCTATATACACGCCACTGATACTTTCAGTTTTACCTTTTCGAAAGCGTAAGCCATCATGAGTATTTTTATAAATAACTTCAATCATAGGTTTTTCATCGCTTAAAACCCTATACTAGGATTTGTCGCTATATTATATACACTAAGCGCATATAAAAGAACTACAGCTACAACATAGTACACGTATACTAAAACTAAACACATAAGAGATTATAATGAATACAGAACAACAACACCTCCATACAGTCAAAGTGGATTTTGCTTATTTGGATGCACAGGGCTATATCAAACCCCATGGCTATCAGCATATTATTGGCAAGGTTATTGATACGCATTTAAGCCTGTACAAAGTAGACTTCACTTCCTGTTTAGAAAAAAAGCTGGGCTGGGTGCTGGTGAGTTTACATGTTGATATACAAAAGCACGTTCAAGGCTGCGAAACTTTACACATACGAACATGGCACAGCCAGCGTAAGCGTCTTTATTTTAGACGTGAAATCGAAGCCCGTGACGCCAGTGGCGAAGTGGTCTTTGTTGCCACCATATACTCTATTTTAATGGATTTTGCCACGCATAGCGTATATAGAAAGGCAGAGCTTCCCTTCACCCTGGAAGAGCCGCACCCTGCATTTGCCTTGGATGTAGAGCCTGTATTTAAAGAAAAGCTGCCCTATACAAAAGTCTGCGAGCGCACGGTGTTGCGCAGCTATATCGACGCTTTTGGGCATGTAAATAATTGCCGCTATGGCGAGTTTATTTTTGACGCCCTCACTGATGAACAGGCTGATTTGTCTCAAATACAAGGCTTTAGCCTATACTTTTGCTCTGAGCTTAAGCTTAATGATGTTTTTTATATGGAGGAACATAGCCATACCGACATTGTGTTGCACGGATATAATGCTTCCTCGCAAAAAACATCCTTTTATGGCAAGATTTTTAAGAAAAAAAGGTAATAGCGGCTTTAAAAAGATAATAAAAACCTTATTGTTCAGACTAATAGCACCCCCTAGTTTTGAAAGGTGTCATTATAAAAACTACATTGCGGCAAAATCTTACTTTCAAGAATAAGCTTCTGCCGCAATGAAAGTTTTTTGGAAAGGCCGACCCGAAGGGCGCCAAAGGCGTTTACGTTTGCGAAGAATGAGCAATTACGTAAATCGAGAGCAAAGCGGGTCTGGGGGAAGAACCTTTTTTCCAAAAAAGGTTTTCCCCCAGCAAACTTTATAAACAATCTGAACAATGAGTACGTAACTGCTACAGGTTAACGGATTTTTTTACCTCCTTCCCATACCAGTTGTGCCTCAGGTAAAGGCTTAAGAAGATCAAGCCACTTGTGCGACTTTAGATATTCCGGATCTTGTTGTAATTTTCTGGACATTTCTAAAATGGGCGGCACAAGAGTTGTAATATCTTGAGATAGCTCAGCCGCAATGCTAAAGTTTGCAGCTTTCATGGCTAAATCAATGGCTTTTTGACTGCAAACAATAGATTTAGCCAAAGTATCTAAGGTCTTGGCAGGGTTGTGGAAACCTACACTATTTTCTGCAGACACATAATCCCAGAACAATTGTCCCTTACGCACATTTTGGCGTGCTTCCAGTATTAAAGCATCGTATTCAAAGCTTTTTGTCTCAGAAAGACTGGCAAGGCGCACAGCTTCATGAGCTTTTACCGAATATTCTTGAGCTATGAGTAATTGCTCATAGGATTTCTTTTGCGTATACAGCACACGTTCGCGTAAATATTCAGGGCTCTTATCAGAGTGGCATTGCCTACACGCGCGCATTTCTGCATCTTTCAAGGGGCTTGTCCACCAATGGGAAGACATTTTTTGCTTATCCTTGGCCAGCACATAAGGCATATGACAATCGGCACAAGATACGCCGGCGGCTCCGTGAGGGCCGTCAATCCATGTTTCATACTCAGGGTGCTGCACCTTAATCATAGGCGTATTAGAGGCAGGATGCGTCCAATCGGTAAATTGGCCTTCAAATCCGGCTCTTTTTCCATCGCCATGACCTTTGTAATACTCATACATATCTTCGGGGCCAAAACCATTATCCCAAGGGAATACAGGCTTTTTAGAAACACCTTGGCCCGGATCGGTGAAATAGTATTCTACGTGACACTGCGCGCACACAAGACTGCGCATTTCATTGCGAGAAATTTTTGTTATATCCTTACCACTTCTGACCAACCAATCTTTTAAAGGGGCGCTATAGAGTTGCAATTCCATGGTTTCAGAATTGTGACACGTGGCGCAACTTATAGAGTCTTGATCAGGGTCAAGCCTAGAGCGAAATTCATTCACGTCCATGGCCCAGAATTTATCTCCGTATTCTTCCAGCAAGGGAACCATTTGCGGTGTTTTACAATTCCAACATGTGGCAGGCAGGCCACCCTTTTCTTGATATCTATTGATACGATCAATCTCTAAAACATCATGAAGGGCAAGGGTATGCCCGCGAGCTTCGTTATATTCATACATAAAGGGATAGCCTAGCCATAAATTTTTTAAATAAGGCTGTGCGTGCTTAAAGCCTTTGCGTAAGGGGTTCACATTGTCATTTTTTCTATAATTGATAGACCCCTTATATTCTGTCATTATTTCCGATTCGTTATTTCTTTCATACGAAGCGGCATGTTCGGGAAAAATCTTCATAAATGGGTCAAGCTTATACTCTTTTTCTCCAAGCCCTGTTTTATACACAGGCGTTGTGAGCTTGGTTTCCACCTTACTGTCATCACAACCCACGAGAAAGAGAGCACAGAGCGCTAAAACACTTAGCATAAAATAAGACACTTTATTCATAGCTTACCATCCTTGCGTCTACAGGTTTCATTCTTTGATGCGGCACATTGCGATGACAAGACACACAAGAATCTTTGGCCATCATCACAGCAACATTTTTGTTGGTCATGGTATGACAACGAATGCAATTATCTTGAATGATGCCTTTCATATCCTGTGTGGACATAATAGGAAGGTCATAATTGCCCGTAGCATTGAGATAAATATCTGTGGCTCCAAGTTTTGCCTTGGTCCACACATAATTTACCACAGAACCATGCGGTAAATGGCAATCATTACACGCTAGATTCGCATGAAGAGATGTTTTGTGAGAAACAGACGCAGGAAGCATCACGTGGCAAGAAGCGCAGAAGGCGCGATCGTTGGTACGTTTGATAACGTATTGCGACGTCGCCAATGCGCTGACACCAAGAACTACACCCACCACCAGAGTTAAAAACGTAAAGCGATTCGCATGCTTCATCTTTCCTCCTTTTTATAGTGAAGTATTCCTTCCTCCATATACCATCATCCATAGTATACAGATTCATACTTCAGAGTATCTCATCTATAAAATAATTACTGTGACCTGAATCACAAGACATAGATTAATTTTATTTTTTCTTGAGCTTTTTACAGCTAGCAAAAAAGCCCCCTTCTCTCGCAAAAAGTACATTTCTCCATATGGGTAAAGAAAATATGTATTTTGTGATGCACGTCACCAACAAAGAAGATTTTTTTATTTATATAAGCTGTGTGTAAAGACACTGTAACTTTAGGGCAAAACTTCCTAAGACAGTAAAAACACGGAGGTATATATGTATTGTAATCAATGTGAACAAAGAGCCAAAGAAGTGGCCTGCGAAAAAAGTGGCGTGTGTGGAAAAAAACCTAGCACCGCAAAAATTCAAGATGAACTTATCTATGCCCTGCGCCTCCTCGCTCAAACAAGCTTAAAAGCAGATGAGAAGGGATTTACGGATATTCAGGTGGATGCCTTCATTGCCAAGTCCCTTTTTAGAACGCTGACCAATGTGAATTTTGACGAAGCGGCTTTGCAAAGCTGTATAGAAGAATGTATTCTCTTGCGCAAAAAAATTGCAGAAAAATTGGGCTGTACGCCACAATTTAGCGCTGAAGCTTTAGAAAAAGCCTTGGCCGATATACAGCAAAATGCCTGGCCCATGGACGCCATGTCAACAGATGCAAACATCAATTCGCTCATGCAAATAGTCCTGTATGGCACCAAGGGCGTGGCTGCCTATGCCGACCATGCCGCCATTTTGGAGCAGTACAGCACCCACGTATACACCTTTATTAAAAAAGCCTTAGCTGCGGGAGTGCCCGACAAACAAGGACATGTAGAGCCCTATTCCTTAGAAGATTGGCTCAACCTTGCCTTGGAATGCGGCCATGCCAATTTGCTTGCCATGGAACTTTTAGAAAAAGGCAATACGGATAATTTTGGCCACCCCGAGCCCACCCAAGTGGCACTGGGACATAAAAAGGGTAAGGCCATTGTTATTTCTGGGCATGATTTGCTGGATTTATATCATTTATTACAGCAAACAGCAGGAAAAGACATAAATATTTACACCCATGGAGAAATGCTTCCTGCCCATGGCTACCCAAGGCTTAAAGCCTTTCCTCATCTGGCTGGGCACTTTGGCACAGCATGGCAAAATCAGCAAAAAGAAATGGCAGACCTGCCCGGTGCGGTGCTTTTTACCACCAACTGTATTCAAAATCCCGGTAGTCACACAGATAAAATATTTACTACCGGCGCCGTGGGTTATCCCCATGTGGAGCATTGCCCCCAAGGTGATTTTTCTAAGGTTATAGAAAAAGCCTTGAGCATGGAAGGGTTTAGCCAAGATACAGATAAGGGACATGTAACTGTAGGTTTTGGGCGCAAAACCTTGATTGATGCGGCGCCTGCTGTACTTGATGCTGTAAAAAGTGGCGCCTTAAAACATATATTCCTTGTGGGCGGCTGTGATGGCGCAAAACCGGGACGCAATTATTACACAGAATTTGTAGAAAAAAGCCCCAAAGACACGCTAATTTTAACTCTTGCCTGTGGTAAATTTAGATTCTTTGATAAAGACTTAGGAACGCTGGGCCCTTTCCCTCGCTTGCTAGATCTTGGCCAATGTAATGATGCCTACGCCGCCGTGCAGGTGGCTCTTGCTCTGGCAAGTGCCCTACAATGTACGGTGAACGATTTACCTCTCTCCTTGGTATTATCATGGTATGAGCAAAAGGCTGTATCTATTTTACTGACCCTCTTGGCATTGGGAATAAAAAATGTGCGCCTTGGGCCTTCTTTGCCTTCCTTTATTTCACCAGATGTTTTACAAATCTTGGTGGATAAATGGCAGATACAGCCCATAACCACTGCTGAAGAAGACCTTGCAACACTTTTACAAGGATAATATATTGTGCTGTGTAGTGAAATTTTTCTGCTGCACAGCACATTACACACTATCTAGCTCATAATATTATGAAAGACTATTTTACGCAATTACAACAGAGCGCGCTGTTCCAAGGCCTTTCTTCAGAGCAATGTGAGCGTCTATTGGCATGCCTACAAACAAAAATATTCCCGGCAAATACGTCCTTATTTGAAGAAGGGCAGGAAGCTGTGGGCATATATATTGTGCTTGAAGGGCATGTGAAAGTTATACGCACCACCTTGGACGGCAAGGAACGCATACTTTTTCTTGTGCGCCCCGGGCATATTGTGGGTGAAGGGGCTGTCTTTCAAAAAAACACGCACCCTGCCACAGCTATTGCCGTAAAAAAAGCCCACACGCTTTTTCTTTCTGCCCACCATTGCCATACTTTAGTTCAAGAAATCCCTCTCTTAGCTTCTCGCCTTCTCGCCATTTTTGCCGCAAGGCAACGCATGCTATTGCATAAAATTACCGCTCAAGGGGAACGTAGCGCTGTGGCACGCGTGGCCGGCTATATTCTGCACAGAGCGTCCCTAGAAAAAGATTCCTGTAATAAAAATTCACAAAGTGTACAACTTGCCATTTCTCGCTATGATTTAGCAAACTTGCTAGGCCTTGCGCGCGAAACAGTTTCACGCCAATTATCTCTCCTCGTAGAGTACGGCGCTTTGTCTTTAGAGGGAAATACTGTGCATATTTTAGATAAAGAAAAACTGCAAAACAAAGCGCTAGGATAGCGACCTACTACACAGGGCTGCACAAATACATACAAAGACACTCCAAAATAGCATGAAAATAGACGCAGTTACCATGTACCCCCCTACCGATTCCTAAGGCGACTACATCCACTTTAAGCACTTTACATTTTATCCTTGCCAAAGCCTGTACGCTCGTGTATTTTTTCACGATATATTTCTTCTGCATTCACCGCAGAGCATATCTCCCATTACTCTCTTAATGAGGCTTTTATGACACAAGAATTTTCTGCTAGCATTGGCAGCACTTTGCTTTTTTTTGGCGCTTTGTTGCTTGTATTGTATGCCACATATCAAGCCTATAAAAGGCGGACACAATGCCAAAAGCTTATAGCTTGGGGCGCCGTGGCAGACCTTGGCTTTATATTTATGGCCATAACAGCCTCTCATGGCCTTGCCCATGCCGGTGCCCTGCTTTTTGCGCTTTTTCAATGTGTTGCACGAGCGCTGGCTTTTACGGCTTACAGCACCTTAAGCTATGGGCGACAGCACAGCGAATACATTACCCACAATGCCCAAAAGCAGCCCTTTACGGCGGCGCTTTTTGCTCTGGCCATGCTGGCGGCTGTGGGCGGCTCTCCCTTCCTTGTACCGGAGGGGCGTTTTTTTGCTATACAAGGTATTTTAGCAGCACATTTTATGGCAGATACCCTTATCATGGTTTTGATGGCGCTCAGCTCCACAGTTTTTCTATGGCTGCACATTCAGGCCGTGCGTGAAGTGTATTTAGAAACACAAGAAAATGCGCAAGATGTTGCTATCTTCACCAGCCTTGGGCAAAGTTCATTCCTTACCAAGGCACTTATATTCTTACTTATTATTTTTGGACTCTTGCGCGCGCCTTTAGCCGATATATGTGCCGCCATTGCCGGTGCAAGCTTAAGCCACGCCCCTACCTCTCTGGCCTTTATGGTGCTTTTTATAGGGGCTTTTGTCTGCGCCCTACTGAGTCAAAAAAGACCGGAACTTTTAGAAAAATCTGCCCTAGCATGTATGGGCATAGCCTTTCTTTGCGCCGGTATCATTGATAATATAAGCCCCATGGCGCGTCTTTTTGCCTTGCTTATTACTGGCATGGGCTTTGTGGTGACCCTCTACTCCGCCGGATATATGCGTACAGGACACAATCTTACAAGATATTATTTCTTTTTATTACTCACCTTTGCGGCCTTGGTAGGCATTGTAAGTACACCCAATCTAGGCGCTTTTTATGGCTATTGGGAACTTATGACCTTTGCTTCTTACTTTTTGGTGGTGCATGAGGCGCGCGGTTCTAAGGCTGCCACTGTGCTTGACGCCGGCACAAAATACTATGTCATGTGCGCCGGCGGTGCCTTGCTTATGCTGCCGGGTCTAGCCTTGCTGGGAGCACATACGGCGCAGCTTTCTGCCATAGCCGAAGTCACCTCTGCCATGCCCTCCTTTACCCTTAAGGTGGCCTTAATGCTTACTTTAGCCGGCTTTGCCGCCAAGGCCGGCTTATTGCCCTTGCACGCATGGCTGCCCGACGCTCACCCTGCGGCGCCTTCTTCGGTATCCGCCCCTTTATCGGGTATCATCACCAAGATGGGTATTTTTGGCATTATTACCTTACTCTTAGGAGAAGCCGGCGCGGCCTCATTGGCACAGCATGGTCTTACTCAAGGGGGGCTTTCTTGGATAGGCTATAATTTAAGCTTTTTTGGTGGCGCCACTTTAATTTATGGCGAAATTATGGCCTTGCGCCAAGATGATATCAAGCGCTTACTGGCCTATTCTACCCTTGGTCAAGTGGGCGAAATTGTGCTTGTTTTAGGCCTTGGCACCTATCTTTCCACCGTGGCAGCTCTCACTCATGTGGTGAATCACGCCCTTATGAAAGATTTACTCTTCTTGGCCGCTGGGGTGCTTATCTTACGCACTGGAAGCCGCAAAATAGAAGATTTACGCGGCCTTGGCCAACATATGCCCTTTACCGTAAGCTGTATGGCCGTGGGACTTTTAGCCATCATGGGACTGCCCCCCTTTGCAGGCTTTGTGGGTAAATTCCTTATGATTCAAGCCGCCATGCAGGCAGGCCATTGGCTTATGGCAGCGCTTATTGTGGCAGGCTCCTTGGTGGGCGCTGTCTACTATACTCGTATTTTGCGCACACTGATTTTTGAAAAAAGCCCTGTGGAGCGCCTCCCACACGATAAGACATGGGAACAAAGCGGCCCCATGTCTGCAGCGCTGGGTATTTTAGCCTTTGGCTGTGTACTCTTGGGTATTTTCCCGCAAATAACACAAGGCCTTATTACATCCGCCGCGGCGCAATACTTTACTACCACGGGAACTGGGGGAATTGGGGGAACTGGAGGAACTGGGGAAGCTGCCCAAAATCTTCTTGCCGCCATGGATATCTCTTGGCCCATATACGTTGTGGTGCCCATGCTGGGCGCCTTTGTGCCTTGTATCTTGCACCGTGATCGCATACAAGCCGGACGCGCCGCCGTGGGTATTTTACTTTTCACGGCGCTTCTTGTTATACTTTTTGGGCAAGATTTAGACGGCCTTTCCTTTGGCTTTGCCCTTATAGTGCCCCTGCTGGGTGCCATAAATATGACCTATGCCTTGGCCTATATGGAGCACAGCCATAGCCAATGGCGTTTTTATGCCTTTTTCTGCGCCATGTGCGCCGGATTATTGGGCTTAGCTTCAGCGACGCATTTGTATGCCTTTTTCCTTTTCTGGGAAATTATGAGCTCTTGGGCATTGTACTTTACCCTTGCCCACGAAGGCACCAAGGAAAGCCTTCACGAAGCCTTTAAGTACTTTCTCTTTAACCTCAGCGGCGCGGGCTTTATCTTTTTAGGTGTTTGCCTCTTAGGTGCTGGCGCTCCCCTAAATTTCATGGGCACTTGGTCTCAAGGCTTACAAGAAAGCCTTGCTCTGCATCCCTGGGCTGGAAATGCAGCCTACGCCCTCTTAGCCCTTGGCTTTGTTATGAAGGCGGCGCAACTGCCCTTGCGCATTGATTGGCAAATGCACCCGGCTCTGGCGCCCACGCCTGTATCCGGTTTTATATCATCAGTGCTTTTAAAAAGCGCCTTGCTGGGGCTCATGAAGCTTTTCATCATCCTTGGCGGCAGCTTAACGGTTATCCATGCCCTCAGCCCAGGCTATGCCCATACAATACAAAGCATAGTTATGTGGATTGGCGGTATTACCATTGTTATGGCCTCCATGCAGGCTTTGCTGAGCAGCAATCTTAAGCTTATTTTCATTTATTCCACCGTAAGCCAAATTGGCTATATGGTCTTGGCCATAGCTGTGGGCGGTAGCCTTGGCTATGCCGGCGGTTTGCTGCATGTTGTTAACCATATATTCTTCAAAGATTTATTGTTCCTTATGTGCGGCGTGCTTATGTTCCAAAGCCATAAGGATTCTTTGCAAGATTTAGGCGGCATAGGCCATAAAATGCCCTTTACCCTCACCATGTTTGCCATTGCCGGCCTTTCGGTGGTGGGCATTCCTCCATCCAGCGGATTTACCTCTAAATGGATCATTTATCATGCCCTTATGCAGGCCAATGAGCCCTTCTTAGCCATGCTTTCGCTTATAGGCTCTGTCATCACCTTGGCCTATATTGCCAAATTCTTACACACGGCCTTTATGGGACAACCGGGGCCACATTTGGCGCATATAGAAGACGCCAGCCCTGCCATGCGCCTGCCCATGCGTTTGCTTGCCGGCGCCTGCATAGTGCTGGGCGTTTTCCCGGGGATTATGCTCTATCCCATCAATGGCATTTTAAACGATTATGGCATGGTGCCCTTGCACATTGCCCTTACAGGCGTTCAAGCTGGCCCCGCCGCGTGGAATGCCACCAATATGTGCCTTATGATGCTGGTAGCCTTTGTGGGCACATGGAAGGCCTTGATGTATTTTGTACGAAAAAACTCTCGCATTACCCCCGTGCATTCTTGCGGTATAGCGCCGGAAGAGGCCAGCTCTCGTATGCAGCCCCTTTCTGTTTACGGTGGCCTTATGACCTTTTGGCGCGAAAGCCTTTTGCCCACCTTGGGTAAAAACTTTATGAATTACGAGAAAAACAGGGAAAATAAGGAGAAATAAATTATGCTAGATAGCTTACTAGCGCTTTTTCATATGTGCATTTTCCCCGGTGGCATCTTTGCCTTGGCCTTTGGCCTTTTCCTCAAAGGTTTAGACAGGCGCATGGAAGCGCGTTTACAGCGCCGTGTGGGGCCGCCCTTATATCAACCGTGGATTGATATTGCCAAATTACTCACCAAGGAAACCCTTATTCCTCAAACGGCTCATGTGACAGGATTTTTACTGGCGCCTGTGGTGGGCTTTGTGGGTATGGCTGTATGTGCAGCCTTTATTCCCCTCAGCGGTCTGTATGATGGCATGAGTAATATGGGGGACTTATTAGTTATTTTTTATCTTTTACCTCTTCCTGCCATAGCCCTTATGCTAGGCGCCACGGCTTCTTCTTCGCCCTTTGGCGCCATGGGCTTTTCGCGCGAAATGCTTATGATGCTGGCCTATGAAATACCCCTGCTGGCCATTATCCTAGCTGTGGCCATGTTTGTGGGCAAAGCCACCGGTGTGGGAGCGGAATTTTCCTTACAAGCCATTGTGGCCTTCCAGCAAGAGCAAGGTATTTTTGGCATCAATCCCATTATGATTCCGGCGCTTTTGGCCTATTTGCTCTTTTTGCCCGGCACCATGGGCACTGTGCCCTTTGATATACCGGAAGCAGAAACGGAAATATTAGAAGGGCCCCTACTGGAATACAGCGGCCCGCCCTTGGCATTATTCTTCTTAGGCTCTGCCCTCAAAACCTTTGTGGTCTTGGGTTTGGGTGTGGCTTTATTCTTCCCCGGTGCTTTTCCCGGTAGCCTTGGAGAACTTTGGCTAGTAAATGTGCTCTGGTTTTTTGCAAAATGCTTACTTATCATGGCCCTTTCCATAACCTTGGTAAAATCTGCCACAGGGCGCTTTCGTATTGACCAAGCCCTGGGTTTTTATATTAAATATCCAACCTCACTAGCCCTTATAAGTTTACTACTTGTTTGGCTGCAATAAGTTAGGGAGAAATCATGCAATTTTTAAAAAAACTTTCGGTACGCTCTCCTTGGCTTTTTCGTATCAATGCAGGTTCTTGCAATGGCTGCGATGTAGAACTAGCCACCACAGCCTGCATTCCGCGCTATGATGTAGAACGCCTTGGCTGTAAATATTGCGGTAGCCCGCGCCATGCCGATATTGTACTCATCACCGGCCCCCTCACCACGCAAGTAAGAGACAAGGTCTTACGCGTTTGGGACGAAATCCCCGAGCCTAAAGTTACTGTGGCTGTGGGTATTTGCCCCATTTCTGGCGGTGTTTTCCGTGAGGGCTATTCCATTGAAGGCCCGCTGGATCGCTATATACCCATTGATGTCAATGTACCGGGCTGTCCGCCACGCCCGCAATCCATCCTAGAAGGTGTGGTGCTGGCAAAGCAAATTTGGCTTAAAAAACTCGGTATCGAGGTGTAATATGGCAAAATTTCTGAAAGTTTTGGCACAAAATATACTTAAAGGCCCCAGCACCGACCCCTTTCCCTTAGGCGAAACCTTTACGCCGGCCAATTTTCGCGGCAAGGTCACCTTGGACGCCGAGCGTTGCATGGGCTGCGGCATTTGCCGCCATGTTTGCGCCGCCGGTGCCATTAATATTTCTGTGCGCAGTGATCAATCGGGCTATGATTTTAGCGTGTGGCATAATAGCTGTTGTCTTTGTGCCCAATGCCGCCATTTTTGCCCCACTAAGGCCATTACCTTAAGCAATGATTGGCACAATGCTCACCCCCAAGAAGAAAAATTCACGTGGATTGAGCAAAAATTTGTGCCCTATGTGCCTTGCGAAAGCTGCGGTGCCAGCATGCGCCCCTTACCCAAGGATATGATCCCCAAGCTGTATGCCCAAGCCAAAGACATTGACCCTGAGCATATTGTGCGTATTTGCCCCAGTTGCCGTCAGGTAGAAGAAGCCCAGCGCATTGAAGGGAAATTACAACAAGCTGCCCCCAAAAACACTGAAGAAAGCGCAGAGTAAAAAAGGATAAAAAATGTCAGCATCTTCCTTAGAAAACCTTTTGCAGCAACTTACCACCTTGGCCGAACAACATACAGTACTGGCTAAGGACAAAGCATCTGCTGCCTATACCATAAGCTATGACGAAGCAGGCAATGCCTTTCATTGGTATCGTTTGGGCTTGCCCAAAGATATTATAAAAGCAGCCCAATGGATTGCAGACGCTGCCGGCCGTCTAGGCATGATAACAGCCTATAATCGCGAGCATTTACAAGACCCTGTGCACGAAGTGTGCTATCATTTTGAAATACAAGGCACCATTATAAATATAACGGTACTTCTAGATAGCGAACACCATGAAGTGCCCAGCATCACCTCTATTTTTGCCAATGCCGATTGGCATGAGCGCGAAATGATGGAGCTGTATGATATTGCAGTACTTAATCAGCCCAATCCGCGCAGGTTGTTCCTTTCCCCAGAGTTGGATGGCGGTATTCTTGGTGAAGCCGTGCCCCTTTCTATTATGATGAATGGCGCGTGCACCATTGACTTATGGGAACGCATTCTTAAAGACCGCGCAAGTCAGGAAAATTCCAATCAAGAAGATACCCCTCAAAAAGCTACGGAGATAGGCCATGAATAAAGATAATACCTTTACCCTACCCCTGGGGCCTGTACATGTGGCGCTGGAAGAGCCAGTCTATTTTCACCTCAGCGTTGAGGGCGAAACGTTGCGCAAAGTAGATATCACCGCAGGCCATGTGCATCGCGGTATGGAAGCCTTGGCCAGCCAGCGCAATATCTTTAAAAATGTGACGCTTACCGAGCGCGTATGCTCGCTGTGCTCCAACACCCACGCTTTTACCTATAGCATGGTGGTAGAAAACCTTTTGCAAATGCGCATCAGCTCCAGAGCTAAATATCTGCGTGTTATTGCAGAAGAAATAAAGCGCATTGCCTCGCATCTTTTTAACCTTGCCATCCAAGTGCATATTATAGGCTTTAAGTCGCTCTTTATGCACACCATGGAAGTGCGTGAAATCATGCAAGATGTAAAAGAAACCATTTATGGTAATCGCATGAATTTGGCAGCCAATTGCATTGGCGGCGTTAAATACGATTTAGACAGCTCCATGATAGCATTTCTTTTGCAGTCCCTGACCAAGGTAGAAGAATATACCAAGGAGATTCACGAAATTTTCGCCACCGACGCCATGATTTTAACCCGTACCAAGGGGCTTGGCCTTTTGCCACAAGCCGATGCCTTGCGCCTTGGCGTGGTAGGCCCTGTGGCCAGAGGCTCCGGCATTGATAATGATGTGCGCAAAAGCGCCCCCTATGCCGCTTATGCCGAAGCGGATTTTAAGGTGATTTTAGAGCAAGGCTGCTGTGTGCATTCTCGCTCTTTGGTGCGCTTGCAAGAAATCTTTGAATCCATAAAAATTATCCGTCAGCTTTGTGCCCATTTACCCGAAGGCGTGCTAGTAAGCCCGCCCAATCAAATTCCCACAGGGCAAGCCTGCGCCCGCAGCGAAGCGCCGCGCGGTGAAGTGATGTATTATATCCGCTCCAACAGCACAGATATACCCGAACGTCTAAAATGGCGTGTGCCCTCATATATGAATTGGGAAGCTTTGGGCGTTATGATGCGCGATTGTCAGGTGGCCGATGTGGCTCTTATAGCTAACAGCATTGACCCTTGCGTCTCCTGCACAGAAAGATAAGTAAGCTATGCACGAAAGCTCTTTAGTGGCCGGCCTCTTACGCATTATTAACGAAGAAGCGCAAAAACATAAGGTGCAGAGCATTGTCCGTGTGCGCCTTGGCTTGGGGCTTTTGGCCTGCATTGAAGAGCAAACTTTACAAGCCTGCTTTGAGCTACTAGCAGAAAATACCGTGGCTCACGGCGCCGCATTGCACATGGAGCGCATACCCCTAGCTTGCACCTGTGAGCAATGCCAAACGAGCTTTCATTTAGAAAAAAGGCATTTCATTTGCCCCACCTGTGCTAGCGCCGAGCTGCACTTTACAGGGGGGCATGGCTGCACCTTACTGGCTTTAGAAGCTCAGGAAATTATAGCAGAATAAGGAAATACTATGGCAGAACATATACAAGTTGTCCCCGATAAATGCCGCGCGTGTCGGCGTTGCGAAGTGGCCTGCATTGCCGCTCACCACGGCATGACCTTTAAAGAAGCCATGAAGCATAGAGATGAGCTGATTTCTCGCGTGCATGTGGTTAAAGGCGAAGACTTTAAAACCACAGTGCGCTGTCATCAATGCGAATCGGCGCCTTGTGTGGCTGTATGCGCCACCGGCGCCCTGCAACAAGAAGAAAATGGTAGCATTACCGTGCGCGTGCAATTATGCGCTTCGTGTAAAATGTGTATTTTTGTTTGCCCCTACGGTGCCATTTCCTTAGAAAGCATAGGCATGCCCACAGCCGGCAATGAAACCATGGCTCAACGCGCCAGGCGTGAAGTGGCTGTGCGCTGTGATATGTGCACAGGCTGGCGCGAAAAAGAAGGCAAAAGAATTACCGCCTGTATGGAAGCTTGCCCAGCGCAAGCCTTATCCTTGGTAGAGCCGGATGGACATATATTCACCCCGCCGCCACCGCCAAAGAAAAAGCCCAAAACGGAATAATGTAGAATTTTTTAAGGGCGAAAAAAACTTTTATGTAGAAACTTTTTTTCACAAAGTCGCGATATAAAAATAAAACTTGCCAAAAAAAAATTATCTGCTACTTTTTGTATACAGTATTTGTCTTTTTTACGACACATGCTGTATGTCATTTAATTTTTTGGAGGAAGTGTATGGCTAGTGATGGAAAAGAAGCAAAAAGAATACAAAATAGCGGTAATACTTTAAGTATTCTTATGGGTGCCACCTTTTTGATGGCAACCTCAGCTATTGGGCCCGGATTTTTAACGCAAACGGCACTTTTTACAGAAAAACTTATGGCAGCCTTTGGTTTTGCCATTTTAATTTCTGTCATTATTGATATTATTATTCAAACAAATATTTGGCGTATTCTTGGTGTTACCGGTTTACGCGCTCAAGACCTTGCCAATAAAGTTTTCCCCGGCCTTGGTTTCTTCCTCGCCTTCGTTATTTGCTTTGGTGGACTTTCCTTCAATATTGGTAATATTGGCGGCGCGGCATTGGGTCTTGATGTACTTTTTGAAATGCCCCATGCCTACGGCGCCATTATCAGCGCCATTGTGGCCATTGCTTTATTCTTAAATAAAGAATTTGGTCCCGTTATTGATAAATTCGTAAAAGTATTAGGCGTACTTATGATAGGCCTTGTGCTTGTTATCGTGGTAAAAACAGCCCCTCCCATTGGCCTTGCCCTCAAAGAAACTGTGGCTCCTTCGGAAGTGGATTGGTTTACCATCTTAACCCTTGTGGGCGGCACTGTGGGCGGCTATTTAAGCTTTACCGGTGTACACCGTATCATCGACGGTGGCATTGTGGGCCCTGAAAATATTAAGCGTATCACCATGGGCTCCATCAGCGCCATTGTTACCACCGGTATCATGCGTTATTTGATGTTCTTGGCCATTTTGGGCGTGGTTATTGGCGGCGCCAGCTTAGACCCCAGCAACCCTGCCGCCGCGGCCTTCCGCTTGGGCGCCGGTGAGCTTGGCTATAAGTTCTTTGGTATTGTGCTTTGGTCTGCCGCTGTAACCTCTGTGGTGGGTTGTTCGTATACCTCGGTATCTTTTTTACGTACCCTTTCGCCCTTTGTGGAAAATAATTACCGCTATTGGATTATCGGCTTTATCTTGCTCTCCACCACGGTATTTGTGACCATTGGTCGCCCTGCGCAAATATTAGTTATTGCCGGTTCCTTAAATGGTATGATTTTACCTCTGTCCCTTGCCAGCGTCTTGCTTGCCAGCCATCGCAAGGCCATTGTGGGTGATTATAAGCACCCCTTATGGATGACAGTATCCGGCTATCTTATGGTTATCTTCACCGCATGGATGAGCTATAAGGCTTTGGGCGGCTTAATGAAGCTGCTTGGGTAAAATTCGCTTATTATAATATATGAAAAACCGTTTAGGCCTATGCTAAACGGTTTTTTCGTATACATTGACGCCTTGGTGAAAAAAGTCTACACCATGGCACCATTTTTTTATTCAGGGAGAAGCGCATGACCTTATTAGAACAAGGCTTTGTGGTTATGTTTTTGGGCATGGGCATAGTTTTTTTGCTCTTACTCTTACTGGTGATGGCAGTAACACTGCAAGCCAAGGCTGTGGCCTATATGAATACCTTATGGCCGGAAGCTACCACTGCCCCTAAAGCCCCTATCTGCAAAAAAGAACCTGCTTCAGAAAATTTAGATGAAGATGAAAAACTTGCCATCATTATTGCTTTAGCTCTGCATGCTCGAAAGCAAGAAACGGCAAAGGCATAACAGGCTGTTGAAAAAGCAGCGTCTACTGCGTCAGACTTGTTTTTTGCACCAGTCACGTATGTCTAATACGCTCCTTGCGCAAAAAACTGCGTCTTCCTTGTATCCACTACTTTTTGAACAGCCTGTTTTAAGTAGATGTTTGAAAAGGTGATGTCTGCTCAGAATGCGTAGATTACGAGGCCGCAGGACGCACGACCAAGCGTTATATTAAAGACATGAAAGGAAAAAAATATGGCAGAAAATACTGCAACACTCTATAAAGTAACGGTTAATGGGAAAAGTTTCATGGTGAGTATTGGCGATGACAATGCCATAGATATTAAAAATATGGATTCTCCTAGTGCCGCAGACACTCAAGCTAAAACCGCCACCCCTGTCTGTGCCCCCCTACCGGCCACGGTGGTGCAAATACTTGTAAGCCAAGGGCAAGAAGTGCAAGAAGGCGATACCCTTATGGTGGTAAGCGTTATGAAAATGGAATCCCACATTGTGGCACCGGTGGCAGGCACAGTGCAAAGCATAGCCGTGCAAGTGCAAGAACAGGTAGAAGTGGAACAAGTGCTGTTAACCCTCGCTTAAGCTGTATAAGCCCAAAGCTTTTTTTAATACGAGAGAAAGTATGACCCAAGTTTCCGGCGATAATTCATGGATGGATATTTTACACACAAGCTTTGATGCCCTTATGGCCTCAACCGGTGTGGCGAATTTAATTAAGCCCGCCGCCGAGCACCTCAGCGGTATGGAGCAAGTTTTCCATATGTTTGGCACCCCCATCATGCTTGTGGTCTGCCTTTTCTTACTCTGGCTTGGCATTAAAAAACAGTTTGAGCCATTGCTCTTGGTGCCCATAGCCTTTGGCGGCTTTTTGGCCAATATCCCTGTGGCCAACATGGCCGGCCCCGACGGTTTTTTATATCTCATCTACACCATGGGCATTAGCACGGGGCTTTTCCCCCTCTGCATCTTTATGGGTGTGGGCGCCATGACAGATTTTGGCCCCCTTATAGCCAATCCCAAAACGGCACTGCTGGGCGCAGCGGCACAATTTGGTATTTTTGGTACCCTTATCTTGGCATTGGGTCTGGGCTTTTCCTTACCGGAAGCGGCTTCCATAGGTATTATTGGCGGCGCCGACGGCCCCACCTCCATCTTTGTTTCCACAAGGCTGGCACCGGATTTACTGGGCGCCATCACCGTGGCGGCCTATTCCTATATGGCCTTGGTGCCAGTTATTCAGCCGCCCATCATGCGCCTTTTAACCACCAAGGCTGAGCGTAGCATAGTTATGGGGCAATTACGCCCTGTGAGTAAGCGCGAAAAAATCCTTTTCCCCATATTAGTCTTGATCATATGCACCCTATTACTACCCGATGCCACTCCCCTCATCGGCGCTCTGACCTTTGGTAATCTTGCTAAAGAATCTGGCGTAGTAACGCGAATTTCTGATTGCTTGCAAAATGAATTTATCAATATAGTCACCATCTTATTAGGGCTGGCCGTGGGCTCAAAATTGCAATCTACGCAATTTTTAACCGTACAAACGCTCTATATTATCCTTTTAGGATTGATCGCTTTTTCCTTTGCTACCGCCGTGGGAGTGCTCTTCGGTAAGCTTATGAGCCGCTGCTCCAAAACACCGCTCAATCCACTCATTGGCGCCGCCGGTGTGTCTGCTGTGCCCATGGCAGCGCGTGTGGTCAATAAGGTGGGCTTAGAAAATAATGCGCAAAACTTCTTACTTATGCACGCCATGGGCCCCAATGTGGCCGGCGTCATAGGCTCTGCCGTGGCGGCAGGGGTGGTTTTGGCCTTGTGTAAGTAGAGTATTTTTAAAGGGCTTCATCAGGGGTGCCCCCCTTGCCAGCCCTTTATATCCCGGCTACCCCCCCGCTTGGCAGTCTGCAGTGGCCTATCCCTTCGTTATCTTTTGTCGCTTGCGCATCCAAAAGGATGCACTACGGGGCATCGGCGTACACGGTACGCCGATGCGGCACTGCCTAGACGTGCTAACCCGGTTCATTGTATTCAGCTTTCGTATAGACTCGCTCACAGCAGTGAAGTCATGTCCGCTTTACTCTCAATAACAGTAGTATTTATAAAATTTCTGACGCGGTGCGCGCATAGAAAATATATTTTGCAAAGCATTACTAGCCCTCAAGAGCTTGCTTTAACAAATATTCAAAATAATTGCGGCTAATCACCTCAGCGCCCATACGCAGCATATGCGGTGTATCTTGCTGACAATCAAGCAATTGCACCCCTTGCCCCTGTAACTCTTGCACTAAGGTCATAAGCGCCATTTTAGAAGCATCGGGCATAATATGAAACATGGATTCGCCAAAGAAAGCTTTCCCCAGCGCCACACCATACACGCCGCCCACCAGCTCCCCTTCATGCCAGCACTCTGCAGAATAGGCAAAGCCCATTTTGTGCATATGAATATAGGCTTCCTGCATTTCCGGCACTAGCCACGTACTGCCCTGCCCTTGGCGCGGCACCTCGGCGCAATGGCGTATCACCTCTTCAAAGGCCGTATTATAGGTATGGATAAAGCGCGATTGCTTATATTTACGCGCAAGACGGGTGGACACCTTTAAAGCACAAGGCTGCATGGGCAAAATACAGCGCAAAGGAGGCGACCACCACAAAATAGGGGTATTTTCACTATACCAAGGAAAAATTCCCCTAGAATAAGCGAGAATAAGGCGTTCTAAACGTAAATCCCCCCCCACAGCCAGCAGCCCATCTGGCGTGCTATACTGCGTGGGGGGGAAGGATAAATCTGCGTCGAGTACTCTAGGCATTAAGCCTTTCCGGCTTTGGCAAAGCTAAAATGCAGAGCATCTTTTTTAATATCCACGGTGACCTTGCCACCCTTAACCAATTTACCAAAGAGCAATTCCTGCGCTAGGGCATCTTCCAATTCCGTGCGTAATAATCTTTGCAGCGGCCTTGCGCCATAGGTGGCATCATAGCCCTTGGTGGCAAACCAGCCCTTGGCTTTGGAAGTAAGCACAATGTCCACCTTTTTATCCGCCAAGGAAGCGGCCAATTGCGCCACAAATTTATCCACCACATGCTCCATAAGGGCAGGGCTTAAGGCATAGAAGGGAATAAGCGCATCAAGCCTATTACGAAACTCTGGGGCAAAGGTATTTTCTACCGCTTTTAAGCCCTTGGAGCTCACATCTTGCGCCGTTTGCTGCGCAAAACCCAAGCTCTTCGAACTCATCTCGCGCACACCGGCATTGGAGGTCATAATAATAATAACATTACGGAAATCGGCCTTACGCCCTGTATTGTCCGTAAGGGTACCATAATCCATCACCTGCAAAAGCACATTAAAGATATCCGGATGGGCTTTTTCAATTTCATCCAGCAATACCAAGGAATATGGCGCCTTGCGAATAGCCTCGGTAAGCTGACCGCCTTGATCATAGCCCACATATCCCGGAGGCGCCCCAATGAGGCGAGATACGGCATGTTTTTCCATATACTCGCTCATGTCATAGCGCAAGAATTGTACGCCCAGCCTTTCAGCCAATTGCTTGGCCAGCTCCGTTTTACCCACACCGGTGGGGCCATAAAAGAGGAAGGATCCTGCCGGCCTATTCTCACGATTGATACCGGCTCTGGCGCGTAAAATGGCCTTTACGGTCATGGCTACGGCTTCATCTTGACCAAAAACCTTGCCTAAAATATCTTTTTCTAGGGTGGCTAAACGCTCTCTTTCCTTACCGGATACAGAACGCTCGGGAATGCCGGCCATGCGCGCCACAATGCGCTCCACATCGGCCATAACAACCTTAGATTTTTTATGATTATTTTTCAGTGCCACGGCAGCTCCGGCTTCGTCCATCACATCAATGGCTTTATCTGGCAAAAGTTTATCCTGAATATGCCGCGCCGAAAGATCCACAATGGCCTTAAGGGTAGCCGGTGCATAGCTCACATTATGGTGCGAAGCATAGCGGCTTTGCAGCCCTTGCAAAATGGCTAAGCATTCATCAACGCTAGGCTCTTTTATATCAATACGCTGAAAACGCCGTGAAAGAGCGCGATCTTTTTCTAAATGATTACGAAGCTCTTCATGGGTTGTGGAGCCCATGCAACGAATTTCTCCATTGGCAAGCACAGGCTTTAACAAGTTAGAGGCATCCATGGCGCCGCCGGAGGTGGAACCAGCCCCCACAATGGTGTGAATTTCATCAATAAAAAGCACAGCATGGGGGATTTTTGTAATGCTTTTAATAACATTTTTAAGGCGATTTTCAAAATCCCCTCTATAACGAGCGCCGGCTAACAGAGCGCCCATATCCAGGGAGAAAATACGCGCTTCCTTAAAAGCATCGGGCACTTTTCCTTCCACAATGCGTAAGGCTAGCCCTTCTGCCATGGCGGTTTTACCCACACCTGGTTCACCCACAAAAAGAGGGTTATTCTTACGGCGACGGCACAGCACTTCCACAGTACGGTCAAGCTCCATGGCGCGACCCACCAAGGGGTCAATCTTGCCTTGCTTGGCCTTTTCCGTTAAGTCCACAGCGTATTTTTCTAAGGCATCGCTTTGGCCTTCGTCTTCGCCCTGTTCAGCATCTTCTGTGCGGCGTGTGCCAGTGGAGCCACTGCCATGGCCACCATGAGAAATATATTCTAAGACCTGCGCCCGCTCTACACCTTGTTTTTTAAGGTAATAGGAAGCATAGGTATCGGTTTCATCCATAAGCGCAGCAAGCACATCGCCAAGCTCTACCAATTCACGGCCGGCAGAACGGATTTGGCGCAAAGCATTGCTAAGCACGCGCTGTACGCTTTCTGTCTGGATAATTTCGTGGCTGGAATCTTCATCGCGTAATTCCATATGGTAAGCAAAGAAATTTTCCAATTGTTCGCGCAATACGGCAGGGCTTGCGCCGCAGCCTTCCAATAACATACGGCCTTGAGATTCAATGGCCATGGCATATAATAAGTGCTCTAGCGTTAAAAATTCGTGCTTACGCCTTTGCACATCTTGTAAGGCTACATGCAAAACCTTTTGTAAATGTCTACCAAGCATGGTAACTCCCGCGCCCCTAGGGGCAAAATATATATTTAATCGTCAATTCTTTCACTGGTACAAAGCAAGGGAAATCCGGCATCACGAGCCATGGAGCGCACGAGCATAACTTTGGTTTCGGCAATTTCACGCGTATAAATGCCGCAAAGCCCAATGCCTCGCTCATGCACGGCCAGCATAATATTCTGCGCTTCTTCGGCATTTTTGCGAAAAATCTTCACAAGCACATGTATAACAAAATCCATGCTTGTATAATCATCATTATGCAGCAGAACTCTATATAAGCGAGGTTCGCGTACTTCATCTTCTAACAGCACGTCCTCATCATATTGAGAACCTGTATGCGTTTTCGCCATGTACCACTCCTTTGGCGGGAAAAAGTGCATTTATGCTACCTTTGTTCCTCTAAAAACCTATCTACATGTAAGCACCGTAAAACAATGGTCAAGAGCCATTCTTAGTAAGTTTCTAGGGTACCTTTTTTCTTAGGTAATAATCAAGCATCTTTTAAAGGAAAAAAGCCCATGAGAGCACAATTTTTTTTGTAAAAAAAAGCGAAAATAAAAGGAAAAACAAGAAGGGAAAAATGGAGGACAAAGTGATGGCAATGTCCACTGGGGGAAAACCTTTGCAAAATTATAAGCTAAACATGAAATTTTGTTTTCCCATCTTTTGAAAAATTTACATTGCGCCAAAATCTTCCTGTCAAAGATAAAACATTGTCGCAATGAAAGTTTTTTGGAAAAGGCCGACCCAACGGGCGGCGAAGCCGTTTACGTTTGCGAAAAATGAGCAATTACGTAAATCGAGAGCAACGCGGTCTGGGGCCAACTTAGACTGGGGGCTTTTTTTCAAAAAAGGTTTTTCCCCAGTAAATTTTACCAACAATCTAAATCTATCGTTTTGAAAAAAGCAATTGCTGCAATTGGGTCACGGTGCTTATGCCCTTTTGCTCAAGACAGGGCTGAATAATGGGCTTATAGCCCAGCCGCGAGGCTTGACCATAGCGAATATCTTGCGCCGACACAGGACGAATTTGACCATTTAAGTCCACCTCCCCCCACAGCACAGCCCTTTCTGGCAGAGGAATATCATAAAAAGAAGAAAGCACCGCCGCCACCAGTGCCACATCCATGCCGGGGTCATTGAGGCGCATACCGCCGCCTACCTTGGCGTAAATATCTACTTGCCCAAAATTCAGCTTCAGGCGCTTTTCCAGCACTGCCAAGAGCAAGTGTAAACGATTGGTATCAAAACCAAGGCCAGTGCGCCGCGGTACGGGTAAATAAGTGCGCGTTACCAGCGCTTGCACTTCTACAGCCAGCGGCCTGTGTCCGTCTACCGCCATAACCACAGCGGTGCCGCTTAAAGAGGCATCTCTGGCGCCCAAAAAATAGGTGGAAGGGTCTTCGATAATTTCCATACCGCGCTGCGCCATATGAAAAACAAGTAATTCTTCATTGGGGCCAAAGCGATTTTTGAACACGCGCAAAAGGCGAAACATTTGGCGCCTATCACCTTCAAGGGAAATCACCGTATCCACCATATGCTCCAAAAGACGAGGGCCAGCAAGATTGCCTTCCTTGGTCACATGCCCTACTAGCACAAGGGTGGTACCGCACAAGCGACAACGCTCCAGCACATCGGTGGCCACAGCGCGTACCTGGCTCACATTACCGGGCAGGCCTTCTGCCTCCATGGAGCTTAGGGTTTGCACCGAGTCTACAATAATTAAAGCCGGCGCGCCGCCTTCAGCCTGGCTATCCAGTACAGGATGCAAATCTTCCACACTGGATGTGGCCATGGCCAATAAATTTTCGTGCAGCACCCCAAGACGCTGCCCACGGCCTTTAATTTGCGGCAAAGATTCCTCGCCGCTGGCATATACCACCTTACGCCCAGAAGCCGCCACAAGGCCTGCCACCTGTAAAAGTAAGGTAGATTTACCAATACCGGGCTCGCCGCCCACCAATATGGCAGCCCCAGGCACAAAACCTGCGCCCAAGACGCGATCCAAAGCCTCAAGGCCGGAACCAAAAGCCTTATGGCCGGTATCGTCTACCTCGCCCAAGGGTACAGGTAAGGATGCAGGCGCCAGCGTCCTACCGCCGCTCTTACTCTTACGCCCTTCACTGCCGGGCGCCCGAACTGGCTCAAGGCTATTCCATTCCTGACAGGTGGGGCACTTACCATGCCATTTGGCCGACTGCGCACCGCAAGAGTTGCATTGATAGACTTCGCGTATTTTGGACATAATTTTACTCTTTTTTATAGGGAAAAAGACAAATTTTGGCACAGATTGCTGACAAAGTCTACTGGTGGGAAACCTTTTTTGAAAAAAAGGTTCTCCCCCCA
>CAYJAL010000009.1:22463-30614 GCA_964367875.1 uncultured Desulfovibrionaceae bacterium | reverse complement strand
CGCAGGAAAAAAATCCCTTCCTTGTGCGCTCGTAAAATCTGAAAATTTAAATACATCCCACAAAAACCAAACAGTCGCGCTTTTGTTACTTAAGACTGTGCTAGCTTTTTTCTTTGTACCCTGTAAAAGGAGACAAAAGCGCGACGCCTCGAATGGATCCCCCGCGCATCGCTATGGCTCCGCGCACCCCCTTACAGTCCTACGGACAAGGGGGAAGGAAGAAGAAATGAATTACGTCTTGTCTTTGGCTTGCTCCACTGCGTGGCTTGTCACTTCCTGTAACAATCCGTTCAAAAAGGGGTGAATGCGAGGCAAGCGAAGCTTTTTGCGGAGGAAGTGTATAGATAATACTCGACTGGAGCAAAAAGCAAGCTTAACGAAGCAGACACCCCTTTTTCAATTACAGAAGATAACGCTTGGTCGTACGTCCTATACGACACAAGCTATCGCAAGCGTCGCCTTCGCATGAAGTAAATTCATGCTTGTCTTTGGCTTGCTCCACTGCGTGGCTTATTACTTCCTGTAACAGGCTGTTCAAAAAGTAGTGGATACAAGGAAAAGCAAAAAAGCAAGGCACGCCGTGTATATGGAAATACATAAGTGGTCTGCTTTTTTACTTTGACGCAGTAGACGCTGCGTTTTCAACAGCCTGTTAGCCGCCACATTTGGTAAAGGAGCACCCCTGACACATATGACAGCCCTCTTGAAATACCAATTCACCGCCACAATCAGGGCACGTAGGCGCATGAATAGATGTGGCATGCTCATTAACAGCTTCCGTGCCTTCCAGATAACGCTTTTCCAGCACCCAAGCTATGGCATCGGGAATGGAGAGCAAAAGCCCCTTACCGCGAAACACAGGATGCTCGCCGCCGATGCCTTTAATTTGACTTACAATATCGCGCACGCTGACGCCGGAGCGTAAAGCGAGAGACACCAAGCGGCCAATGGCCTCAGCTTTGGCGGTAATGGAGCGGCCGGATTTACCAATGGTAGCAAAAACCTCAAAGGGCTTACCATTCATTTCATTTACCGTAAGATACATGCCCCCAAGGCCAGTTTGCACCTTATGGGTAAAGCCTTGCACCACATCGGGACGGCGACGCACTTGCCCCAAATCACTGGGGCTCACGCCCTCAGTTACTGTCGCAGCGGCCTCTTGCTTATGGGCATTCTCGCCAGTATCGAGCACTTGCACAGATTTACAACCATCGCGGTACACAGTGACGCCCTTGCACCCTTCGGTGAAAGCCATCCAATAAATATCATAAATATCTTCTTGGGTGGCGCTATGCGGTAGGTTCACCGTTTTAGACACGGCATTATCCGTATGGCGCTGAAAGGCTGCCTGCATTTTCAAATGCCATTGCGGGGCGATATCCATGGCAGTGACAAAGGTTTTACGCATGGCCTGAGGTAAAAATTCCATATGCTTAATGGAACCTTTACGCAAAACGCTTTCCATAAGCTCAGGACTATGAGCACCGATGGCGGCCAGGGATTTTTCAAAATAAGGGTTCACTTCCACCGGCTTTTCACCGTCCAAAATATTACGCGTAAAGCAGAGGGCAAAAAGCGGCTCCACACCCGAAGAGCAACCGGCAATGATGGACAAAGTGCCCGTGGGCGCAATGGTGGTCACCGTGGCATTGCGGTAAGGGCCTCGACCATTTTGGGCAAAAATAGAGCTTGTATAGGCAGGGAAAGCGCCGCGTTCTTTAGCCAGCTGCATGGAAGCCGCATGGCCTTCATCGTCCACAAAAGCCATAACACGCTCACCCAAGGCCAGACCTTCGTCGCTGTCATAGGCCACACCCAATTGGAAAAGCATATCGGCGAAGCCCATGACACCAAGACCAATTTTTCTATTAAGGCGCACGCGCTCGCTAATGCTTTCTAAGGGGAAGCGCGAAGCATCAATAACATTGTCCAAAAAGCGTACAGAAAGATGAATGACGCGCGCAAGCTCCTTCCAATCTATATGCTCTTCGGGCGAATTTTGCGCACCGGTACCGGTAACAAATTGCGCCAAGTTGATGGAGCCCAAATTGCAAGCTTCATAAGGGAGCAGAGGCTGCTCGCCGCAGGGATTAGTGGATTCAATTTCCCCTTGATCAGGGGTAGGATTGTCCCTATTGATACGATCTAAAAACACTATGCCAGGGTCGCCAGATTCCCAAGCCTTGCGCACCAAGAGCTCAAAAACCTCCCGCGCGGACAATCGGCTATGCTCTTTACCCAAATGCGGACATACAAGGGCATAGTCTTCGTCTTGCTCCACGGCCTGCATAAAATCTTCGGTAAGCCCCACGGAGAGATTAAAATTATTAAATTCCCCCTCTACGGCCTTGGCTTCAATAAAAGCTAAAATATCGGGGTGATCCACACGCAAAATACCCATATTGGCGCCGCGTCTGGTGCCGCCTTGCTTAATTTGCTCTGTGGCTGTGTTAAAAATTCGCAAAAAGGATAAAGGCCCCGAAGCCACACCGCCGGTGGAGCCCACATGACTATTGATGGGGCGTAAACGAGAAAAAGAAAAGCCCGTACCGCCACCGGATTTATGAATCATGGCCGCATGCTTTACGGCATCAAAAATTTCTTCAATGGAATCGCCAATGGGTAAAACAAAACAGGCGGAAAGCTGCCCTAAATCTGTGCCGGCATTCATGAGGGTGGGTGAATTGGGTAAAAACTTCCACTGCACCATAAGATCATAAAATTCGCGAGCCAAAACTTCCTTTGTATAGGTGGAGTTTTCGTACTTGCCCTCTTCCATGGCCATGGCCGAAGCCACACGCCAAAAAAGCTCTCTGGCATCTTCGCTATGCCCTGTTTCTTCATTATATTTATAATAGCGCTTTTTGAGCACCACTTCCGTATTGCTACTAATGGAAGGATGCGGCAAATCCTCAGGCATGGGGAGCATAGGAGTCATGGTTAAGCCTTTGGTTAGAGGTGTATAGAAGATTCAAGCCAATTTAGCACAAAGGCCGCCTTTTTACCATGGCAAAAAAGGTTTGAAATTAAGTAAGATGCAAATGTTAACAAAAAAGACATGCAAATACGCCTATATATGCCTAGCATTTTACTTGACTTTGTAAAGATAAAGTCTATTTATTCCGTACTCGCTACTTGGGCGGCAAACAATTTCTTTCTTTATCGGGGGTCTTAATGAGTATTCGCCAAAAAATCCTATACGCCATGATTGTGGCTGTGTTCCTTTCCATAGCCGGCATTTTAGCCATGGCTTCTTATGAACTTAACACTGTTTTTGTTAATAACTACAAGAACAATAGCCAAGCTCAATTGGATCGTATGGATGCTTTTGCACAAAATTTCTTTGCCTCTGCCATGTCCATGTCTGAAATGCTGGCCAGCACCGATACCATGCGTACTAATATTGAAAGCGTCACGTCGTATGTGCATACCAAGGAAGCCATACGCACCAAGGGGCAAGACTTAGCTCCGGAAGAACGCGCCATCTATGATATTTTACAAACCACTAAAAATGCCTACCCCGACTATTTATTGGTGTATGTAAGCAATAATGCAGGCGGCATCACCCAAGCCCCCGATGATGTATTGAGCGCAGGTTACAATGCTGCCCAGCGCCCTTGGTATACAGATACCGTAAAAGCTAGAGATACCATCCTTACCGAAGCGTATATTTCCGACAGCGGTGATGCGGTATTCACTGTGGCTTCCCCCATCAAAGACGATCGAGCCCAAATCGTGGGCGTGGCCGCCATCGATATTACCTTAAACACCCTCACGGAGGAAACAGGCACAGTACAACTGGGCAAAACAGGTTATGTGCTGCTCATTGACAGCCTTAACCAAGTGGTGAGCGATCCCAAAAACTCCGGTAGCAATATAGCTGAAAGCCAGCGCTGGCTGGGGAAAACTCTGCAAGAGTTACCAGCAGAGCCTTCGCGCGCCTTACAAGATTTACGCAATATGAAAAATGGTTACAAAGAAGTAACCATTGACGGCGTACAGTGGCTGGCGTCTATTAAGACCACTCCTAGCAATTGGAGCCTTGTGATGCTGCAAGAACGCGATGAAGTTTTTGCCGGCGCATGGGAAGTAACCATGGTTATTGCCTATACCGGCCTAGCCATTGTATTTGTTATTGTGTTGCTGGCTTGGGCCGTGGCGCGCTCCATTGCTACGCCCATTGCTGTACTTGCAAAAGCCTCGCAAAGTGTTGCCGAAGGCAATCTTGCTGCCATTCCCGAAGATGGCAAAGCCTTTAAAGGCGAAGTGGGTCTTTTGCACAGCAGCCTCATTTCCATGGTGCACAAACTTATAGAGCTTATTGAAACGGCCAATGCCAAGATGCGCGAAGCAGAAATTGCTTTAGAAAACTCGCAAAAATCTTATGAAGCCGCTGAAGAAGCCAAAAAAGAAGCAGAAAAAGCCCGTAAAGAAGGAATTTTGCATACCACGGAACAAATGGGTTCCATTATTGCTGAGCTCACCTCTGCCACAGGGCGCCTTACCCATGAGGCACAGCGTACCGGTAAACGCACTGCCACGCAGCAAGAAAAAATTGAAAAAACCAGTATGGCCATTGAACATATGAATTCCACCGTGGTAGATGTGGCACGTAGCACCACACGTACGGCCACTCATGCTGATGAGGCTCGCCAAGAAGCCCACAATGGTAAAGAGCTGGTCTTAAACCTTGTGCAAAGCATGACGGAAATTGAATCCAAAGCCCTTTCCATGCGCCAAAGCCTGGGAACACTACGTACGCAAGCCACAGATATTGTTCAAATCATGAATATGATCAATGATATTGCAGACCAAACCAACTTGCTCGCTTTAAATGCGGCCATTGAAGCTGCCAGAGCCGGCGAAGCCGGACGCGGCTTTGCTGTGGTAGCCGACGAAGTGCGTAAATTGGCCGAAAAAACCATGGAAGCTACCAAGCAAGTGGATATTACTGTATCCACCATTCAAAAAGGCACAGAAAACAATATGCTGGCCATAGAAGAAACCGTAAGCTATATTTCTCAATCCACCTCTGTGGCACATAATGCAGGTTCTGCGCTAGAAAGCATTGAAAGTATGGTAAAAAACACTGCGGAAGAAGTACGCTCCGCAGCAGAAGCCAGTGAAAATCAAGCCCATACCCTTGAGCAAATCAATACCAGCACCGGCGAAATTAACAGCATTACCGCTGAAGTAACACAAAGTGTGCTTTCTACAGAGCAAGCCACTCAAGAGCTAGCACATATTGCTGCTCAGCTTAAAGACATTGTAGAAAACTTACGTAAAGAAAATAGATAAATACAATCTAGAGCCCTTGTTTGTGAGTATGTATACTCATGAGCAAGGGCTTTCTATCCTCATACTTAGCTACACACCTATCCTCTGCTTCTCTCCTCTGCTCTTATGCTCTGTCGACCTTTGGCTGGCCTCTTCACTGAGTTTCTACACTAAACTTTTGAACCATAACCATCACAACAACACCGCATAGAAAACCTAGTACTCAACTATTGACATTGTCACAAAAACGTCATATTTTCAATTTATATGCTGAAGAATTGTCTCTAGCGTTACTCTATCAATAGGCTACTGAAGGTACATTATGGCACACATCATATCTAAAACTCTCCCCTCGGGCGATATTCAGGCTCAGGAAGGCATAGATAAAGGCCACTTAGAACAAGAATATACTTTTGACGAAGTATTTTTTGACACCTCTTATGGCCTTGTATGCGAACACGACTTTGACAGCGAGGAAGATCTTTTTGCACAAGATTTTGAAGATTCTTTGCAAAACACCTCTTTAAGCCTTGCTGATAAAGTAAGCATGGATGACGACCTTATTTTTATGGATTTAAGCGACCTCATCACCAATGATAGCGCCTACGATTTGGCCAACAATAATTACGATAATCTCGACATATTGTTAGGTTCCAAGGACGCTGTACACTCCGTAAAAGATATGTTCTCCAACAATGAACATGCCTATATGGAAATGGCTGTGCTTGGGGATAATATCCAAGGGCACAATATGCAGGAAGCTTTGCATAGTATTGGCATTACCAAAAACACCGATGGCAGCATAAGCCTTGGCCAAGGCTGGGAAGCAAGCAGCCATGCCCGCAACTTTAGCCAATACACCCACAGCGAAAGCGACACCACGCTTTTTGTACACCAAACACTTATTGTGACAGGTTAATTATTTTTCCACAAAAAAGCCCTGTATATGCAGCATATACAGGGCTTTTTTTATAAGCAGAATCTATTCCGGTGCAGGGCCTGCAGCATAGTAGCAGCGCTTTGGCGAATGCACTTTATTGTCTTTTTTGAGTTCCGCAATATGCTTAGACACATCTTTACTATCTATATTCAAAGCCTTAGCTATATCACCGGGACGTACGGGCTTGCCTGCGTCTTGCATGGCTTTTAATACTTGATCTTGCATATTTCCTCCAGAGTTCTTATTAAGATTTCTTCTCAATAACTACTTTTTTACTTGTCTGTCAAGCTCTTTTATGGCATTGTCTCTCAAACACATTATGACATTTAGTACTATAGGACGGATATGACAAGCCAAATCCTTCTTTTTGATATTGGCAACACTTCCATTAAGGTAGGGCTGGCTCAAGCAGACAGCCTTTTGACCACGTATACGCTACGCACCGATGCCGGGCAAACAGCAGACAGTTTAGGCCTTACTTTACATAGCCTTTTACACCATGCAAATTTGGCAAAAGATGCCATTGCAGCTTGTGTGTGTTCGTCGGTGGTGCCTAGCATGACCTCCTTAGTGCGCGAAGCTTGTGCACGTTTTGTGGGGGCGCCCTTTTATACTGTACCTCAAGAAATTTCCGTCCCTTTGAACAATTGTTATAATAATCCCCATGAAGTGGGGGCAGATCGCTTGGTGTGCGCCTATGCCGCGCGCAAGCTTATGCCGCAAATACCTTCACTTATTGTAGTAGATTTTGGCACAGCCACCACCTTTGACTGTGTCACCCATCATGATTATCTTGGTGGTATCATTTTTCCCGGTGTGCATACGGCAGCAGCAGCTTTAAGCTCTAAAGCTGCAAAATTGCCACGTATTGATTTGGACACCACAGACACAGAACCCGTACCCGGCAGAGATACAGCCTCTAGCATGCAGCATGGTATATTATTTGGATTTGCTGCCATGGTGGAGGGCTTAAGCCAGCGCCTTGCCAAGCAATTACAAGGCCCTGTGCATATTATGGGTACAGGCGGCTTTGCCAAAGATATTGCCAAAGTCAGTTCGTGTTTTGACTCGGTATTACCCAATTTAATTTTAGACGGTTTACGGCAATTGTATTTTGAACAAAACCCCTAACGTCTATCACCCCTAACACTACCTTCAAAAGTTGAGGAGAAAGCATGAGTACCATCGTATCCGTTCTTGGTCGTGAAATTATTGATTCTCGCGGCAACCCCACCGTGGAAGTGGAAGTAAGTCTTGAATCCGGTCATATCGGCCGTGCAGCTGTGCCTTCCGGCGCTTCTACCGGCTCTCGCGAAGCCCTTGAAATGCGCGATGGCGACAAAGCCCGTTATGCAGGCAAAGGCGTTACCAAGGCTGTAGAGCATGTAAATAACGAAATTGCTGAAAACATCATTGGTCTTGACAGCTTACGCCAAGTACAATTGGATAACACCCTCATTGACCTTGACGGCACCGATAATAAATCTCGCCTTGGCGCCAATGCCATGCTGGGCGTATCCATGGCCACAGCTAGAGCTGCTGCCGGTTTCTTGGGTCTTCCCCTGTATCAATACCTTGGCGGTATCAATGCCAAAGTATTGCCTGTACCCATGATGAACATCATCAATGGCGGTGCTCACGCTCCTAACAACTTAGATATTCAAGAATTTATGATTATGCCTGTGGGCGCTTATACTTTCCGCGATGCTTTGCGCATGGGCGCTGAAGTATTCCACACCTTACGCGCTTTACTTGCCGCTGATGGCCATGTAACCAGCGTTGGTGATGAAGGTGGCTTTGCTCCTAACCTTAAAAATCACGACCAAGCTTTCGAATATATTATTCGTGCCATTGAAGAAGCCGGCTACAACCCAGGCAGTGAAATTGCCCTTGCCATCGACGCCGCCGCTTCTGAATTTTACAAAGACGGCAAA
>CAYJAL010000009.1:0-22446 GCA_964367875.1 uncultured Desulfovibrionaceae bacterium | reverse complement strand
CTCATCTCCATTGAAGACGGCCTTGCCGAATCCGATTGGGATGGCTGGCGTATGCTGAGCACCAATATAGGTGAAAATATTCAGTTGGTGGGCGATGATATCTTCGTTACCAATTCTGATATCTTGGCCGAAGGCATTGCCGAAGGCGTGGGTAACTCCATCTTGGTGAAATTAAACCAAATCGGTACCCTTACCGAAACCATGGATACCATTGAAATGGCCAAAGAAGCTGCCTATACCACTGTTATCTCTCACCGCTCCGGCGAAACAGAAGATTCTTTTATCGCCGACTTGGCTGTGGGTGTTAATGCTGGTCAAATTAAGACTGGCTCTTTATGCCGCTCTGACCGTACTGCTAAGTACAACCAATTGCTGCGCATTGAAGAAGAATTGGAAGATAGCGCCACCTACTTTGGCCCCATGATGGCAGAATATTTTGCCCTTAACGAAGACTAGAATAACGACTTTACCGAGAGGGGGAGCATTTTTTAAGCCCCCCCTCTTCACAAGCAATTTTTTTCCTTACCTTCTTTTCAACGCCCCATAAAGCGCGTTTTAAAAGGGTGGGAGTTTGGGGGAGGGAAAACTTTTTGGCACTAGCAAACCGACCCAACGGGCGCTAAAAGCGTAGCCGTTGCCGAATGTATTCGGCTTATGGATATCGTGCGCCTAGGCGTTTTCCCTCCCCCAATCAATACAAATACACAAACACGGACGGAGAAAAACATGTCCATCATTGACGGAAAAGCCACAGCCGCAACATTGCGCGCAGAATTACAAGTACACGTACAAAAAGCCATGGAAGGCGGCAAACGCGCCCCAGGCCTTGCAGTTATTTTAGTGGGTGAAGACCCAGCCTCGCAAGTATACGTGCGCAATAAAGAAAAAGCCTGTGCCGATGTGGGTATTGTGTCCATTCCTCACCGTTTACCTGCCGACACAAGCCAAGAAGATCTTTTGGCACTCATTGCCACACTTAACGCCGATGAAAAGGTAGACGGTATTTTATTGCAATTGCCTTTGCCTAAAGGCCTTGATGCCGACGCATGCTTATTGGCCATTGACCCCAATAAAGATGTGGATGGCTTCCACCCCGAAAACGTGGGTCGCCTGTCCTTAGGTTTACCCGGATTTGTGTCTTGCACCCCTGCCGGCGTTATGGAACTTTTAGAGCGCTACAATCTTTCCCCTGCTGGCAAAAAAGCCGTCATTGTGGGTCGCTCCAATATTGTAGGCCGTCCGTTGGCTTTATTGCTCTCCCAATCCGGCCCCTTTGCCAATGCCACTGTGACCATGTGCCATAGCCGCACAGAGGATCTGGCAAAAGAATGCCGCGAAGCAGATTTTATCTTCTTAGCCCTTGGCAAAGCCAATTTCCTTACCGGAGATATGGTAAAACAAGGCGCAGTTATCATTGACGTGGGTATTAATAGAACAGAAAATGGCCTTGTGGGCGATGCAGACTATGCTTCTGTGGCACCCAAAGCTGCGGCCATTACCCCTGTGCCCGGCGGCGTAGGCCCCATGACCATTGCCATGCTCTTAAAGAACACTGTACAATCTTGGAAAAAAAGAACAGCCTAATTTTCGCATAAAAAAGGGGGAGCTTAGCTCCCCCTTTACATTTCTGATCCAAAATTTTGCCATCTGCTATTTCCTGTAGCAAAGCAGGCTGTTCAAAAAGGGTGAAATACAAGGAAAAACAAAAAAGCAGAACACGCCGTGTATATAGACATACATAAGTGGTCTGCTTTTTTGTTTTGACGCAGTAGTTCGCCCTTTTTCAACAGCCTGCTATTCCCACCACCATGAAGCGCGGTTAATGAGGAGGTCAATATCCCCGCCGGCAGAAACCTGTAAAAACTTACTATACCTGCGAACCAAGGCTTGGCTATAAGGGTTAGCCTCATACAAACCGGCAAAAAGCTCGGCATCTTCCGTTAAAAGCTTATGCGCCGCATCTTGTCGACGCTTAAAAGACGGCGTCATATAAGGCAATAAACTTTCATCATGAGCCAATGCCGCAAAATAGGCCAAGGAAGTAATAAAATTCAAGTTTTGAATGGCCGCCATGGCCTTATCATGCTCCTTAGCAGTGGCTCTAAAAGTGCGGCAACCAAGATCTGTAAAAAGCTGCTCCACCAAGAGCGTGGCAGATGCAGCCGTTTTTTCATGGGGCACAATGGTTACAGGCAAGTCAGTGCCGCGCTGAGGCTTATTGCCAAAAAGTGGATGCGTGCCCACAATGGCCCCCTGCCAATATTTTTGCATGGTGGCCAGCGCTTGCACTTTAACCGAAGTAATATCCGCCAGTACACAGTCTTGGGGCATATGCGGCGTAATGCAGCCCAAAACCTCGCCCATGGCATGGGCAGGCACACACAACAAGACCATATGTGCCTGGCCGCAAGCCTCCTGCACCTTTTCTTGGCTCAGGGGCACATCCACACCCTGAACGGCATAGTCCTGCAGCTTTTGCAAGCGGCGCAAAAAATACGCCCCCATGCGCCCTTTGGAGCCCACTATAACTATATTCTTAGCCACAAATTCTCTTCCAAACTTCCCAAAAATGCGGGAAGGATTTTTCCACAACCTTGATATCATCCAAGGGCACTGCATCCCCATGTAAGGAAAATAAGGCCAAGGACATGGCTATGCGGTGATCATTATGCGAAGAAAATTGCGTTCCGGCCGGTACAGTGGGTACTTTTCCAAGACCCACAATGCGCATACCATCAGCTCTTTCTTCCACCTGCACCCCAAGCTTACGTAATTCAGCGGCAGGGGCGGCAATGCGATCTGACTCCTTCACGCGCAAATGAGCGCAATTTTCTATGAGGGTTTCCCCTTGGGCAAAGGCCGCCATTACAGCCACCGTGGGCACCAAGTCCGGACAATGCCCCATATCCACACGAATACCGCGCAAAGCAGAAGGCTGCACATGCAGGCCGTCTTCTTGCCAGCTAAAGCGCCCGCCCATGGCTTGTAAAATATCCATGATGGCACTATCCCCTTGCAGGGAATCTTGGCGCAGGCCTTCAATGCACAGTTCTTGGCGCCCCAAGGCACCGGCAGCCACCAAGTACGAGGCGCCGGACCAATCCCCTTCCACCACATAATCACCCACTTGATAGGTGCCGCATTCTATACAAAAACGCGTGGCGTGGGGCACAGCTTCTTTGAGCTCGCGCCAAGGTACCGGCGTCCAGTTCTCCCCTTCTTTGCATTCCACGGTAAAAGAAATGCCAAAATCTTCCAGTGTTTGCAGGGTTAAGCCCACATAGGGCCAAGACACGGCTTTTTTACCACCAAGGGTAATCACAAGGCCGCCAAAATTACGCGGCGCCGCCAAGAGCAAGCCCGAAAGATATTGGCTGGATTCATCACTGTCTATGGTAATGCTTGTTTTACTAAAGGTGGTTCCGGTAATGAACATGGGGGCATGGCCTGTGGCGCCTTCAAAATCTATAGCTACGCCAAGCTCTTGCAGAGCATCGGTAAGGGGCTTCATGGGGCGCTCATGCAAACGCTCTGCCCCATGAACACGAAAGGTGCCGGGGCATGTACTTAAGATGGCCGAAAGTAAACGGCAAGAGGTGCCGGACTCGTGCATATAGCTCGAAACGGGTTCATCTGTGCTGATAGGGGGCACCGCACACGCGCCCATACCGCAGACCACAAAGGACTTGGTGCCCTCTTCATGCTTTACATCAGTCATTTCCGTAACGCTGGCTCCGGCGCCTTGAAGCACGCCTATGGTGCATTGAATATCCTTACTCATAAGCACATTGCTTACGGTGGAAATACCCTCAGTAAGTGCCGCAGCCATAAGGGTACGGTGAGAAATGGATTTAGAAGCCGGTGCTTGAACGCTTAGCATGGGCCTTGCCCTCCTTCAAAATGCGTCACATGGGGCACAGCCGCAGGATAGGCCCCCAAAATGCGAAAAGAATTACATAAAGCTTGAATGCTTTCCACCATGGGCGCATACTGGGCTTGTAATAAATCGCATTCTAAATCGGCAAAAAACACATAGCGCCAGCACTCTCCGCTGGCCAATCGCAAGGGGCGCGATTCCAGCTTACGCATATTCACCCCATGCTCGGCAAAGGATGACAACACCGAAGACAAAGAACCGGGCTTATCTATAAGGGTAAACAATAAGGATGTCTTACGGGCTAAAGCCATGGTGCCTTTTTCCGCCGTGCCAGACGAAGCAGGCGTAGCAGGAGCAGGCTTTGGCTGTTCGCCGGCGCTGCCTTGCGGCGCAATAATCACAAAGCGCGTCCAATTGTCTGCGCTGGATTCGATGGAAGAGGCCAGCACAGTAAAAGAGTGCAATTCCGCTAAAGTAGCATTGCCAATGGCGGCAAATTTAGGGTTTTCCAAAGCGCGACGCGCCGCCGCCGCCGTGGATTCTGCCGGCACCAATTCCGCCCAAGGCACATGGGCACGTAACCACACATCGCATTGCGCCAAGGCTTGAGGATGCGAGTAGACATGGGTAATATCTTGTAAGGATTTACCCCGGCTGAGCAAAGAATGCTTTATATGTAAGAGTAATTCTGCCTGAATACTCACAGAAAAATTATAAAACAAATCAAAGCATTGCCCCACAGTACCTTGCAGAGAATTTTCTAAAGGCACCACACCCAATTGGCATCTGCCATCATACACAGCGCGGAAAAGATCGTGAAAATTGGAAAAAGGGCACATATCCACACTTTTTCCCAAATATTCCAAACCAGCAAAATAGGAAAATGTCCCTTCTGGCCCCAAATAAGCCACCTTTTGCGGCCTTTGCAAGGCTCTGGAAGAGGAAAATATCTCGCGCCAAATGGTATCCACATGCTTTTGCGGCAAGGGGCCATCATTACCGGCGGCCAAATTGGCCAATACCTGTTGCTCGCGCTCAGGTTTAAAAATGGAGCCGCTCTTTTGCGCGCAGGCCTCCACGCCGTATTCCTCTGCCTTAATGCGCCCCACCTCTAAACTCAGCGAGGCACGCTTATTGAGCATACGCAAAAGCTCTTGGTCTACGGCATCAATTTCTTGACGTACCTGAGACAGCTTTTCTGCTAAGACTTGTTCACTCATGCTACACTCTACACTTCTTGAATTTCTTCGCTAATACGCATACCAAAATGGCGGCCTGCGCTGTCCGTATGGCACAAAATCTTATCGCCGGCCTTTAAGCACACCACGCTGATGGGCTCACCGCCGGGCTGCGTAAGACGTATGGTTTCCGCATTTTGCAAAAATACCGTCCCCACAATATCCCCTTGCTCGCTAGCAATTTTGGCTTCCACTAAAAGCATGGGACGCACTTCTATTTTTACCCTGCCCACAGCGGCCAAGGAGGTGCTGCCATCGGCATTAACAATAAGCACTTCCTCACCGGCGCGTAATTCGCCAAGGTAGGTGGTTTTATCTTGGGGTAATTGCGCATAGGCATGCACAGCGCCGGCATTGACCCTAAAGGGGCGCGCTGCCACATATTCATTATGCTCCGTTTCGCCATGCACCAAGAAGGTAAAGGCGCTGGAATTTCCCACCAACATGCCTTGGCCTTTGTGCAATAAGGATAAAGTATCCACACACACTCTATGCCCAAGTCCCACGGCTTCCACCTTGGTCACTACGGCCTCTTGTAAGGTCATGGCGCCTTGAGATAATTTTAATTCTTTAATGATGGTTTTCATTTCTTCCAAGGCTTGGGGCAATAACACCACTGCGCTCACGCCACGCTCTAAAACCCCTGCGGCCAAACGCGCTTCCACCAAGGAACGCGCCTCAGCGGCCACAAAATCGCATTGCGCCAAAATATTTTCCACAGGGATAATTTCCCAGCCGGCAGCCAGCACCAACTTTTGTCCCTTTTGCACCGCCGCCACAAAGGCCTTTTCATCATCTTTTTTTTGTAAAGCCATGGAAGGCATGTGCTCTTCGCTCACTACGGTGCAGCGCGCTAAGGCCGCAACGCTTTTCACATCTTTGGCCGGTACAATAAGCCCGTCCACGCCGGATTCTAAGGCAAGGGTCACATCTTCCTTGCACAGGGGCACACTTTTAAACCATACAGCAGTCATTATTATGCTCCCTTTTCCATCATGGCTAAGGCGTCATCTACGGCCACATCTTCATGCACAATGGCGCGTAAAGCGCGTACCAAGTTTACGCGGTCGGGATGCTGGAATACATTGCGCCCCACAGAAAGCCCTGCGCCGCCGGCTTCAATGGCATCATGGGCCATTTGCAAAATATCGCGGGTAGAATCCATTTTTTCACCGCCGGCAATAAGCACAGGCACACAGCAGCCTTCCACCACTTTACTGAAACCTTCCACAGTGCCGGGGTACACCACCTTTACAATATCAGCGCCCAATTCCACGCCTACGCGAGCGCAGTGAGCTACCACATTAGTGTCGTAGCCATTTTGTACTTGAGGCCCACGAGCGTATACCATGGCAAAAAGCGGCATGCCCCAACGATCACAAGCTTCTGCCACTTTACCGAAATCTTGTAACATATGGCGCTCGTCCGGGTCGCCTAAGTTCACATGCACAGATACGCAGTCGGCGCCGTGACAGAGGGCTTCTTCCACAGTGGCTACCAAGGTTTTTCTATTGCCATGGGGGCATAAAGCTGTGGAGGCAGATAAATGCACAATAAGCCCCACATCCTTACCGCTTTGACGGTGCGAGCAACGAATAAGACCTTTATGCATGAGCACAGCATCAGCGCCGCCTTCGGCCACATCATTCACCACAGTACGCATATCCACAAGACCATCAATGGGGCCTAAAGTAATGCCGTGATCCATGGGCACAATGATGGCGCGTTGACTACGGCGATTGATGATACGTTCCAAGCGAATTTGTTTTCCTAATTGCATGTTCTTTCTCCCTGCGCTCTTGTTAATGAAATAAAGCCTTGCCGCGACCTTTTTGAGCTAAAAAAAAGAGCCGCTGGCGTATAACCTGCGGCTCTTGAACTGTATAATTTTACAAAAAAAATTATGCACGTCCCTCACCACAGGCGCTTCTAAAATAGCTAAAAAAGCTAAAGCTGATAAAGCTTTGGCTAGCATAAGAAGAAGTGGTGAAGTTTTGGTTTTGCATAAATAAATTTCCTTTGTGTTTTGCTTTTAGCACCCTCACAGAGGCGCTGTCAACACCAAAAGCAAAAAAATGGCTGTACTTTGCAAGACAATGGCTCTTTTTAGCTGTAATACTAGCTCTTTTTAGCTATTTCTTTTTACAATTAGACGAGCCCAATTTTTTATACACAAAATTTTCGGCAGGTTCTCCCTCTAAAGCCTGCAAGGGGATTTCTGCCCTAGCCATAGTTTTATGGCCGCCGGCAGAACCATAGGCGGCAAAATGTTTTTGCGCCTTGGTGCCAATATTGGTGCTGCCATCACCGCGAAAGATAATGACTAAAGTATCCTCATATTCACCACTTACCGCCACCCAGCGTAATCCGTGAACGCGGGTAAAAAAGTCTGCAATGGCCACCAGCATATCCGGCGAGCTCACCTTCCCCACATGAGAATAGGCACCATTTTTACAGGTATGCAAAGAGCGAAAAGCGTGGGAGAAAAGCGGTAACCATTCGGGCAAATATTCACTGCGTAAAATACGGCGCAGCAATGCCGTATCGCTATGGCGCGAAAGCCATTGATAGGCGCGAAAGTCCATTTCTATGCCGCTGCGTTCAAAAACCGCCGTATCTGTGCGAATGCCGTAGAGCATGGCTGTGGCCAGTAATTTACTGGGGCGAATATCCATCTCACGTAAATATTGCCAAAACATGGTGCAGGTGGCGCCAATTTTGGGGCGAATATCCATATATTCTGCCACATGGCAATAGTCATCGGGGGCGGGGTGGTGATCTATAATGAGCGAAAAAGGAATGCCGTCAAAGGCTTTATTGTGGTGAGGCTGGGAGTCTACTATGGCAAAGCGCTGAAATTCTTGCTGCATATCTGCATGCCAGCGCACCAGCGGTATACGCAAGTAGCGTATCATGGCCAAATTATCGGGGCGCGTCACTTCATTGGTACTGGCAATGACAATTTCTCGCCCCTTACGCGCCATTATGCGCTTTAAGGCCATGGCCGCCCCTAAAGCATCGGGATCTGCCGTAATAAGAATACACCAACGTTCATCCTTGGGTAAAGCGCTGAGCCATTCTTGAAATCGCTGATGAAATTTAGCTTTTTTGCCCATGCTCTCCCCTTAATATGCTTTGTAATACCGGTGTTGATTCCGCAATACCCTGCCAGTGGAAAACTTCAATCATATGTGTGCAGCCCTGCGGCAATAGAGGCACAAGCTCTTGCACGAGTTTTTTTTGCTCCGGGCTAAACTGGGTCAAGGGTAAATGATCATCCCTTTTACCAGGTGCCGACCAATGCAGCAACTGTACCCTACGTAGCAAATCCGGCCTTTGCAAGATGCCTTGTTGACCAAAAGCTAACATATGCCCCACATCTAGGCAAATGCCATAACCGCCCTTATGCTTGGCGCCTTTATGTTTGTCGCCCTTGCCATTGTCACCAGGGCTTTCAAAAAGATCAGGGGAAAAATCTTGCATATCTGCCCCTTCGATATTTTCCAGCAAAACTGGAAGGGAGCTTTCCCCTTGCCAAATGCGTAAAAAATCTCGCAAAACCTCATGCACACGCTCTACATCTTTCAACCCCGTAGGCGGATGCAACACCCCAAAACGCGGGCGCAAATATGCTGCTTTTGCCGCCACAGCCAAGGCTAAGCGCGCGGCCTTTTCTCCCCCCTTGCGCCCCTGCCCCCAGGGTAAATCCACAGGCAAGTGCATATGCCAACGCAAGGGTAAGGCGCGCAAAGAAAGGGGTAAATCCTCTTGCGTGTAGGCAAGGCAAGAACGCGCCTCAAAAAAGCATAAGCCCACTTCTTGCACTTTATGAGCTAAAAAAGCGGCGTTTTCTGCCACATGGGCAGGAATAACGCAAGAGGGCGCGGCAATGGCTAGGGGTGCACTCATGTGCTAGAGGCGTACTGGCGGGCTAGTATTAATCAACATATACATGCCGCGAAGCATGCGATACAAAAACCATATAAGCACGCTAGAACCCATAAACACAAAGGCTAGGGCATATTGCACAGCTTTACGCAGCACAGGATCTGCCCATAATTGCTCAAAGCTTTGTATATGCGAGGTATCCGGCAATTGTATAAAGCCCTCACCCATAATATACAGCCCTGCCATAAAAATAGCGCCAAAAAGCAATGTCCCGACCCAAAGACTGCGAAAAATCCAGGTGCAATGCTGTATCACCAAGGGCACGCCTTCTTTATGCGCCACCGAGCGAGAAACCAAAGCCCCCACCCCAGCCAGCACCAAGGGAAAACCTAAAACCAAGGTCATAAGTCCGCACACATAATATAAAAGCAATGTGCTATTGGACGTTAATATGGATTTCCCCCCTTGACATCTATTCATAATCATTCCCTTTTTTTGTAGCTACTTTCTTACTTTTTATTTCTGAAATAACCAGCCCCGTCAAAGTTAGCCCTGTGCCGAGCATGGCTAGCGTTGTGATATTTTCTTGCAAAATAGAGGCTGCAGCAAAAACAGCCACCACAGGCACCAAGTAAATATAAGCCGAGGCTTTTACAGCACCCAGCACCTTTACCGACCAGCTCCATGTGGCAAAGCATAAGGAGGAAGCAATAACCGCCAAGAAAAGAAAGTTCATCACATTTGTGGGGCGCAGAAAAATATCCACATCAAAATGCACCCCTTGCCAAAAGACCACCGGCAACATAAAGCTGACGCCATAAAAAAACACGCGGCGCGTACACAAGGCCATATTATATCTCAGCTCGCCAATCATGCGCATGAAAATAGAATAAAAAGCCCATGTAAGCGCCGCCCCGGCAGCGAGTATGTCCCCCAAGGGGTTGAGCTGTAAATGCACAGCCCCGTTAAAGACAATCAGCCCTATACCGCTCATGGCTACCACAAAGCCAAGAAAAAATGTCCACGAGAGCTGTTCCTTACCATAACCACGCAACATCACTTGTGCCAGCAAGGCCGTGCAAAATGGGGCAATGGCCACAATAATGCCCACATTGGAAGCTAGGGTATGATTAAGCGCTATATTTTCCAATAAAAAATATAATGTCACCCCAGAAAAACCCGCCCCCATAAAAAGGCGTTCTTCCTTCCACGAGCGTATGGGTAGCATGCGCGGATAAAAAATCACCAAGGTGATATAGCCCAGCACAAAGCGAAAAAAGAGCACTTCCAGCGGTGTATAATCGCTTAGCAAAACCTTGGTGGAGACAAAGGTAAGCCCCCATATTATCACGGTGCCAAGTGCCACCAAATGCCCACGAACTTCCAGACCTAATGCCATATTTCTTCCTTATACGGCTCTAGGCCTTAGTATTTTATGCTTGCAGTACGCCTGCATTATGCCCGCATTATGCAGGAAGTATTTGCGCATTTTCCACCACAAAGCGTGTACTTTGGGCATGATTTTTTTGCAACATATCCGCCATATGCGGATGACAGGTGAAAAAGAGTATTTGATGACGCTTACCGCTTTGACTTAAATCCAGCAAGGCCTTGGCGGTGCGCTCTGCCCTTTCGGGGTCAAAGTTTACCAGCACATCATCCATAATCACCGGCAAGGCTCTGGCATGGCTGGCATGATTGCGAATATAGGCCAGACGCAAAGCCAAGTATAATTGCTCTTGCGTGCCGCGGCTTAATACCGTGGGGGACACAGGCTCACCATAGGGCGAAATCACTTGCAAAGAGCTTTCCTCCAGCGAAGCCGTAAGGCCTTTCCACTTGCCATCGGTTATTTGCGCAAAAATATCCGAGGCCATGCGTATAACTTGGGGCTGACGTTCTTTTTCAAAGCGTTGTTTAGCTTGTAAAAGCATTTGTCTAGCCACGGCATATTGCGCCCATTGCTGCGCCGCATCTTGTAAGCTTTCTTGAATTTGCCGCTCTTCTTGACGCAAAGAGGCCAAGGTATCTGCATGTTCAAGGGTATGCAAAGTCGCGCTTACATTGGCGTATTCGTGCATTTTTTCTTGCTCTTGCCCTTGTAATTCCAGCAATTCGGCTTCTTTTTGCTGCAAAAAGGCTTCGCATTCATGCTGTTCGCGCTGCGCAAAGGAGTCTAAAAATTCTTGCAAATCTTTTTCCCCAGCGGCTAAGCGCAAGGCATCTTCCAAATCCTGGCGGCGACGTTGCAGTTCGATAGCTTGAGCGCGCACATGGGCAAGGCGAATAAATTCTTCGGGATTTTCCGTCTGCCCCAAGCGCAATAAATGCTTAATGGTGGCCTCGGCATCCACTAAAGCCTTACTGGCTTCGTGCAATTCCTCTTCTTGCTGACCCAATTGCTCTTCCAATTGCTTACGCGCTTGCAAGGCCTCATGGCTGGTTTGCATATCCAAAAGAACAATATCCAAAGCCTTGAGCCAATCTTCTTGATAAGGAATGGACATGCCAAGAGATTGCTGCTCCACGGCCTTGGGTAAAGGGCGTCCCACATATTCCAACACTTCGCGCAAAGGCGCCACAAAGCTTTGGCATTCGCGCTCCATGCTTTCGTGCTCTTGGTGCAAGCGCTGCAAGGCGCCCTCTTCGGCAAGGCATTTTTCCATGCACTCTAACACGGTGCGCAACATGCGCGGCGATATATCCATAGTAATGCCCATACTTACAAGGCTTTCCTTCCATGACACCAGCGATTTTTGCAAATCTTGTTCGCTTTTGTGCAAGGCTTCAATGAGCTCGGCTTGGCTTTTATCTGCCATTTCCAAGCTATATTCACAATTTTGCACGGCGGTACCGGCTTTGAGGCGCTGTTCTAAAGCTTCATCGGCTTCACGACACATATGCAGTACCTCACGCACGGCGGCGAAAATCTGTTCTTGAGACGGCATGGTTGACTGCATGGCGGCAGATTCGCTTTCTGAATCTTGGGCATGCTCTTGCGTATTTCCTTGTAATGACAAAGGGCTGTCTTCTTGCGAGCCGTGCAATCCGTGCGATCCGTGCAACCCTTGGGCTCCTTGTACCATCTGCTTTACGGCAGCAATGTCATAGAGTTTTTCCAAATGCTCTTGTATGCTAGCACGAAGCTGCGCCACTTCTTCTTCCAAATTTTGCGCCGAAGCTTGTGCCACCAAAGCCGCTTCCACACGAGCAAAGAAAGCCGCAGCAGCATCGGGAGAAGGTATGGTTTCCACATAGTGCGCGCGTAAGCGGTCATGCCATAGCATAAGGGCGCGTTGCTCTTGCTGCTGGGCTGCAGTGAGCTCTTGGCGGCGCCCTTTGAGTCTTTCGGCAAAGTCATCATGCTCCGCTTGCAATTGCTCCAAGTCCATCTGCATACGCTCATCGGTGGCGCATTTTTCCCTTTCGCGTTCCAATAAAATTTCCACAGCGTCCAAGGTAATGGGGTCGGCATCGGTGACTTCTGCCAATACACATTGCTCTTGAATTTGCCCCTCGGCATGGGTCAAGCCCAACTGCATGGCCTTCATACGCTCTTGAAGCGCCTTCATTTCTTGCTCAAAGCGTTTACGCTCAGGCCCGGAACGTGGCAAGCCCCCGGCTAAAAAAGCCGCACCAACAAGCACCACCAAGTACGATGACCATTGCGACAAAGGTAAAATCAAACGCGGCGTAATAGGCAAGCTTTCCATGCCAAAGAAAATGGGTAAAGCAAGGCCTGTGAGGCCGCAAGCCGCAATAACGGAACCCAGCACCATTAAAAAGACGCTTTTTACCGGCTCCGGCGCTATGGCCTCTGCGCTACGTTGTTGCAATTCTGCCAAGCGATCCTTTTCCAAACAATAACCACTATGCAACTGACGCAAGGCACGTATGGCTTTAGCACGCATATCAATATGCCCGCGCGAAATCACCGTATTTTTACGTAAATGCTGGCGCATACGCTCCACACGACCACGCGCATTTTCTTCATTTTCTTGGGCTTGCGCCACCACGCTTTCCACAGCTTGCGTGTGCACGCGCGTTTCTTGCGCCTTGGTGGCAAGGCTTAAGGCTTCTTCCTGCGCATGACGCAAAGCTTCTAGCTTCGGCAAAGCTAAGGCGGCTTGTTCACCCTCAAGGCCACGCACGGCCAAGGGCTTTATGCTGCGCATAAAGGTTTTGCGTGCCGTGAGCATGGCTTGCTCTTTTTCTGTCAAAGCAGCCATGGAGCTTTCCACAGAGTTTAAGGAATGACGCATATCTTCGCGCACCTCATCGCTGACCAAGGCCTCCGGCACAGGCAAATGCTCTAAGGTATTTTGTGCCAATTCCAAGGCATGACGCGCTGCCAAAACCTGCGCATTGGCCTTTTTCACATGGGTGGCATTGGTAACATGGGCTTGCTCGGTATTTTGAATATGCGCCGCCAGACTTTCCAATTCACTACGCGCCACAAGGGAGCGATTGGTGGCATGGATGCGCTCACACGTCCAGTCCGGCCCAAGCTCTGCTAAACTTTGATTCAAATGTTGCTCTGCTCGCTGTATTTGCGTCATATGAGGCAATAGGCCCTCTTGGGCTCTGCGAAAGGAAGCTTTGTGCTCGCTTAAAGATTGTAAGGCCGCGCGCTTTTCCAATAAAGGCTCATTGACCACCAAGGCAGCATGTCTGGCTTCTAATTTTTGATAGCGCTCTTTTTGGGTAGCTTCACGGCGCGCCATTTCCTGACGCAAAAGCTGCGCCCTTTCAAGACGCCCTGCGCCATCTTCGGGAAAGGAGTCTGTCACAGGCTCAAGGCGCCCCAGAGCATTTTCTATACTGCGCCACTCATCCCATTGCTTCCACACGCCTAGCTGGCGCTCTGCTTGGCGGCGCTGTTCTTCACAGGCGGCCTTTTGCGCGCGCACGGCCGCTAAGCCTTCTTCCAAGGTTTTCTTGGTAAGGCTTAAGCCATCATATTGGGCGCATTGGCGTTTTAATTCGCTAAGCTCTTTTTGCACGCGCTCCAATTGCTTTAAAGTGTCATTAATAAAGGGCGTAGAACCTTTCACTTTGAAAAGCTTTTCCATATTCCCTTCCAACTCTTTCAGCACAGCCCCCGGCGAGCGTAAACCCATGCCAAAGCTGGCACCGTACAGAGCATGGCGCACGCCTTCATCTTTAAGGCTTTCAAATACCTGTAATTCACTTAAGGAAAAACCAAAAACATTACGGTACACATCGCGCGTCACACCAGAGAGCACACTATCTAAAAGGGAGCTTTCCAGCATATTGCCATCTTGATCGCTCAGCACAATGCTATCGCGCCCCTTGCCGGCGCTTTTATCGGGGCGGCGCGTCACATGCACAAGGCCGCGATCTTCTAAATATATTTCTAAAGAGCCGCCAGCCTGCCCCACACGTCCGGGGCTTAATTGGGCAAAATTGCGCCCTTGGGCTTCCTTACTGCGCGCAGGGGCATAACCTGTGAGCATGGTGCGTAAAAATTCTAAGCACGTAGATTTGCCGGCCTCGTTTTTTCCTAAAAAAACCGTTAAGCCTTCCGAAAGCCCTTGCACGCCAAGCTGAGAGAATACGCCAAAATTATCTATATGAAAGGATTGAATATACATTATTTATTCTCCATCAAATCGGCGCAAAGACGTGCGGCATTTTCTAATAAAGCACTCACTTCTTCCTCTTGCGGGCTGTGTAAAAAAACCTTGGCTCTGGCATGGGCAAACAAAGGCGCCAAAGTGCTGTGCACAAAATCTTGCCCATCCTTGGCATCTTGTTGCAACTGCGCCCCCAAGCGTAAGGTTTCGCCCAAAAGGTCATCGCGCTGGCGCAATTCTTCCATGGCCAGCACAGCTTGCGTTTCCACAACGATATCCTTAAGCCAAACCAGCGTTTGCCCTTCCATTTTTTCACCGGCCATGCTTTGCAGGCGTTGACACAACTGCTGGCAAAAATCCTTATAGCGCAGCTCACTATCTAGAGCCGTATGCCCCTTGAGGCATATGCGCACCATGATGGCCTCATCTTGCACCGAGGCAGCAGCGCCTACTTGCTCCAAGGCCTCTTGTATGCGCTCTTCCACTTGCGTAATAAGCTCAATGCCTTCCACATCAAGGTCTATCTTTTCCCACAATACGGGGGACAAGGGATGAAACTCTTCACTTATGCTAAAAGAGCCTTTCGCTGAAGGCGTAGCTGTTACCAAATAGCATCCGCGTTGACCTAATTCATTAATATGCAGGCCTTGCGTATTGCCGGCATAGGCCACAAAGGGATTTTGGCTCAGCACGCGTCTTTCATGCACATGCCCCAGAGCCCACGCATTAAGGCCGCTTTGCTCTAAGTCTTTTAAGGAGCAAGGCGCATAACGCTCTGCATGCGGCACATTGTCCACAGCGCAATGCAAAAGCCCCACTTGGAAAAGCCCTTCATATTCGCCCCCAAGGCGCGTAAAAGCCTTGGCAAGGTTACGCCCTTCGCGCGTACTATTGTGGCTTACTCCATGCACAATGGCCACAGCTTGCCCACCTTCACCAGCGCCGCCTGCATTACCTTGGCCATGCACCACCATATGCTGTATTTCAGCTGGGAAAATATGGGTATTTTCAGGCCATTGAATCATTTTAAGGCGCGAAGAAAGGGGGTCATGATTGCCATGCACAATATACACAGGGAGGGAAATTTTTTGCAAACGAGCGCAAGCATCGCGCAAGGCCAGCTGCGCTTTAAGGCTTTGATCTTCTTCATTATAAACATCTCCGGCCAAGAGCAAAAAATCTGGCCTCTCACGCTCGCACAAAACCACCAATCTTTCCAAGGCGGTAAAGGTAGCTGATGTAAGGGTATTTTCTAATGAGCCCAAAGAAGTTCCAGAAGTGCTTTGGCGGCGCAAGCCCTTAAAGGCTGCGTCTAAATGCAAGTCGGCCGCATGTATATATCGTATAGGAAACAAAGTATTTCTCCCTAGTGTAAGGCATAGTCCCTACGCTCAATAATAGAAAAAAGCCCATAACACAGGGCTTAAGTGTTGCTTAGGCTTTAAAATTCTAGATTTTTTACGAAAAAAAGCAAGCTTTTTCGAGAGACTGAGGAATAAAAAAAGCATGCTGAGAGCATGCCTTTTCATCTTATTTCTGGTCTTTTATGGCCACGCATTTATCATAAAGTATTTTTAGCCGTAAATCTTCCGGCGCCGCGGCTATCCCCTTGGATAGATAGGGGAAGGCTCTCTTGGGTGCACCGGCAGTTAAAAGTGCATCACCGATAACGGAAAAAAGAGCGTGTTCATCTTTATAATGGGTCAAAGCTTCATTGAACCAATGGTCAGCGTCAGAAAAATTATTTTGCTTCACATGGCGCAAGCCTTCATTCAAGGTATGGTCTAGCTTGAGCTTACGTGCGCGAGTTACTTGTAAATCTTCCTTGCGCTGCTCTTCCAAAACTACTTTATACACTTTGGCTAAAGCCACTAAAATGGCGGGCTCTTGCCCAGGCTGATACACAATAGGTTTGCCAATAACATCTATAACAATCTTATCGCTGCCTAAAAGCTGTATCATTTCACGCATGGATCCCGTAAGCTCTAAGGTGTAAGGCGTATTAGCCATACCTTTAAGCACCATAATGATAGAACCAATACAGTCCACATTTTTTCTACGTGTAAAGGCAAGCTTAGCGCGCGCCAAAAGTTCTAATGCTTGTTTCGTATTCATATATTTTCCATGATATTCTGTAGCAAATACATTCCCCCACTTTTCCCAAGGAGAACGCGTAATACTTTCATGTTGTGCAAGCTTCGTCAAGTGCTTGCAAGGGGGATTATGCTGTTTTTTGCAATTTGCCTTGGAGCAATTTTCTATGTTTTCCCTTGCTTTGCATAAACTCCTAAGCCAAGTAGGCCATTTGACCTTAGGCCCCCTTTTTGCTACAAGTAAGCACCTTTAACCTACAGGAATATATATGGCTCGCATACTTTACGGCATTCACGGCACAGGTCATGGGCACGCCATGCGCGGACTCACCATAGCCAGACAATTAGGCCAACATCAATTTCTCTTTGTGGCAAATGATGATGCCTTGCGTATTTTGCAGCCAGAGTTTCCTGTGGCAACGCTGCCCAACTTGGGTACTGTTTTTAAAGATTATAAAGTAGATATGCCCGCCACCATTGGGCGCGCCGTACCTACTTTATTGCAGCGAGAAAAACACATTAGGCACACCATGGATATTATCAAGTATTTTAAGCCAGATGTGTGCATGACGGATTTAGAATATTTTGTACCGCGCGCTGCCGAGCGTATGGGTTTACCCTGCCTTACCCTTGACCATCAGCACATTATTACCTGCTGCGAGCACGATTTGCCGCGAGACATGCTCTTTGATTATTATTTGCAAGGTCTTACACCTAAGTATCTATTCCGCCCCACCGAGCAAAATCTTATTGTTTCCTTTTATGCGCCGCCGGTAAAAAAACAGTACACAGCCCGCGTGGTACCGCCCATTTTGCGTGATAAAGTTCTTGAGGCGCGCCCTCGAGACGACGGCCATGTGGTGGTATATCAAAGTAATTCCACCCATAGAGCCTTGGTGGATTTTTTACTTAGCGCCACAGAGCGTACCTGTTATGTTTTTGGCTATCAAGACCACGAAGGCCAAGAAGGTAATGTTATTTTTAAAAAGAAGTCCGAAGAGGCCTTTTTAGAGCTTTTAGAAGGGGCGGCTTATGTAATTCAAGGCGGCGGCCATACCCTTATGACCGAATCCTTATACCTTGGAAAACCCATTTTCACCTTGCCCATCATGGCCATGGTGGAGCAACGCTTTAATGCGCTATATATTGAAAAATTAGGTTATGGCATGCAAGAAAATATGCTGCACCTTCATAAAAAGAGCTTGCAAAAATTTGAGGAAAACTTAACATGCTTTAAACAAAACATCTTACAGCACAATTTTTGCGGCAACGACCTTGTTTTTTCCTTGGTGGACAATTTTATCCGTAGCGGTCGCCTTGAACTAAGTCAATAAGCGTGCTTTAACTTTTGATTTTGGAGATATGCTCAATGAGTACCCCCATTAATATTGAAATTATTATTGAAGCTTTCAAAGATGCTACCAAGCATGTGCTAGGCTCCATGACACAAAGCATGCCTGAGCCCGGCGATGCTTTTGAAAAACCTAATTTTGAAGCTTTTGGCGATATTTCTTCCATGGTAACGGTGCATGATGCTGAACGTAGAATTGCCAGCATATCTTTTACCATGAGTCAAGAAGCTGCCCTTTCCATGGCGCAGGATACTTTGGGGGAATTAGAAGACCCTGAAACCGATGTGCAAGAAATGGTAGGCGAAATGATGAATATCCTTTCGGGTGATGCGCGCCGTAGATTGTCAGAACAAGGCCTTACCTTAAGCGGTAGCACCCCTTCCATGATTTTGGGCACTGGCCATGAAATTGTTCACCCTTGCGGCGAAAAAACCATAGCCATACCCTTCACCCTACCCATGGGATTTTGTGTGGTAGAATTTAACTTTGAAAGTATTTTGAATCCCTAAAGCTCACACTACAGAAACTAAAATAAAGACAGTTTTTGCACATGCAGAAGCTGTCTTTTTTGTTACATAAAAAAACATTCAATATATGCCATGAGCATCGGACAATGAAGAGCGTTTTGCGGGGATAGGGGGGAGTTTGAGGGGGGTAAGGGGCGGTTTTGGGTTCTGGCAAAAGAGCCCCTTTCCCCCCTCAACAAAAAAACAAAAAAGCCATCAACATACATCAATGGCTTTTCACAAATATATCTACCCAATCTTAGAAAGGCCAAATCACAGGAATAAGCGTCACACAGAGGATAAAGCTTAATATTTGCAAGGGCCAGCCGGCCTTTACGTAGTCGGTAAAGGTATAGCTACCGGGGCCAAATACCAAGGTATTGGGCGGCGTAGCAATAGGCGTTAAGAAACAAGCCGAAGCAGAAATAGCGATACCCATGGCCACAGGCAAAGGCGAGACGCCAGACTGCATGGCAATGGGAATGGCAAGTGGTGCCATGAGCGCCGCTGTGGCTGTATTGGACATAAAGTTGGTAATAACCATGGTAAGCGCACAGGTAACGGCCAAAATAGCGTAAGGGTTGGAAACCATGGTCACCACATTGGTAGCAATCAGCGAAGCAGCGCCGGTTTCTTTCATGGCCTGACTCATGGAAATCATACCGGCAAAAAGGAATATGGTTGTCCAGTCAATGGAGTTAAAAGCTTCCTTCATGGTGATACAGCGCGTCATAACCATAGCCATGGCGCCCAGCATGGCGGCAGGCACCAAGGCAATCATCTTGGTGGCCATGGCCACAATAACAAAGAGGAAAATACCCATGGCAACAGGCATTTTTTCCACACGCATTACACGAGGCTGCTTGAGCTTTACCTCATCAAGGTTCACTTCTGAGGCGCGGTCGGGTAAAAGCTTACCGCCAATGGTGGCATAAAAAAGCACACCCACAGCCAGCAAAGGCACACCAATAAGGGCAAATTCAAAGAAGCCAAAGGGAGCCACATTGGCCTCAGCGCCCATTTTCTCTAAGGTAGCGTTGATAAGCAAGTTTGGCGGCGTTCCCACCATGGTGCATGTGCCCCCAAGGGAAGAAGCAAAAGCAATGGGCATAAGCAATTTACTGGGGTTAATAGAGGCTGCGGCGCACATGGCCAAAATCATGGGCAGAGCCACGGCAGTGGTGCCGGTATTACTTAAAAAGCCCGAAAGCACGCCAATGGTAATAACAGAATATACTAAAAGACGTTTTTCGCTGCCTTTAGAAAAGTGCACTGTGGCTTCAGCCACGCGCGTGGCAAAGCCCGTGGCAAAGGTGCCTTCCCCCAAAATAAACATGGCCATAAAAAGCACCACGCTGGAATCGCCAAAATAGGAAAAGGCGGATTTAGCCGATAAAATACCGGAAATACTTAAAGCGCAAGGCACCAGCATGGCGGTAACAGGCAAGGGTAAGGCTTCGGTGAAAAAGAGAACAGCCGCAACAGCTAAAATACCGAGGGTAATATAGGCTTCGGTATAGTCCTTGGCGGCTTCTGCAGCAGGAGCTACGGCAGCGGCTAAGGAAAAATCAGGCCATAAGGTGAGGCAAAAAACACATACACAAGCAAAAAATGCTATACATTGTTTATAGCTTCTTTTCATACACAATCTCCCACAAGCTAAAGTTATACAGGAAACATGACTACTGTCTTATGATACACAATTTTAAAGCGAAATTCAAGATGCTGTGCGAATGAAATGACTAACTATGGGCAATATTTCACAACCAACTGTTTTAAAAAAAGAAAAAAGGGGCCACCCTTTGCAGAGCAACCCCTTTAAATTAGAGACTATTTATAGCTTTCGCACAAAGCAGCAGCGCGAGCGCGGCATTTATTCACGCGCTCCACAAGGCTTTTACGGTAAGCGTCCATGTCCTTGATAGGACGGGTAGCCACACCAGAATCCATGGCAGCTTGGGCCACAGCTAGGGTTTCCCACTCTAAAATACGTGGGTCAAGTGGCTTTGGAATAACGTAATCAATACCAAAGGTGAAGTTTTGACCGCCATAAGCGTCAATAACTTCTTGAGGTACAGGTTCTTTAGCAAGAGCTGCCAAAGACTTGGCTGCGGCAATCTTCATTTCTTCGTTGATTTGGCTTGCGCCGGTATCTAATGCACCGCGGAAGAGGAAGGGGAAGCCGGATACGTTGTTGATTTGGTTAGGATAGTCAGAACGACCTGTGGCCATAATACAATCTGCCACTGCGTCCTTAGCATCAGCATAGGTAATTTCTGGATCAGGGTTAGCGCAGGCAAAAAGAATGGGCTGTTTAGCCATGCTTTGTACCATTTCTTTGCTCAAAAGACCCTTTACAGAAAGACCAAGGAAGACATCAGCACCGGTAAGAGCTTCTTCTAAGGTGCAATTTTCCTTTTGGGCATAAGCTTCTTTGTACTTGTTCAAGTCGGTACGGCCGGCATGAATGAGGCCGCGAGAATCAAACATAAATACGTTTTCACGCTTTACGCCCATTTCTACATATAAATTAGCAGAAGCGATGGCAGCAGCGCCGGCACCGGAAACAACTACCTTACAATCTTCAATCTTACGACCGGTGATTTCGCAAGCATTGATAAGGCCTGCAGCAGAAATAACAGCGGTACCGTGTTGGTCATCATGGAACACGGGGATGTTCATTTCTTCGCGCAAGGTTTCTTCAATGAAGAAGCACTCAGGGGCTTTAATATCTTCAAGGTTAATGCCGCCAAAAGTAGGCTCCATGGCTTTTACGATGTCGCAAAGCTTACGGGGATCATTTTCAGCAAGGTTGATGTCAAAAACATCAATATCAGCAAAGTTCTTGAAAAGAATACCCTTGCCTTCCATAACAGGCTTACCGGCTTTGGGGCCAATATTGCCAAGACCAAGTACGGCAGTACCGTTGGATACTACAGCCACAAGGTTTGCGCGGCCTGTGTAAAGATCCACAAGGCTTTCATCGGCATGGATAGCAAGGCAAGCTTCTGCTACGCCGGGGGAATAAGCCAAGGTTAAGTCTTTTTGACTGGCGCAAGGCTTGGTAGGCAGAACTTCTACCTTACCGGGACGTGGGCTAGCATGATATTCTAATGCTTCTTCTTTGGTGTATAATGCCATGATAATAATCCTTTTCACCCTATTTAGGATGACAATCGCCCTTGCAGGACATAAGTTTGCGTAATGGTTCAGGTACAATACCCTTTACAGATTCTGTTACAAGCATGCGGCGCATGATACCAAGTTGGTCTTGTAAGGGGAGCTTTTTGGGGCACACATCATGACATGCCAAAAGTCCCATACAACCAAAGACACCTTGGTCATTACCGATAAGCTCATAAAAATCTGCTTCACTACGATTATCGCGTGGATCCACATAAAAGCGAGCCATGCGGTTAATGCTGGTGGCGCCAAGAAAATCTTCGCGCATGCGTGCTGTACCACAAGCAGCCACACAACAGCCACATTCGATACAACGATCAAGCTCAAAGATATGCGTAGCCAAGGCATTGGTCATGGGTTCTTCCACAGCATTTTCATCAAAGGTTTTTTGGCTGTGAATCCATGTTTCAAGCTTGGCGCCCACATTACGGAACCATGTACCTGTATCCACAGATAGGTCACCGATAAGTTTAAAGATAGGCAGCGGATGCAAGACTATGTGATCTGGCAAGTCGCGTGTTTGTGTAGAGCATGCAAGGCCTGGACGACCATTGATTACCATGCCGCAAGAACCGCAAATACCGGCGCGGCAGCAGAAGTCAAATTGCAAGCTGGCGTCTTGGGTTTCGCGTAATTCCATAAGCGCCACAAAAAGCGTCATGCTGGGGTGTTCTTCTAAGTAGAAGGATTGTAAATGCGGTACGCTCTGAGG